>JAJBUH010000083.1 GCA_020860445.1 Bacteroidales bacterium | reverse complement strand
ACCATGTAGGATGTAAGGAATCATTGTGTTTCCTTAGAATCGCTGAGTAGTTACACTTATGTTTTAATTCGCAAAAAATTTGTAACTTTGCAATACCACTAAATCTTAAGCGTATGCTATACTCGATGACGGGTTTCGGCAGAGCAGTGGTCGAAACCCCGGACAAAAAAATCACCGTTGAGGTAAAATCCCTCAACTCCAAACAGATGGACCTCACAGTGAGGCTCCCCCAGCAGCTGCGTGATGCCGAATCCGAAATTCGCAACATCGCGTCGCGGCTTTTGCAGCGCGGCAAAGTCGACGTTGTCGCGATTTCTGAATCGACAGTGGCCGAAGCCACTGCCTGCCTCAACTTGCCAGCTCTCAAGGCCTACAAGGCTCAAATTGTAGAGATGGCCTCTGAGCTGCAAATCCCACTCCCAGCTGATTGGTATTCGGTGCTTTTCCGCTTCCCCGATTCGATGCATAGCGACATCGCTCCCGATGCTCCCGACGAAGACCTCAAGGCCGTGGTCGAGGCATCTACCCAAGCCATCAACGCCCTAATCGCCCATCGGCGCTCTGAGGGATTGCGCCTCGAGGAATTCTTCACCAAGCGCATCAACAACATCCAAGACCTGCTGGCCAAGATCCCAGCGTTTGAAGAAGAGCGCATCACACGCATACGCTCGCGCATCGAGGAGAATCTCGCCCAGCTCAACAAGGCCGAGTACGACCATGGCCGATTTGAGCAAGAGATGATTTTCTATATCGAAAAACTCGACATCAGCGAGGAGAAACAGCGTCTGGCTCAGCATCTGTCCTACTTCTTAGAGACAATGGCCGAGGCCGATGGCGGCCAGGGCAAGAAGCTGGGTTTCATCTCGCAAGAGATGGGCCGAGAAATCAACACCCTGGGCTCGAAGAGCAACCAGGCCGACATGCAGCGATTAGTGGTGATGATGAAGGACGAACTCGAGCAAATCAAAGAGCAAGTACTCAACGTAATGTAGACATTTCACCCTGGGCAGTCGTGTGCCACGAGCCTTCGGCTCGGCGGTCCCCGACCCCCTCTAAAAATATTTGATTATGGAAGGCAAGTTAATAGTTATCTCCGCTCCCTCCGGGGCTGGAAAATCGACAATCATCAATGCGATCCTCGATGCCGGCGACATCGACATGCAATTTTCTGTTTCCGCCACCAATCGCTCGCCTCGGCCGGGCGAAGAGGATGGAATTAGTTACCACTTCCTGTCGACAGAACAATTCCGCGACGCCATAGCCGCCAACGAATTTATCGAGTGGGAGCAAGTCTATCCGGGTCGCTATTACGGCACTCTCAAATCTGAGATTGCCAACAAATGCAACCAGGGCAAGAATCTGCTCCTCGACATCGATGTCAAGGGCGCGCTGAATGTCAAGAAAATCTTCGGCCCTATCACCAAGACCATCTTCATCATGCCCCCCTCGCTTGAGGCATTGCAGAAGAGACTTGAACATCGAGGCACCGAGGACGCCCGAATCATCGCCGAGCGCATGGAGCGCGCTGAATACGAACTCAGCTTGGCCCCGCAATTTGACGCCATCGTGATCAATGATGACCTGGACCGCGCTATCGAGCGCACTCGCCAGGAAATCACCGATTTCCTCTGAGGAATGAATAATTAAAAATGAAAAATGAAAAATTTCCCTGAAATATATTCTTCATTTTTCATTTCCCATTCCTCCATTTTTCATTTTTCACTTTTCATATTCTAACTTAGTGGAGACTATTGGCATATTCGGCGGGTCGTTCAATCCCGTGCACATAGGCCACATGATAGTGGCAAGCTACCTTACCCAATGGAACTTTGTGGATAAGGTATGGCTCAATCTCTCTCCGCAAAATCCCTTTAAGGACGGGGATTCGCTTATTCCTGACATCAAGCGCTTGGCTATGCTCAAGATTGCCTGCCAAGATGTGCCCAATGTGCAAATCTGCGACATCGAGCTATCGATGCCTCGACCGTCCTACACCATCAACACTCTGCGACTGCTGTCAAAGCGTTACCCCAAAAAACGCTTCAAGCTCGTAATCGGGGCCGACAATTGGAATGCTTTCGACAAATGGCGCGACCATGAGGAGATTCTCGACGAGTTTGGGGTGATAGTTTACCCACGTCCTGGCAAACAAGTTCAAAATCGTTTTGTTGATGGTATGGATTATGTCAATTCCCCATCAATCGATATCTCCAGCACTTTTATCCGTAATGCTATCGCCAAGGGGCGCGATGTTCGGTGTTTCCTGCCCCCAGGCGTATACCAATACATAATCGAAAACAACCTTTACCAGACACCATCATGACCGAAACCCGCCTCACTCCCAACCAATTGGCCTTTCTGGCCCTTAGCAACGAATTTTGCCAAGCTATCGAAAGCGCTGGCGAACAAGAACGCGACGCCTTCATCAACTCGATGCTGCGCTTGCTGCCTCGCCTCTACATTTCCGCCTCTGACCTGGCTATGCCTATGCTCGAGGACGAAGGCGCTTATATCCCCTCAGCTCTCGATGAGGAATACTATGATGCTGTGAGGCGGAAGATGGAGGCGCTGATTGGCGAAGACGACACCTATCTCGAGGTGTTTGAGTCAGACATGAAATACTCTGACACCCCGATTGCCGCCAGCATCTCTGAGAATCTGGCCGACATATTCCAAGTGCTGTTCAATCTCACCGAGAATGTCAAGGACGCGCCCGTCGAGATTGTTGACCAGTCGCTCGGAGCCGTAAAGGAGGATTTCGAGGGTTACTGGAGCCAACCCCTCTGCAATGTGCTCCGCGCCCTCAACGCCCTCCGCTACGCCTAACGTAAGCATTCTTAACGTAAGCATTCTTAACGTAAGCACGTAAGTTTAACGTAAGCACAACAAAAAAGGAATTAAGTTTTTATTCGACTTAATTCCCTTTTTTTGTCTGGTTAAACTTAATAGCAATAGTGTGCTTACGTTAAGCTTAAGTGCTTACGTTTCTATTTTTGTGCCATGAAGGCTTCGACTTCGTCGGCATGGTAGGGTATGCGCTCCTTGCCAATGAATCGACATCCATCCTTGGTGATCAGGATGTCATCCTCGAGGCGTATGCCGCCGAAATCCTTGTACTTCTCAATGAGGTCGAAGTTGAGGAACTCGGCATTGTGGCCGCGCTTGCGCCAGTCGTCAATCAGGTCGGGAATGAAGTAGATGCCCGGTTCGTCGGTCATCACAAAGCCCTCCTCCATGCGGCGTCCGCAACGCAGGCAATTGGTACCGAATTGGTCAAGATTTGGACGTGTCTCCTCGTCAAATCCCACATAGATCTGTCCGAGACCCTCCATGTCGTGCACATCCATGCCCATCATGTGGCCCAACCCGTGAGGCATGAACAGAGCATGAGCGCCGGCAGCCAGCGCCTCCTCGGTATCGCCATTCATCAGACCCAGGTCCTTGAGGCGGTTGATCATCAGGCGGCACACATCCATGTGCACATCCCACCAGCGTATGCCCGGCTGAGCAATCTTCAGGGCATGGTCATGGCAGTCGACCACTATGTCATAGAGTTCGCGCTGGCGCTGCGAGTATTTGCCATTGATAGGCATAGTGCGGGTATTGTCAGAGCAGTAGTGGCTCAGAGTCTCGGCGCCGGCATCGCAGAGCAACAAGCGGCCGTCCTCCAGCTTTTTAGCCGATGGATAGCCGTGCATAATCTCGCCGTGCATGGTCACGATGGGCAGGAAGCTCACCTGTGCGCCAAATGCTTGGGCTATGCCGGTGATCACGCCGCTGATGTATTTCTCAGTGACCTCGGGCGAACAAATGCGCATTGCCTCGGTATGCATCAGATATCCGATATGGGCAGCCTTCTCGAGCTCGGCAATCTCCTCAGGTGTCTTCTTGTCGCGCTGATGCACCACAGCGAGAATCAGCTCTACGCTTGCCTCATCTTTCTGCTTCGATGGATGTATGCCCAGCAAGTCCATGATTTGTATTTTGGTCTCGCCGCGATAGGGTGGCAAGAAATGGATCTTGCGCCCCTTCTTGATAGCCTCGTCGCAAATCTCTTTGAGACGCGACATTGGCGCATGATTGGCCACGCCCGACTGCTCGGCCATGTCGGCCACAGTGTCGACCTTGCCAAACCAGACGATATCGTCGATGTCGATATCGTTGCCAATCAGATATTCCTTGTCTTCGTCGAGGTCGATCACGCCCACCAGGTCTTCGCGCTTTTGGCCGAAATAATACAGGAAGGTGCTGTCTTGACGATATAGGTAAGCATTGCCCGGATAATTGCAACCGACATTCTGGTTGCCAAACAGCAGGATGATTCCATCCTTGACGTGCTTTTTCAGCTCCTTGCGGCGCTGCACATAGGTGTCTTTGCTGAAATCTAATTTCATGATGATTTAAGTATGGCTTATTATAGTTTTATCTTTCCATATAAATACGGTATGCAAATGTACGAAATATCTTACGATCCTCCAAATCAAAATATGCCAAGTTGGGAAATTATAAGAGGTTTTGGGTTGGCTGCCTAACCGGCCGTGGGAACAAATCCTACCTCTCGGGCGTAATATTATTAGTGAATAATGCCACTGGCCGGATACTGAGGACTCAGCATGCGGCGTTATTATAACAACAACTTTACACCATACCGATATGGTAAACATAGGACGATACAACACCTTGCGCATAAATCGATTTGTCGATTTTGGCGCTTACCTCGAGGCTGGCGATGGTCAAGAAATTCTGATTCCAGCCAAATTCCTTAGCCCTGAGGCCCAAGTGGGCGATGAAATCAGTGTATTTGTTTACAAGGATTCGCACGACCGCCTGATTGCTACCACTGAGAAACCATTTGCCCAGGTGGGCGATTTCGTGTTTCTGCAAGTGGCCGAGGTCAACCAATACGGCGCTTTCCTCGACTGGGGCATCGAAGCCAAGCATCTGCTGGTGCCGTTCAGCGAGCAGCGCGACCGTATGCACCAAGGCGGCGTCTATCTCGTCTACATTTATCTCGATGATGCCACCAAGCGTATCGTGGCTTCGTCAAAGATTGAGAAATTCATTGGCAACGTAGTGCCTCATTACAAACGAGGCGATGAGGTCACTGCTCTCCCCTATCAGCATACCCCAATTGGCTATAAGTGCATAGTCGACAATCTGCATTACGGCATGATTTACGCTAACGAGGTGTTCCACCCCATCGAACTCGAGGAGCCAATCAAAGTCTTTGTCAAGAATGTGCGCGAGGACGGCAAAATCGACCTTACTGTCTCAGACCGCGCCCGAGCACGCACCCGCGACCTGGCACAGGAAATCTTGGATATGCTGCTGAGCCAGGGCGGCTTCCTACCCGTCAACGACAAGACCCCGGCCGAAGAGATAAGCCAGAGATTCGGATCATCGAAGAAAGACTTCAAAAAAGCTATCGGTAAACTCTACAAAGAGCACAAAATAGCGATTGAGGAAGACGGCATCTCACTCAGCCATGGCGATGCCGAACAATGATTCCCACCCTCAAACCCCTAAGAAATAGCGTGGAAAAGAGCAGAAATGCCCTTTTTCACGCTTTTTATGTGGAAACCTTACAACAAATTGAAAAATTTTTCCGAAATTTGCAGAATGATTGTACACTGTACGTACAAGCTCTGAGCTGATATATCGACTTATAATGGAATTTACTGCTAGTAGCATCGCTTCATTGGTAGGAGGCATTGTCGAAGGCGACGGCCAAGCAACTGTCTCTACTTTCGCCAAAATCGAGGAGGGCCATCCCGGCGCCATCTCTTTCTTAGCCAACCCTAAGTATGCCCACTATATCTATTCTACCAAGTCATCGGTAGTGATAGTGGCTAAATCTTTCGTGGCCGAGGCTCCCATAGCCGCCACGCTGATTCGTGTCGACGACCCTTACGAGACTATTGCCCGCCTGCTCGAGTTTGTCAAGGAGGCTACCACCAAGCTCCCCGAGGGCCGCGAAGAGCCATCTTATGTGGCTCAAGACGTTGAACTGCCACAAGGCGCATACATTGGCGCTTTCGCTTACGTCGGCGCCGGAGCCAAGCTTGGCAAGAATGTCAAGATTTACCCACAGGTGTATATCGGCGAAAATTGCGAAATCGGAGCCGATACCATCGTCTATCCAGGCGTAAAGATCTACCAAGGTGGCAAAATTGGCAGCCGTTGCATTCTCCACTCTGGCGCCGTGATCGGAGCCGACGGCTTCGGCTTTGCTCCTCAGCCTGACGGGTCGTACAACAAAATCCCGCAGATGGGCATCGTTGAGATCGCCGATGATGTAGAAATCGGTGCCAACACCACTATCGACCGCGCTATGATGGGCGCTACCAAGATTCATCAAGGCGTCAAGCTCGACAATCTGGTGCAAATAGCCCACAATGTCGAGGTTGGCCAAAATACCGCCATGGCTGCTCAGGTGGGCATCGCCGGCTCGGCCAAGATTGGCAAAGGGTGCCAGTTTGCCGGCCAGGTAGGCATCGCCGGCCATATCACAGTGGCCGATGGGGCTCAGATAGGCGCTCAGAGCGGCATTCCCAATTCAGTAAAAGACGCAAGCAAGCCTCTGCTCGGCTCTCCCGGCATTCCGGCTATGCAATTTGCTCGCCAGGTGGCCATGCTGCGCCGCTTGGGTGACCTTTTCGACCGTGTTGATTCAATTGAAAAGTCTCTCCAGAAAGAAAAGAAATAAACCATTATGAACCAGTTAACCCTTAAAGAATCCTTCAAGGTAGAGGGCAAAGGCTTGCACACCGGTGTGCATGTGCAAGCTGAGATATGTCCCGCACCCACCAACCATGGATATAAGATACAACGCACCGACCTGCCGGGCGAACCTATAATCGACGCCGTAGCCGAGAATGTGGTAGAGAGCAATCGCGGCACCGTAGTGGCCCACGGCGACGTATCAGTCTCAACCATCGAGCATTGCATGGCTGCCCTGTATGCCTTGGGCATTGACAATGTGCTCATCAAAGTCAACGCTCCCGAGATTCCCATCCTCGATGGCAGCTCGCGCATCTATGTCGAGGAGATTACGAGAGTAGGCCTCGAAGAGCAGGATGCCGACAAGGATTTCTATGTGGTCAAGCATAAGATGGAGATTGTCGACGAGAACACTGGCAGCAAAATCATGGTGCTTCCCGACGATGAGTTCTCAGTCGAGGTGAAAGTCAATTTCAACTCTCCAGTGCTGCAAAACCAATTCGCTTCGATGGAGCATGTGAGCGAATTTGCCGAAAAGATAGCTCCCTCGCGCACATTCGTGTTCGTGCGTGAAATTGAGCCTCTGCTCAACGCCAACCTCATCAAGGGCGGCGACCTCGACAACGCTATAGTTATCTATGATTCGCCCCTCAGCCAAGAGCAGCTCGACCATATCGCCGACCTCGCTGGCGCTCCGCACCGCAAAGCCAGCAAATTTGGCTACATCAACGACTTTGAGCTATACTCAGTCAACGAGCCGGCTCGCCACAAGTTGCTCGACGTAATCGGCGACACCGCTCTCATCGGCCGTCCGCTCAAGGGCAAAATCATAGCCACCAAGCCCGGCCACACCATCAATTGCAAATTCGCTAAGCTCATACGCCGCGAAATCAAGCGCCAAAATGTGCAAGCTCCCGTATACAATCCCAATGTGCCGCCATTGATGGACAACATGCAGATACGCGAGCTGCTGCCCCACCGTTATCCCTTCCTGCTGGTCGACAAGATCATCGACAAGGGTGCCAACTACATTGTGGGCGTGAAAAATATCACCGCCAACGAGCCTTTCTTCCAGGGGCATTTCCCCCAAGAGCCAGTGCTCCCCGGCGTGCTGCAAGTCGAAGCCATGGCCCAGACCGGCGGTCTGCTGGTGCTCAGCATGGTCGACGACCCAAAGAAATACTCAACCTATTTCATGAAGATCGATAATGTCAAGTTCCGCCAAAAGGTAGTGCCTGGTGATACTCTGATATTCCATGTCTCATTCATGACCGAGCTGCGACGCGGCTGCGCTATGATGAAGGGTTTGGCCTTTGTCGGCGAGAAGCTTGTGACTGAGTGCGAGTTCATGGCCCAGATCGTTAAAAACAAATAGACAATGAATCAACCATTAGCTTACATACATCCCGACGCACGAGTGCACGAAAGCGTGGTGATTGACCCATTCGTCACCATCGGACCCAACGTGGAGATTGGCGAAGGCTCCCACATCGGCAGCAGCGCCACCATTATGGAGGGCACTCGCATTGGCAAAAATTGCAACATTTTCCCCAGCGCTGTGATTGGCGCCATCCCTCAAGACTTGAAATTCAAGGGCGAGGATTCGGTGGCCATCATCGGCGACAACACCACCATACGCGAATGCGCCACTGTGCATCGCGGCACTGCCTCAAAGGGCAAGACCATTGTTGGCAGCAACTGCCTGATCATGGCTTACTGCCACGTGGCCCACGACTGCGTGGTCGGCAACAATGTGGTCATGTCCAATGCCACCCAGCTCGCTGGCGAGGTGGTGGTTGACGATTTCGCCGTAATCGGCGGCGGCACACTGGTGCATCAGTTCTGCCACATCGGCCGCAATGTGATGATCCAGGGCGGTGCCTTGATCAACAAAGACATACCGCCGTTTGTCAAGGCAGCCCACGAGCCTATCGCTTTTGCCGGCGTAAACATCATCGGCTTGCGCCGTCGCGGTTTCTCGAGCGAGATTATCGATGAGATACAAGACGTGTACCGATTCTTGTACCTCTCGGGCCTCAATTTCTCTGACGCTATCGACCGCATCGAGGCCGAGCTCCCCAAGACCCCCGAGCGCGACCAAATCATCAACTTCGTCAGGGAATCAAAGCGCGGCATCATACGCGGATTCAACCGCTAACGCATAAAAAAACACGACAAGGAGAGGGGCCGGAGGGCTCGTCGCTTGGCTCGGCTTGGGCCAAGAGGAAAGTCCGGGCAACACAGAGCAGCGAACTCCCGAAACGAGAGCTATCGGCAACGGTAGAGAAGTGTGACAGAAAACAACCGCCGGGCCCCACCGGCAAGGGTGAAAAGGCGGGGTAAGAGCCCACCGGGCGCCACAGCGATATGGCGCGCCGCACACCTTTCGCGTTGCAAGGTCATGTAAACCGGCATATATGGGTTGCTCGCTCATCGCCGGAGGGTAGACCGCTTAGATAAATGACGAGCGGTGCAGCGTAATTCCCTTCCCGGGGAAAATGCCTGCCCCACATAACTCGGCTTATACTCCGACCCCTCGCCTTGTCGTTTTTTCCCTTCTTGCTCATGGCCCATGCCAGTAACGTAGCACTCATAACTCATAACTAATAACTCAACCCTCAAACATGGACTCATGGTGGACATCGCCCCTTGAGGACGACAACGGAAATCTAATAATGGTGACCGGGCGGAAAGACATCGAGAAATTCCGCTCTAATCCACGCTACAACATCCGCATCAATATCACCCTCCCCTACGAGGCTACCGCCAACGGCATGCCTACAGAGAAGGAGGCAGAAGTGCTCGACGATGTGCTCGAGCGCATGCAGGCTGAATTGAAGTCTGACCCGGTAGCGGTGCTCACTGGCATATATACTGGCGCTGGCAAGCGCGAGATGGTATTCTATGCCACCTCTACTTTTATTTTCAACAAGAAGTTTAACGCCGCCCTCGCAACTCTCCCGCTTCTGCCGCTCGAGATAACGGCTGAGAACGATCCCAACTGGGAGGAATACGATGAGATGCGCGACCTGAGCGAAATCAATTGACCTCTATCACAAGCGAGAATCATGAAAGACATCCTGACACGTACAATTTCTGGCATAATATATGTAGCCTTGTTCGTAATAGCCCTCCTGCTTGGTTGGCCGTTCTTCCTGGGCCTCACCGCTATTTTCGCCATTCTTGGCATCATCGAGTTCAACCGTCTGACCTCGCCCGAAAATTCGCTCGCGGCCCTCTTCATCGACGGCTTGGCTACCATTATGATTGTGCTCACCCCCTCGATATTCACTCCCCACGGGCTGCATTGGGGAGTTTTCTTCGGCTTCTCGGTGCTCGGGTGCTTCTTGGTGCGCCTGATTATCACCCTCTTTGATTACTCTCCATCGGCATTTTCCAACCTGGCCCATTCGGTGTTTGGCGTAATATATATTGGCTTGCCTTTGGCTCTGCTCAACGCCACCTATATGATGCTGCCTGAGTGCAAATGGGTAGTGCTGTGTATGCTCATCCTGATATGGCTCAACGACACTGGCGCATTTTGCTTCGGCTCAATGCTTGGCAAGCGCAAGCTATGCGAGCGCCTCTCGCCCAAAAAGTCTTGGGAAGGTTTCTGGGGAGGCATGGGTTGTTGCCTGGCCTTCAGCGTAGCAGCCTTCTACATCTTCAGATTTTTCCCATTGGTGTCTTGGCTGATTTTCGGAGCTCTGGTATGCCTATTCTCCACTTGGGGCGACCTGCTTGAGTCGCTCATCAAGCGCTCGATGCATGCCAAGGATTCGGGCCATCTGATCCCCGGCCACGGAGGCATACTCGACCGTATCGACTCGTTGCTGCTGGTGGCTCCCATCACATTCATATTCACCGTGGTTATGGTATTTTGGTACGGCACTCTGATTTGAATTGGGCGCCAAGAGGTGGGTAAAGAACCGATTTCTTGCGTAACTACTCAGCGATTCTAAGGAAACACAATGATTCCTTACATCCTACATG
>JAJBUH010000182.1:7885-10741 GCA_020860445.1 Bacteroidales bacterium | reverse complement strand
TTGCCCCATGCGGGTATGGGCCTAAGAGACCTAATTATTCAGTGAACACTATTTAATAAGGACAAACTGAGAGTTGCCTCTTTAGAAATCACAAAATTTCTTTCCTGAGATTCTTTCAAAGAGTTGATTTGTTGGTCTTTAAGTGTTTTACTGAAACCTCGATTTCTTAGACTTTAAAATTGTTCCTTAGACTTTTATGCCCTAACTTTGCATCACAAATCCATAAAAATATACACCAATGAAGAAACTCTTTTTTACCATTCTGGCCTTAATCAACATCTTGGCCATTGCCTGGGCTGATGACCCTCCAACCCCACCTTGATAAATTGGTGGAATTTTCCGAGTTTATTTAAAATTTTGGTGGATTTGATAAATTTTACTAATTTTGGGTAACTAACTTAGTTTCTCTCCATTTAAACCAGAGTAAAACAACAAATTAAAATCAAAAACACAGAAATAGTTACTAACCGTAAGTAATCAACATTATGACGAAAGTAATCAAACATTTTAGACCTTGCAGAGCTCTCCTCCTGCTACTGTTGGGGGCGTTTATCCCAGCCTTGGCTGCTGAGACCCAAGAGGTGGTGGTGAGCCAGGGAGATGAGGAGGTGTGCCGCTTCTCGTTGGAGAGCGAACCATATATCGAGATGACATCAGAGTGTTGGGTGGCGACCGATGGCACCAATGAGATAAACCTGCCGCTGTCAGAATCATACATTGTGACCATTGAGGAAAAGAGCGCTGGCATCCAGTTGACGCAGGCCGAGACATTGAGCATTAGCCTTAATGGCAAGGCAATTGTCCTAAGCGGGCTGGCCAATGGCGACCAAGTGGCTCTATGCAATCTGGGAGGTCGGGTGCTTGCCACGGCCACCGGCGATGCGCAGGGCTGCGCCATCCTCAGCCACCAAGGCTCAGGAATGATTATCCTCTCAACTCCAAAAGGATCATTTAAAATCAACCGTAAATAACCGATTATAACTATGAAACATCTATACCTCATATTAGCTTTGCTGCTATCAAGCCTCACTGTATCTGCCCAATATGTAACCATCAAGGGCCAGCGCGGCAATATCACCCACACTCTGTCGCTCGCCGAAGGCGAGAAGGCGCAATTCTCATCAACCGACAATAATCCTGTCGCCAAATACGCTGGCGAATATGTCACCGAGGCCGAGATGATGCTCGTGACCTGGGACGATTCGCAGGGCTGGGTAGAGGTGCCCGACACAAATACCACCGCTTCGGTGACCATCAAGGTCACATCGCCCGACTTTTACCTGCTATCATGGACCATCTCTGACCTTGTATATGATGGCACGACGCTGCCTCAGATAGGCTGCCAATACGTTGATGCCATGGATGTCGATTTTGGCTACTATGAACTTGAGGGCAGCAGCACATTCTGCTCTTACGCAAATTCATCAGGCGGTTTCTGCTATGGCAGTCAATCCCTACTTTTCTCCTCTGACGGCTCCCTCAGCTACGAAATCTACCTCAACCACCCCAAGCTCCCCCACACCCTGCTGATCAGAAAATGAAACGCCGCGCAGCGGCGAAATAAGAGCACGCCGCTAAGCGGCGCGCCACAGAACCGAGAGGGACACGGGCCATAGGAGGGAGACAAGTTGGGGATGGTGCCCACTCGGTTCTGTGGCGCGGCGCTTAGCGGCGTGCTCTATTGTGGTTGGCGCTCAGCGCCAGCTATCAATCTGAGGCTATCGCCTCGGCGAGACGATTTAGATATAGGCATTGGTCGCGGGTGATGGTGCGATTGTCATAATGATATTCCCAAGGGCTGATTTGCAGCAATCGACCCTCGCTGCAGGCATCAAAAGACCGCCCCGATGGTTTATATAAATCGGGGAATCCATTATCGCGCAGCCATATCAGGGAGTATCCACGCTCCATGGCCTCATGAAATACCTCCCTCTCCCTTTCGGCTATTGCTGCGCTGACTAATATCCCTCCGCTCTCGGCAAAGGATAGCCAGTGGGCTTTTTTCTTTTGAAAATCTTCATCGCTATCTGAGCGGTGTACAATCACCGCCACCTTGTCAGGCCAATTTAGCAAATACTTATTGCCCACCATTTGGCATTTTATGTCATTTATATCTATATCATGCATCACGGTGAATAGGTCAGGATTTTTGCGCTTTTCATCCAGGCGGCGGGGATTGTCGTCCAGGTATTTTTTCCATTTATCCAATTGGCCTTTTCTCCAGAGGATTTTGTCATTATATTTTGTCCGAAACAGCGAGTCGCCGAGTTCGCCACCGCAGCGGCGCCATGCTTGTCGGCAGCCAGCCTTGAATCCATTCACAAGAGTGCCAAGGTTTTTCTTAGGTGGGAAATCGGCTATGACATTCAAAATCATGTGGATATGGTCGGGCATTACGCATATCTTTACTACCTCGACATTGGGGTAAATCTTGGGGATTTTGGTGTGCTCCTCATAGAAAATGGCAGAGCCAAGGGGCGAGAGCTCAATGTGTGGATCAGGGGCAGATATTAATTGGCCCAATAGGGGGCGCCGATCCTCGATTACTAATGTGATCATGTAGAGGCTGGGGCGCTGTAGTCGTGGGCATTGCAACGCCGCTCCATGCTATGCTTTATAGGGGAGGGGTTGTTGTACGCGGGGCGTGGTTTGTTAGGGGGCATAATGATGGGGATTAAGGATTAGAAAAGATGGTCGCCGCCAAGCGGCGAGAGAGGAAGCACGCCGCTAAGCGGCGCGCCACAGAACCGGGAGGGGACAGGCTGCCTGGGTATCATTGATGGCAAGAGCCATGGATAATGGCTGGGGGCCAGATGGCTGATTGCCGATGGTGAGGGGCCAGATGGCTGATAGGAG
>JAJBUH010000182.1:0-7785 GCA_020860445.1 Bacteroidales bacterium | reverse complement strand
GCTGGGGGCCAGATGGCTGATTGCCGATGGTGAGGGGCCAGATGGCTGATAGGAGGGTCGGGGACCCGGTTCTGTGGCGCGGCGCTTAGCGGCGTGCGTTGGAGATTAGATGGGAGAGTAGGGGCGGATTAGCGGACCTCCCACTCGTAGAGGCCGGCGGAGTTGTCGTCGGGCTGGACAATCTCGAGCTTGAGGGCTGAGGTGGTGACGGGGTCGAAATTGACGGTGCAAGCGGCTCCCTTTTCGGTAGCATAGCGGTCAGCATTAGGCACTTCGGCCCATTCGTTGCTGTCGGTGCGGTAATATACCTTCCAGGCCTTTGGCACGCGGCAACCGCCCCATGGGCCATCGTCGAACCAATAGACCGTGCTGCTGTGCACCTGGGTCTTCTCGGGGAACTCGTAAGTAAGCCATTCGGTAGTGGCTTGAGTAGGCCAGTAGTGGAAATACGGCATCGAGCGGTCAAACTCATCCTTGGGCACCAGACGGTCGTTTATGGCCGAGAGGCTGCCCCCCTGATAGCTCGATGAGAGCTTGCTGCGCGAGGCGAGCGTCGGCGGCATAGCGGGCTTGGTGGCAGACAGGTCTTGCGGGAGCCATACATCCATCTTGCCTACGCCGCGATGATTCCAAGCATAGTAGGGGATCAGCTTGAGACGCACATCCTTGGTGGTGAGCTTGCCATTTGAGCCGAATTTGAGTTCTTGTGCGTCGGTGAAGAGATTTACCACGGGGTATTCAGCCTTGTCGGTCCCGATCGAGCCTTGAGCCATGTCAAATTTGGGCTCCTGATTGCCGATGATGCTGAGTACATCGAAGTCGTTGTCGGGCCATTCGGCGCAGTACACCAGCGGCCCGCGCTCGATGGCGATGCGGCCACGGT
Source organism: Bacteroidales bacterium (assembly GCA_020860445.1). Taxonomy (GTDB): domain Bacteria; phylum Bacteroidota; class Bacteroidia; order Bacteroidales; family Muribaculaceae; genus CAG-873. The sequence goes on along the minus strand of JAJBUH010000182.1, from coordinate 6,902 downwards.
CGGCCTCAACCTTGTTGTTAGCCTTGACTACGCGAGCCGGCATGTCGAAATGCACGTCAACCTTGTCGCCAGCCTTCCACTTGCGGTCGATAGTGAAATAGCCCTTTTGGAGCTGAGCCTCAACAGGTTCGCCGTTTACGGTCACTGTATATGTCGGACGAATGCCATCATTGTAGGTATAGAGGTCAGAAGGCACAGGCTTGTTTTGCACCCAGCCGGGGATGCGCACCTTGAGGGCGAACTGACCGGCCTTGTTCTTGTCGATGGTGATGGCCACGTCGCCATCCCATGGATAATTGGTAGATTGAGTGAGGGCTACCTTCTTGCCAGCCACATCGAGGTTGGCGCTGTTGCCCATAAACAGGTTGACATAGACATCCCTATCCTTGACAGCGTAGATGTAACCCGGCAGCGAGGGGATGAAGCGGCAGATGTTGCTGGGGCAGCAAGCGCAACCAAACCAAGGCTGCCTCTGGTGCTGGCCGATGCTCTGCAGCGGGTTGGGGTAGAAGAAACCGCCACCGTCTAAAGAGACGCCCGAAATCAAGCCGTTGTAGAGCGAACGCTCGAGCACATCGTAATATTTCGACTCGCCGTGGAGCAGGAACAGGCGGTAGTTGACATAGACATTGCCGATGGCGGCGCAGGTCTCGCAATAGGCGCTCATGTTGGGGAGCTCGTAATTCTCGCCAAATGCCTCGCCATTGCTGGTGGCGCCGATGCCGCCGGTGATGTAGTATTTCTTCTCGACGATGTTGTCCCAGATGCGGTCGATAGCCTTGATGTAGGCGCTGTCGCCAGTAAGGGCAGCCACGTCGGCCATGCCGGCGTACATATAAGCGGCGCGCACGGCGTGGCCTACGGCCTCGTCTTGCTCAACCACCGGCAGGTGGCTCTGCGAGTATTCATTTTTGATGGTGGTCTTGCCGCGATAGTCGAGCAGGAATTTGGCCTCGTCGAGGTATTTTTGGTCGCCAGTGAGGATGTACAGCTTGGCGAGAGCCATCTCAGCGATCTGGTGGCCCGGCACCACGCAGGCTTGGCCCGGGTTAGGACCAACCTCGCGGCATACGCAGTCGGCATATTTGATGGCGATGTCGAGGAAGTTGCGCTTGCCAGTGGCCTGGTAGTGGGCGATGGCGCCCTCGAGCATGTGGCCCAGGTTGTAGAGCTCATGGCTGAGGTCCTCCTCCTTGCTCCAGCGGGTAGGACCGGCCCACTCGTGGGGATGCTTGGGATTCATGGTGCGCGAGGTGTAGAGGTAACCGTCGGGCTCTTGGGCTGCGGCAACGATCACCAGCACGCTGTCGATGTAGCGGTCGAGAGCCGGGTCGGGATAGGTTTGCATCGAGTAGGCAGCGCCCTCGATGGTCTTGTAGACGTCGGTGTCGTCAAACGACAGACCGCCCACGTGGATGGTGTCGCTTGGGTGGGTGGCCTTGATGAAATTCTCATAGCGGCCGGTTTCCTCGCATTTGCTGAAGGCGAGGGGAATTGTTACTTCGCGGCTTGCGCGGAGGCGTTGGCTCCAGAAGCCGTCATCGACTTTGACCGAGGTGAAAGGCACCGGGGTGTAGGGATAGCCGTTGCTCTGGTTGGCGGCGTAGGCGCCAACAGCCATCGAGGCGGCCATAGCGGTGATAATGATAGATTTCATATTACTTTTAGTTATTGCTTCTTATGTAAGTTTCAACATGATTTTAGATTTTAACACGGAGTACACTGAGATGCACTGAGACCACGGAGACTTTCTTTTTCTGCTCGGTTTGCGCTCTGGATTCGGTCATGGAGGCGGCAAGGCCGCAGTAGAGGTCACTGAGCGCGAGGACAAGAGGAAGTGTCGATTTAAAGCCCTCATTGGGTTCACAATCCAAAGGAGAACGTCCACACTCCGTGAACTCTGGCACCGCTTCAACGGTCTCTGTGACCGAATCCAGAAGCATATTCTATAGGAAAAGAGAAAATCTCCGTGTGCTCAGTGTTTCTCCGAGACCTCCGTGTTTATAGTCCTTGAGTTTGGAATTAATTGTTGTGGGGGAGGTATTCGTCGTAGAGGCGGAGGGAGTGTAGGTAGCCGGTGAAGGGCCATTCGCGCTCGGCGTTGCGGCCCAGGACAGCGTATTGCGAGGGCTTGACGAGCAGCTGCATATCCTTCTCGCTCACGAGCTGGTCGTTGATGTAGACGCGCTCGATGCGGCCATCAAAGCACACATACAGGTGCTGCCACTCGCCAGCGAGGTCCTTGACATCGGGATATCCGGCATCCTCGTACCATCCATAGTGGTTCATAACACCGCAACGCGGCTCGTAACCGTTGACCATCATGATCTTCTCAAGCTCGTCATGACTGGTGGTGAAATCGGCAATGCACTCATTCTCTGCAATCTCGGGATTGAGCAGCCAAGCATCGAGGGTGTAGGGGGCGTTGTCGCGCAGAGTAGCGGGCATCGGGAAGTCGCTGTGGTAGACATTGTCGCCATCAAAGCGCATAGCCTTGCGACCCTTGACGGTCTCGACGATCGACGGACGCCCCAGGGCCTCGAAATAACCGCTGATGCCATTCTTGCCATTGGGGAAATAGTGGAGGGTGTCGCCCTCGGCATAGTCGCTGAAATCGAGGTCAACGATGGTGCCGACATTGCGCGTGGCAGCGGGAGCGAGGCTCACGATATCGGTGGTGGCGTCAAAGCCTTTCTCGGCATCCGACAGTTCCCAGTTGTAATAGCGCAGGTTGGCGAGGGCGAGCTCTTGCACTCCGCTCTCAATCACTATCTTGCCATCGCTGATGGCTGTCTCCAGGTTGATGGGGCTCCATTTGCCATTGTTGTAAGCCATGGCGCTGATGGTATGGGGGGCTGAGGCTGAGATGCCGGGATGAGCAAATTCCAGCTTGGTGCCAGGCTGAAGCACCACGGCGTCGCGACCGGCTATGCGGCGGCTGTCGGCTTTGCCCTGGAGCAATGAGAACTCGCCGCCGAGCATGCCTTGGCGGTTGGCCCAGTGGGTGCCGTTCCAGTCGGCTCCGGTCAGGCCGAGCCACTGCTGCGGACAGCTATCCTCGGTGTCGGCGTAGACCTTGACATTCCAAATGGCGCCGGGAAATCCGCGCTTCTGTCCGCCGGTGAAGGTGATGCGCACGTACTGCGCTTGGGTGTCGCCAAAGTCGACCATCGGGCTGCCGGCCAGACGATTGTCGCGCTTGTCGGCGTAAACATTCCACTGCTTGCCATCGGTCGAGGTCTCGATCAGGTACTGGTAGAATTGTGTGCCATATTCCCACTGCGTCATCACAGTCTTGATGGGCTGCACCTCGCCGAGGTCGATTTCAAGCCACTCTTGGCCCATGGTGGCGGGTCGCCACAGGGTGCCATTGTTGTCATCGACGGCGTATTCGGGACGGAAGTCAGCATCGTAGTGCGACGAAGCCTTGACCTGCTTGCCGAGGGCAAGGTTTGCCGACTTGATGGTCAGGTCGCCGAGGGCACCGATGCCGCTATGGGTTGGGGTGATAGGCAGAATATTGCCCTTCTTGTCAAATTGCATCTTGTCGATGCACAGCTGGCGGTGAAATCCGCGATTGCTATGGGGATTGTCGTGGCGGTGATACAGGATATAGTAGTCGTCGCCATCCTGGAGTATGCTGTGGTGGCCGGGACCGTGGACAGTGCCGTCCTCGTTGGTCTCGAGGATACAGCCCTTGTAGGTGTAGGGGCCAAGCGGACTCTTGCTGGTGGCGTATTGCACACGGTAGGTGTGGTCGTGGCACGAGCCAGACGAGTACATGAAATAGTAGGTGCCTTTGCGCTTGATCACAAAGGGAGCCTCGAAGAAGTCAGTTACCTCGGTGTTAGGAATCAGGCGAGTCTCAGCAAATGACTTCATGTCGGGGTTGAGGCGACCCGAACCGCAGCCAAAGCCGTCGTAGATGCCCCAGGTGCCCCAGTACATGTACACTTGGCCATCATCGTCGACAAATGTCTGGCCATCAAGGGTGATAGCGTTGGTGACAAAGCGGTCGGGCACAAGCACTGCCTCGCTCTCGCCCAGCACATTCTGCCAAGGGCCGCGCGGCGAATCGCCCACGCCGAGATGCAGCTGGCAGGGCTGGCAATACAGGTAGTAGTAGCGGCCATCGGTGGCGCTCTGCATCACATCGGGGGCCCAGATCCAGTGACTGTCGAGCCAATTCATGGGCATGATGGTCCAGTTGACAAAGTCCTTGCTGGTCCACAGCTGGGCTGGGCCAAAGCCGGCGCCGCTACCGTCGGTGGTGGCGTAGACATAGTATGTGTCGCCAAATTTCTTGACCGTAGGGTCGGCAAAATAGCCCGGGATAATGGGATTAAACGCCCCCTGGGCATCATACGGCACATCAGCCATGACAGAACCGAAGGCTAAGGTACATACCGCTAAAAAACAAGTATATTTCATGATAATACTATTATACAGGGATTAAAATTCTTTGGGAGGAACCACAGATTTACACAGATTTACACAGATTTTTGATAGGAAATTATATTTAACACTGGTTACACATAATTTAATCTGTGTAAATCTGTGTAAATCTGTGGTTCCCTACCCATTTATATCTGTGGTCTATAGGGGGCTGAGGTGGAGGGCAAAGCCGCCGCCGCTGGCCATGGGGATAGTGAGGCGGGTAGCTGGGGTGATGACGCGGCGGTCGATGGCGTAATCCTCGGCATTCTTGTTGGCGTTGGGGCCGTCGCGGAAGAGCGTCATCTGGTACTGCCCTTCGGGCAGGAACGAGAAGTCGACCTCGACATCGCGCGCATCCCAGTTGGTGAGGCCTCCTACCCACCAGTCGCGGCCAGAGCGACGAGCAGTGACGATGTTCTCGCCCATCTTGCCGCTGAGTATCAGCGTCTCAGCGATATCGGTGGGGGTGTCGACCATAAAGCGCACACATTCCTCCTCGCCCTTGTAATTTGACGGCGCATCGCACAGCATGGTGAATGGCGAGTCATACACTATATATGTGGCGAGCTGGTGGCAGCGCGTGCCCATCGACATGGGGTGGTAGTAGATAGCCTTCCAGTCGGCCTTGGTGGCGTTGCGCATGGCTCCGGGGGTGTAGTCGACCGGACCGGCGAGCAGTCGGATGTAAGGGAAGGTGACATCATATTGCGGCATATTCTTCTCGAGGTCGGTCCATTTGACCTCCTCCATGCCGAATACGCTCTCAAAATTGATAACATTGGGGTAGGTGCGATTCAGGCCCGTGGGCTTGTATATGCCGTGCAGGTCGAGGAATAACTGATAGTCGGCTGTGGCCTGGGCGATGCGGTAGACCATCTCAACGGCTGTCTGGTCATCGCGGTCGAGAAAATCGACCTTGAATCCCTTGATGCCCATCTCTGAGTATCTCTTGCATGCCTCAATCAGTTGGGAATCAAGCACGTTGAAGACGGTCCACAGCACCAGGTCCACATTCTTGCTCTTGCCATAAGCAATCAGTTCAGGCAGATTTATCTCGGGTATTGTGGTGAGCATGTCGCCGCTCTTGGGGTCGTACCACCCCTCGTCGAGCACCACATACTCGATGCCATTAACGGAAGCGAAATCGATATAATACTTATATGTCTCCATATTTATGCCGGCCTTGAAGGGCACTTGCTTCAGGCCCCAGTCGTTCCACCAGTCCCAGGCCACCTTGCCGCCCTTGATCCAGGCAGTGTCGCCGATGCGGTTGGGCGAGGCCAGGGCATAGACCAGGTTGTTGACGGGCATCTGGCGGTCGTCGGTGGTGACTGCCCAGATGCGCCAGGGGAAGGCGCGCTTGCCCTCGGTCTTGGCGATGTAGCTCTCGGTCGAGGTTACATATTCCTGCTTGCGCCAAGGGTAGAAGTCGGTGGTGGCCGGGTAGGGGGCGAATGCGCCCTTGACGGTCAGCGCCGAGGCATCGGCCTGGATAAACATGCCGGGGTAAGCCTCGAGGTCGCTCTCGGTGAGGGTGAGCTTGGCGTTGCCGCAGTCGAAGGTTGCTGGCAGGAAGGCAAGCTTCTGGGGCGCTTGGCTCAGCGGGGTCTGGTCGTAGACGTTCTGGTAAGCCATGGCCATGGGCTTGTCATCGTTGGTCGAGTAGGGGAGCCAGGCGGTGACATCGCTCGGGAAGGCATAGTTGGCAATCTCGTTGTCGATGATGATTTCGCCCTTTTGGTTGGTGACGAATCGGTAGGCGATGCCTTGGTCGTAGGCGCGAAACTCGACTGCCACCGAGTTGGTGAGGGTGACGGTCATCTGGGTGTAGGCGGTCTCGAACTCGCTCTGGCGGTAGAAGGGCGAGGCGATGGTCTCTGTGACCGGCTTGCCGGTCTTGATGCTCTTGATGGTGGGCGAGGTACTTAGGCCCTGGATGTCTAAGCCGATCTGCGAGGGGGAGAGCAGCAGGTCGTAGCCCCGGGCGATGCTCATGCACAGTGAGCCGGTGTCGTCAGAGATGATGACGCTCAGGTTGCCGTCGGGTGAGGCAAGGCGCCCGGTTTTGGCGTTGGCATCTTGAGCGATGATTGAGGCGCACAGCAGGGCTGTGGCTGTAAGGCAATATTTCATGGCAAATGTAAATAATCGATTTCAGGCGCAAATTAAGTAATAATTCCTTATTATATAGCAACACAAATATCCAAATCGCAAAAAAATCGTGCGACCCATAACAAAAATGTCAGATATCGAACGAAAATAATATCCCCAGATATGGCCGATGAGGATGGTCCTCATGCCTCGGAGAGGCTTTACAATGTTAGTCCCAGGCTGTCGAGACGCGTAGCGTCGAGACTGCCTGGGGTTACAATGGTCACCCACCCAGGGCGCCTCGGAGAGGCGCGACATATAATTAGTGTTTGCTGAATTAATGTAAGTTGTTGATATTTAAGATATTTAACTCA
>JAJBUH010000256.1 GCA_020860445.1 Bacteroidales bacterium | reverse complement strand
TGCGCCGTGATCTTTGGCTAAGCCTCAGCCACGGACTTTTGCACATGAGCCAAAAGATGGCATGGAAGTACAGAGAGTTCGAGTTGATGAAACAACATGAAATGGATCAGTTACGTATGACTTTGTATACCAACATCAGTCATGATTTACGTACACCCATTTCCTTAATCCTTTCTCCTTTGGGAGTATTGTTGAAGTCTCAATCCTATCCTGAAATTAAAGAAGATTTAGAACTTATTTATCGGAATGCCTGTCAACTTAACGATGAAGTAGATCAATTGTTAGATTTGCGTCGTATAGAATGTCAGCAAGCAAAACTCTCATTGACCTATGGGGATTTTGCGCAATATCTACGTGAAATTGTGGTATCTTTTGAAAAAATCATTCTTAATCATGGACTTTCCTTAGAAGTTCATATCCCTCAATATAAGATTAATTTTGAATTTGATGGGAACAAGATGAGTAGAATAATCTCTAATATCCTATCCAACGCAATAAAGTACAATACCCCAAATGGAAAAATAAAGGTGAGTTTAGAGTACATTCAAGAAAATGGGGAGGAAAACGCTTTAATCAAAGTGGCGGATACTGGAATCGGAATTGATGAATGTAACCGAATGACCATATTTGAACGCTTTTATCGAGAAGAAAAAAGCCTCCATACCAAACAAGGTTCAGGTATCGGGTTGCATATAGCTAAACAATATGTAGAATTACATGGAGGCAGTATATCTGTAGAGCCGAATAAACCTCAAGGCTCTGTATTCCTTATATCTTTACCAATGCATCACCAAGACCCTTCTGGACAATTAGAAGAAGATGAAGAATTGGACGCTTACGGAGAGGAATTCTTCAATTCAGAAAAAACCTCCATAATGGTTGTTGAGGACAATGAGGACTTTCGTAAATTCTTGGTGAAGTGTTTAATGCCATATTATACCGTTTATGAAGCCACAAATGGTAATATGGCTTGGGATTTGTTGCGCCGAAAGCCCGTGCAATTGGTGGTGAGTGATGTAATGATGCCAAAGGTGAGTGGTATTGAATTATGTGAAAAAATGAAAAATGATGTCCATTTTTCACATATTCCTGTGATTCTGCTTTCCGCTCTTCAATCTGAGCAACATGTGAAAGATGGACTGAAATCAGGAGCTTTTGATTATGTATCAAAACCTGTGGACATAGATTTCTTTTTATTACGAGTTAAAAAAGCTTTGGCTTTTGTTAAAGACTTACGAGAAAAGTTAAGTCAGTCTATTAGTCCCACTGAGGTTAACTCATTGGAGATAGAGTCTATCGACAAGAAATTTCTCACACGCACTATAGGCCTGATTCAAGATAACATTTCAAATCTTGACTATTCTGTCGAACAGTTGAGTCAAGATTTGGCAATTAGCCGAAGCGGATTCTATAAGAAAATGCTTCTGCTGGCCGGTAAGACTCCGGTGATTTATATTCGGGACTATAAGATGCAAAAAGCGTTGGAATTTCTTGCCTCGGGTGAATTCTCAATTTCAGAAGTAGCCTACAAAGTAGGTTATGTGCCCAAGCAATTTACTAGAGTATTCAAAGAAGTCTATGGGTCTACCCCGAGTGATTATTTGAAAAAGGCCAATGCGGAGGCTGTAGAGGCAACCGTTGATTAAGCCGCTCTATAGCGCCTCAATGTCTTTAGTCTAATGTCGCATTTGAGATAAAATTATCAATATGGTGTTTGCCTCGGCGGTAGCAGAGGAAGGTGAGGGTGGAGTAGGCGACGATTTGGATGAGGAGGCCTTTGAGTTCGGGGACGACGTGGGAGAGGGAGTCACCCATGGTGACGATGCGCACATAGCCGTTCATGCCAAAGGTGGAGGGAAAGAGGCAGGAAACCCAGCGCCAAAATTCCGGCATATTGCTGCCGGGCCACGACAAGCCAGACAGGAACAGCATAGGCACAGACAGGAACACGAATAACAATATGCAATCCTCCCTACGATACACCAGCATCGACAGCGCCATGCCCATGAATATGCAAGCCAGGATATAGATTGCGGCAAATACCATATATGTGCCATAATCGCCCAAGCGCGGCAAACGGAATCCTGGCGTCACCACAGTGTAAAGGTACACGGCTATCACGATATAGAGCAACAGATAGGGTAAAGCCTTGCCCAATATTACCATCCATGTGGGGCGTCCGCTCGCAGCGGGGCTGAGGATGGCTCCGCCATTCTTCTCGCGAGTATTGCCCATAGCCATGCCAATGCCGAGAAAGAGCGTCTGCTGTATAATCAGCATCAACACTGGCGGTATCAAAAATGCCGCAAATCCGCTCTGCGGATTAAACAGCGCCACATAATCATAGGTGATAGGCGTGCGATTTATCTCATCTTGCCGATCAGTGGTGCCATGGACATACCCTTGGATTTTGATGTCTTTGTTCATATCAAGACTCACATTGGTAGCCGTGAGCAAGAGCGCCTTGTAGTAGAGCATCGAGCTCATTGAGCAGTATAGCCCGATATGCCCTTGGCGACTGCGAACCAAATCGGAGGTAAGGTCTGACGGGAAGCGCAATATCCCATAGGCCTCGCCTCGGCGCATCAGTTCTTGAGCCTGCTCCATCGATGGCACGGTGGCAACCACCTTGACATCAGGCGATGCATCAAGCTTGCGAGTAAATTCGCGGCTTAGCGAACTGTGGCTGTCATCAACCACCACGCATGGCACCTCGCGCACTACCTCGTTGGTGTACACCCATGAATAGAGGAGAGGATACACCAACGGAACAAACAATATGAAAATCAATATTCCCTTGTCGGTGACCAGAGCCTTAATCTCGCTCCAAGCCACCTCACATATATCACGTATATTTTTCATTATTCACTTTTCATTTTTCATTCAATGTACTTTGCTTTCAGAAAGATATATCGATAGCGCCATAGCACGGTGATAGGGAGCAACACATACAGCAGCATGGCTGTCACCGAGCGCCATACATAGAAAATAGAATTGCCATCCAGCGCCTGATTGACATATATCAGATAATACTGCCTTAGCGGAAAAAACCATGAGAAACCCTGCAGGAATCCATGCATCGCCGGCACAGGATAAGTGAATCCGGCCAACGAAAACGCCAAGATGCCCCATAGCGAACACAGGCACATCGACAGTCTGAGCTTTCCAGCAAACACCCCAAAGAGAAACACCCCGAAGGCCTGGGCAGCCAATACCGTAATGAATCCAAGGAGCATCATCCTGACAATCCCCACATTGCACGGAAATCCCAAGAAGCGGTAGAATACCACATCAAAAAGCATAAACATCAATGTGAAAATCGCAGTCTGCGGCAGCAATTTGCCTGCCAGCGCCACAGTCGATGAGTTGCCAGCCAAGGCATAGAGCTCGCGCTGAGTGCCGCGTTTCCACTCATATCCAATGGCATAGGTGGCGCAAAGCATAATCAGCAGTATCAATATGCCCGGCAGGATAATATTGTTGAGATACACCGAATAGTTGAGATAAGGATTGCCCAACGGGTGCGTCTCAATCACCAATGGCTGAATCACAGCCATGGCTTGATCCTCGGTCAAGCCCTTGGCGTAGAGGGTCTCGCGAGTGAGGGCCAATCCGGCCAATTCGCAAGCATAGCGCGAATCCTTCATCAGCATAGTGCCGGGTAGGAAATACGCTTCGTTGGTGTAGAACGACAGTCGCGGCTGACGATTGGCCAGAGCATCCTCGGTCAGTCCCTTGGGGATGTAAAAGAACGAGTATATCTCGCCCCTCTGCATAGCCTCCCTTGCATCGGAGAAATTTGAGTAGCGGTGGGTAAAGTTGGTCTCTTGCATCGAGTTGAGGGTGCGCACCACAATGCGCGTAATGTGGGTATCGTCCTCATCGACCAGTCCAGCTGGCAGCTTGGTAGGGAGCCCAGTGCCCATCAGCGAAGTGAAAAACACCAAGCATACCAGCGGGGCGATGAGCATCGTAAACAAAAAGAGAGGGCGCCGATTGTAGTTCTTAATCTCCCGATGCGCAATCTGCCACAATCGGCGTGGAAGCGATTGGCGGTCCATAGTCATTCATTTCTGACGATTACGGCCGACATGCCGCTCCTTACTCCCTCCAAATCTTTCTCATCGATGGGATAGGCTTGCATCTCGATGGTCTTCAGATCGTACCCATCGAGGGCCTTGGTGGCTTTCCATACGGCAAAGCTCCCCACATCCTTCATCAGCGTAATCTGCGCCTTGACCGTGCGGTCAATGGCCGGCACATACACGTTGACATCTGTGCCGACACTGAGGCCCGGCAGCAAGTCCTCGCGCACATTAAATGTGAACCAAGCCTCATGCGGCACAGCCACATTCATAATGGGCGCACCGGCCCCCACGAGTTCTCCCCGCTCCGGGAATATCTCAGTCACCTGGCCGCTCACTGGCGACAGCACCACAGTCTCGTCAAGATAGGTGTTGATTTCGTCAACCGCTCCCTGTGCGCGCAGGGTCTGGGCTGCGGCGGCAGCCTTGTCCTCGATGCGAGCGCCATTCTGGGCCATTTCGTATTGAGAGCGAGCGGCTCGTTCGGTTGCCACCATCGAGTCATACTGGGCGCGAGCCTCATCGAGTTTCTGTTCGGGCAGTACGCCTTGGTCAAATAGGCGCTGCACTCTGGCGTAAGTCTTCTCAGCCACCTCCTTTCCGGCTATGGCTTTTTGCCATTGCTGATAGGCAGCAGAGATCTGCTCTTGACGCGAACCAGCCAAAGCTTTTTGCTCCTGAGCCAGCGAGGCCTGGTAGGCGGCTTGGGCCTGGCGCAGCTTGGTTTCCATTTCGGGAGCCTCCATTATTGCCAGGGTGTCGCCCTTGGCTACGTATTGACCCTCCCTAACTCGGATTTCTGCCACACGCGAGGTCACCTTGCTCGAGATGCGGTAGTCGGTGGTCTCGACAAATCCTTGTATTATTTCTTTTTGGGCTGGGATGCTCAGGCCCACGATTATCACGATCAAAATCACTGCTACTATCAGCGAGGTGATGATTACAATGGCGTTTCTTACCTTATTATTTTTCATTTCCGTATTTTTCATTTTCCACTTTTCATTTTACATTCACGGCTCCGATGGATTGGTCTAAGTAGAGGAGGGCTAAGCGCAGGTCGATTTGAGCCTCGACCAGTTGGGAGTGGGCCGAAATCCACGCTGTCTGGGCTTGTATGCCGTTGATTACGGGTATTACTCCCTCCTGCACCCCTATCGAGGCGGTGCGCACATTCTCGTCAGCCTCGGCTACGGCTGTTTGGGCGGCTATGACGCGCTCGCGGGTCTCGCGCAGACGTTTGACCGACTGGTTGACTTGCAGTTCTACTTTTTCTTTGGCCTCTTCCTCTTCAAATTCAGCGGCAATGGCCTCAGCCTTTTGCGCCTTGACTTTGTAGAATCGTTCGCCCGAGGTAACGATTGGCACGCTCACTGCCACGCCAACTCCCCATGTGCCTTTGAGTTTCTTCTCAAAACCGTCGAAGAGGGATGGATAAGTCGAGAGGTACCCAGCAGTCAATGCCACAGAGGGCAAAAATTCAGCACGAGCCACCTTCACCTTCTCTTGCGCCACTTTGCTACCAAGATTGAGCATCTTCAGTTCGTCTCTCTGGCTCCAAGCTTGCGATACGAGTGTTGGCGCATCCATCGCCATAGGTAGGTCCTCGATCGAGGTTAGGGTCAGAGTGATGTCGGTGTCCATATCCAAGCCGCAGAGTTGGCACATCAGCAGCCGCGCCATGTCGATGCCGTTGTCGATTTGTATCTGAGCGATTTCTGCCTCATTGAGTTTTACGGCCACGCTCAGTTGATCGGCCTTGGTGCTCATGCCAGCCTCGACCAGAGCATCAACGTTGGCTTGGAGCTGCTTGAGCATGGAGATATTGCTGTCGATCAGCTTTTTCTTTTCCTGCAGATTGGCGATGGTCCAGAAGGTCTCATCCACCTCGACCACCAGATTCTGCAGCGTCAGGTCATAGCGCGCTTGCGCCACTCGCTCGGCATAATGGGTGATGCGATTGTAAGCCCTAATCTTCCCGCCCATGTATATTGGCTGGGTGAGGGTAGCGCCGAGGGTACCGAGGTTGCGCGTGTCGGTGCGCAACTCATCGCCCACGCCGGGCACCAGGGCGTTGAGCATGCCTTTCTGCTCGGCGCTCACAATGGCCAACTCATCGCCAGTGCGCATATAGGCTCCCACGCCATTGACCCGTGGGAAATACTTGGTAAAAGCCTCTTTGCGCTCATAGTAAGCTGCCATTTGTTGCTGACTGGCAGCTTTGAGGCTCTTGTTGCTTGAGATAGCCAATTGTCGGCATTGGTCGATATCGAGGGTCATGGCTCGAGCCATGCCGCACCCCATGATGGCCATGGCCAAAATGAGCCATGGAATCGTTGATAATGTGTCTTTTAATTTTTCCATGCCGCAAAGGTCGGGAGAAAAGACCGCTCCAACAATAATCAGATAAAGGAGAAATTGGTTAATTTGGCGGATAATGATGGAGATATGGATATTTTTGACTAACTTTGTAGTCTAAATCATCGAAATAAAAATAAAATGGACAAAAACACTATCACCATCAGCCAACTGCAAAAGATGAGCCGAAATTCGCGCTGCTATGGCGACGATGTGCTCGTTACTGACCGCATCGATTATATCGAGCCATTTCTCCACCCATGCCGCATCGATGGCGTGGCTGTGGTGCTGTGCACCGGGGGCCATATCGAAGGCACGATCAATCTGGATGAGTGCCGCGTCGAGGCAGGGCAGGTGCTGGTGATTTTTAGCAGCGACATCATCTGTCTGCGCCGCATGGTCGACGTGGAGGGATATATAGGGATACTCTCGACTGATTTCCTGCATGACATAAATATAGATTTTCGTAATCGCTCGCAATTCTATCTCAAGATGCGCGCCAACGCCATTGTCGACCTGCCGCGAGAGACAATGGCCCTGCTCAAGCCATATTTCCCCTTGTTTTTGTCCTGCATTGACCGCAGTAGCGAATCGGCTTCGCACGTGCTGCGAGCGCTTGCCACTGCCTTCTCTTACGAAATCATCGACCTGCTGATGCGCCATCAAGAGGGATTGGCCGAGGAACACGCCTCCAAGACGCGCTCTCAGGCCCTGTTTGACCAATTCTTGGAATTGCTGGCTAAATACCGCAAACGCGAGCGCACAGTGGCATTCTATGCCCAGAAGCTATGCCTCACACCTAATTATCTGACCTGCGCCATACGCGAATGCTCGGGCCGTTGCGTCACCGACTGGATCAACGACAGCGTGGCCCTTGAGGCCAAAAATCTACTCGTCAACTCCTCGATCAGCATCAAGGAGATAGCCTACCAGCTCAACTTCCCCACCCAATCCTCCTTCGGCAAATATTTCAAGAAAATCACCGGCCTCAGCCCCCGCGCCTACCGCACCCAGCTCCACCGGTGATGCAACTCAGAAGCTGAGGCGATAACAGATATTGGGAATCATGTTGGCTTCGCGCTCAGCCTCGACGGTGTAGGTGGCATGGTTGTAGCGGTGGCCGTAGTAATCGCGGTATGCGGTGAGGTTGATGAATTTGAGCGCAAATTCATGCGAGAGATGTCGGCGATTGATAGTGTAGCTGATGGTAAAATGCACAAATAGGGCTGGCGAGAGTTGGCAACTGAACGGTCGTGTCTCGTCATAGACGGCATCAAGGGCAGCATCTGAGGCGGCTTGGTCGATGGGTGAATAGCGGTCGCCACCCTGGAGGGCGACCTTGCCGTTGATGCCCAAGACATTGCGCTGAGCCTTCCCTACCATCCACTCCTTGCCCGCAAGAGCGTTGAAGATAAATTGGCGATTGTAGCGAGAGTCAAACCATTGGTCCTCGGCTGTGCGAAATCGAGCATTAAACACTGAGGCTGAGAACATATAATAAAAGCCATGGGTCATATATTGCTCAAAAGTCAAGTCTATGCCATAGTTGATACCTCGTCCCTTGTTGACGAGCCTATCGGCAATGAACCAATCATCGCCCCCTTGCAGATTGATCATCGAGAAAGTGCTGTCAGGGATTACTGGTACATTGTATAGCCATTGCAAGTATGGCTCAATACGCAGATGGCGGTTGGTGCCAAGGGTCAAGTCGTAGCCAATTGAGACGTGATGAGCCTTGGTGAAATCCAAATCCTTGTTGGGGAGGCGTCCGGTCTCATCCTTGACGAAATAATATTGAAGCATCTCCAATCGGCTGTGCATGCCGTAATTGACTGATAGGAATTGGTTAGGTTTGAATTGCCATTTTAGCGCAACGCGTGGCTCAATGGTGGCTTTACCATTTAGGAGAAACCACTGGCCGTGCAATCCTATGGTAGCTGAATATCGGGAAGAAAGGCGCACCAGCGAGGTCGCGTAGGCTGATAGCAATGAGGTCATGCCAGAGCGGTCGGAGACAGTCTCGAGGATGCCAAGCTGGGTCTTGGCATCGCGCAGCAGCATATCGTAGCGCATGCCAGTCCATTGGGCTCCAGCCCGAAAGTCATGGGCGCCCGAGAATCTCTTATGCCAGTTGGTGGCGGCTATAAAATTCCAGTTTGTTATGCGTATTCGATTTTTGGGTAGTAGAATGTCTGAGCGGTCGAGGTGCGAGGTGCGCATATCGAGTCCTTGCACCGTGGCGGCAATGGTAGAATTAAGCGAAGCCTCCTTGCCTGCTCCTATCCTATGCTTCAATCCTACGGCAACCATGTATTGCTTTACATCTTGGTCTTGCCAGTCTTGCTCATATTCCCATTTAGAGCGGTCCTCCTCGGGGGTAGTGCCAGAGCGGTCGATTAGCCCTATACCCCATAGCGAGAATGCACCCACGCCAGCGGTGGGGAGATGGATATTGAACGACAGATCTTGATATTTTGTGCCATCGGCATCGGCTGGGAGCAGCGAAGATATCCACGAGAGCGTGGAATAGCGGTAGTTGAATACATACGAGCCGTTGTACCCATGGCAAAATGGGCCCTCTGAGGATAAGTCTATTCCTATTACCCCAACACCCATCGAGTGCTCATGGCGCTCGGTATTGCCGCGCCGCATCTTGATGTCGAATACGCCCGACAATGCATTGCCATATTGAGCCGGAAAAGCTCCTGAAAAGAAATCGCTATTGCCCAGCACATTGGCGCTAAGAGCCGTAATTCCTCCTCCTCCAAAACTGGTGACCTCGGCGAAGTGATTAGGGTTAGGAATCTCGACATCTTCTAATCTCCATTGCATGAATTTGGGGGCGTTGCCTTGCACCGAGAGGCCGTTGTTGCCAATATTCTGGGCAACGCCAGCAAACGAACTTACCAAGCGCGACGGGTCGTCAAAACCGCCAGCATAGCGGCTTGCCTCCTCAACGCTGAGCATTCTCCCCGATGAGATGGCCATGGGATTGAGAGCGGTAGCTTTGTTGAGATGGGGTTGTACTACTAATTCATCGAGAGCGGTGCTTGATGGTTCAAGTTCAATTTCTACTATTAATTCTTTGGCTGCGCCTACCATTTGCTCCTTGAGTACTAAGGGATAATACCCTAAGCAGTTGGCTTTTAAGTCATATCGACCTATTGGCACTGCTGGTATGGCAAATTGGCCTATAGAATCTGAAAGGATTGAAAAGCTATGGTCGGGGTCTAACAGGGCAATAGCCACATAAGGTATCGGTTGGCCAGTTAGGCGGTCACAGACCGAGCCTCTGACTGTGCCATCTTGGGCTAGGGTGATTATGGCAGGGAGGATTATGAGAAGGGATATCAGTATTCTCTTGAGCATGGCTAATCGGGTGAAATTTGTTATAAATGCGCCGCAAAATTAGTCAATGTCAGAATTGTGCGAAATACTGATTTATCATTACACGATCATGCCGAGCGAGCGTCCGTAGCTCACTGCCTCGATTGAGGTGTCGACGCCGAGCTTTTCGAGGATGCGTTGCCGATGGGTGTTGACCGTGTGCACGCTTATGCTCAGTTGCGAAGATATCTCCTTGCTGAGCAGACCAGTGGCTATTAGCTGCAGGATTTGGGATTCGCGGGCTGACAGTACGCTGCTTTGGTCATAATATCGGTCAAGGGGCGAGAAGTTCTCGCCAGTCTCGGTGTTGAGGATACGCGATGTCACGCCGCCGATGGGCGACTGGTTGGGCGATATCTCCATCACGCACAGCATTAGCCATGGGTTGCCGTCAGCATCTGGCTCAAGCACCTGCATCTGTTCGTTGACGCGCCGGTAATCTCCTCTGACCATGGCCCGGTACTCCCTCACCAGCTTCAAGGCTCGCATATTGGGGTTTCGCTGGAAAATGTGGCGCAGAGTAGCGATAGCGTTTTTCAGCACTGCCTCTAAGTCGTCGGGATGCACCTCAACTTCAGAAGGGCCGAATAGCCTCTGATGATACGGCGAGGCGTATGCATGGCAGTGCCGATAGTTGTCATATATTGTCACTGCCGCGTGTTGCAGCATCGGCGATGCCTCAAGGCTATGGATATGCCTATGCAGCACCTCATAGTCGAGCGCCTCGGCCCTAAATTGCCAATCCCTCGCCAACCGCTCATATTCTCTCTCCAAATTATTCATACCGCAAAATTAATAAAATGATGTCAAAGTTCGTATGAAAAAAGACATTGCGTTACCTTTTTTTCATAGTAACTTTGACAATATGGCGGGGAGGTTGCCAACCAGATAGAAGGGTAGGCTGACACATCTCTTCTCTTAAGAAGAGTGCGTAGCACGGCCTGGAAGCAGCGTCTCGGGAAATAAGGTCCGTGCTACGCACTCGCCATCCGGATACGCCGATACCCCACATTCCGTGCTACGCACTCCATGTGGGGCATTCTATAGTAATTTCCAA
>JAJBUH010000077.1 GCA_020860445.1 Bacteroidales bacterium | reverse complement strand
AGAAAAATTTAATTGTTACAAAAATTTTTACTTCAGAATCGCTGAGTAGTTACAACTTATCACTCAAATCAATTCTTTTGTACAAGATAAAGGCCTAGCCATTAAAAGAGCTGGGGGTGAAACTACTATTTCTAAAGGAGGCGGTAAAGTAATGTTCCCAGATGTGATACTATATGGGGATGAGAATTTGACTAGAATACTTCAGGGTTGGGAACTTAAAATGCCAGACATACCTATTACGGATGAAACTTTCATAAGGGATGCTCAGCGAAAGGCTATAGCGCTGGGCCTGAATAGTTGTGTAATATGGAATTTTACTTACGTAAGATTCTATATCTTCAATAAAGCCACAGAGGCTTTTGAAGTAGTCAGGCAATGGGAAAATCTTCAGATTACCCGAAGAGAGGATGTAGCAAAGTATCGTAAGGAATGGGAAACCACGTTAAAAGATGTGGTAACAACCGTAAATTTTTATCTTGTTACTCACAAAATAAAGGAGGTATCCATTGGGAAAGTAATATCAGAAAATATAATTAACCTACTGATCGAGGAACACAAAACCATAGTAGCAAAACATTATGAGTTAGAAAGTTCCAAAGATGCAATCTTAGGTGCTGCAATAAGTGTATGGTGGAACGGAATCAAGGAAGAGTACTCTTTTGATGAATCCAACAAGTTTGATGCGTTTGCTAAGACTGTGATTCTGAATTGGGCATTCCGTATAATCTTTGCTCATCTTATAAAGCGCTTACAGAATTCAGCGCTACTGGTAGAGGGAATAAGCTTTGATACAACTCCTGAAGAGGCAAATATTATTTTCGACAAAATCACCTCTAAATGTGATTTCTATAATGTCTTTGCTGGAGTAGAGTATAACGAGATACTCCCGGCTATAACATGGGAAGCTATGGTAGAATTGTCAATGTTCTTGAAAGATAATGGGATATCTGAGATCAATCAGCAGATGCTCCAGAATATCTTAGAGAATTGTGTCAATACCACCCGCAGAGAGTTGAATGGTCAATATACCACGCCTAAACCTTTGGCAAGAATCCTGACAAAGATGACAGTTCATGACTGGACTGGAGATTGTTACGACCCTTGTTGCGGCACAGGGACTATAGCAAGCGCGTTATTGGAGGAGAAGAAAACGAGATGTAAGAATCTCGAAGAAGCTATTTCCACTACTTGGGATAGCGATAAATATTCTGTCCCACTACAAATAGCGAATTTAAGCCTTGCCTCTGGAGAAACCATAAATATGGCAAGTCGCATTTTCCAGTCCAATGCTTTAACTATGAGATTGGGTAAAATTGTGGAAATCGTTGATCCTAAAGATGGTCATCGCATTAAATATGCCTTCCCACTCCAAAGAGCTATATGCTCTAATCTACCTTTTGTAGCATTTGAGAATATTCAGGAGGACGAAAAAGACTTATTATCTGAATCGGTACTGGATAAGAAGTCGGACTTGTCTTTCCATCTGATTTTACGTCTTGTTGACCTCCTCTACGACAATGGGTACATGGGGGTTATAACCTCAAACTCTTGGTTAGGCACTCAGGCTGGAGTGGCTTTTTATGAGGCTTTAACTCAAGTTTTCGATTTAAAACAAGTTCATATAAGTGGTTCTGGACGTTGGTTTAAAAATGCCGATGTGGTCACCACTATACTTATTCTTCAAAAGAAGCAAGGAGACCACACCTCTAATACTCACTTTTGTATATGGAAGAAGCCGTTGGAATTAATCGAAAGAACCCCTACTTGGGAAGAATGCATTATAAATAGTAGTCTTTTGGATCAAGTTCAAGATGAGACCATTATATCAAATGTAAGCTATACCAGTGAGGAAATTGAGGAATTACACAAGATGAATATTTCCTACAATGCTTTATTCCATAATGTAAGATGGCTCCTTAAGATACAAAATAAGCTAGTTCCATTGAAAAGCTTCTTTAAAGTATTCAGAGGAAGTCGAAGAGGCTGGGATGATTTATTCTTCCCAAAGGGTCCCCATTCTATAGAGGATGAGTTTCTATATCCAGCATTGTTTAATGCTAAGAAAGTCAATAATCTCATTGCCGTATCTGATTGTCAAGCTTTTAGCTGTAGCAAAGAGATAATGGACTTGTACACTAATTATCCTGGAGCGTTTTCTTGGATAATGAAATTTGAAGATCAAAAGAATGGAGTGGGAAAACCTTTACCCCAGGTTTTAAGACGCCCTAAGGAAAAATGGTATGAGATGCGCCCTAATGAGGTAGCTGATCTATTTACCATGATGAATCCCGACAACAGAATGTTTGTTGGCAGATTCCTTCGCCCCACCTTCATAAATCAACGTCTAATCGGTCTACGACCCAATGATATCAGAGTTGATATTGATCTTTGTCATGCCCTCCTGAATTCAGTAATAATGCAATTCTATATCGAAGCAGTTGGATTTGGCAGAGGAGAAGGTGTCTTGGATATCAATAAAGACAATATTAGCCAATGCCTTATGCTTGATCCACGAGCCATAAGTCACGATGATGCGGTTAAGATAAAGAAGATTTTCCAAACACTTTTACCAAAAGGTATTCTAACTATAGACGAAGTCCTTGGAGATAAGGACTGGAAAGAGTTTAATTGCACGGTCTTGAAAGCTTATGGGATAGAGGACTCCTATAAAGAAATCGTTTCTTCTATAAAATCTATGAGAAGAGTGCGAAAGGCTGCAACTGAAAAGTATGATAATTCTAAAGCAAGGAAGGTTCTACCGCAGTACACCCAGCACCAGTATTATGGTGAAAGAATCGCTGCGGAACAGGAGAAAAAAATTTTTAAAAGAAGAAAAGGTATCCACTAGACGGAATTCATAACATAGGTCATCCTCCCTACATAGGAGGACTGATACTCAATGATATGTTGGGAGCTCAACCCTCTAAAAGAATGTAATAACATGGAGAAATCTAAGAATCATGAAATCTGTTTCTTGTGTGGTAAGGAGTTTATAAGTGAACTCGACCTTATCTCTCACACTCTCCAGACTCATGGCACTTGTTTGATGCCAGAGGAAATTGACGCTTTGAAGAACAAGAAAGAATCTCTGATTAGCCAAAACCCTCCACTGGATATAAGAAAAGAAGAAAAAGCACCGATCCAAAATAGTGAAGGAGGTCAAGGAACGAAAGCCCAAAAGCCAAAACAGAAACCACAATGGCGCTGCAAATGGTGTGGTATGACTTTCAAGAAGGCTAAAGCTGCTATGAAGCATGTTAAAGATCAACATCCGGATAAAATCTTAGAAATGAGTGAAAAACGTAAGGCTGAGGGGGAAATCTCCCAAACCCATCCTAAGAATCTCAACGCTCAAAAAGAACCATCCCATAAACCTTATATCACACCACCCTTACTTGTACATATAGTATCCAAGAAGAAAAAGAAAAACGGAAAAGTACAGTATATCTATGATGAGGATAGATATCTGGATGACAGCATCACTGTGTATTCACCCAAATCAAAAGGAGCAAGGAATGGTTTTGAATATGGATTATCCGACTGGTAATAAGCAGCTATAAGTCTATGACGCCTTAGTGTCGGTGCAATTGTCGGTGTAAATGTCGGTGTAAATGTCGGTGCAAATAATCGCCCTACCCCATTCGATGCTGAGCGGCGCAGCGATTACATCGCATCAGTGGCCGACAAGCTGGTGCTCGCCTCCCTCCACCCTGGTAGCTCGCTGCAGCGCCTCAGGGAGAGAGGCGCGGTGATGGTGATATGAAAAAGCCAATGGATTTTTCCTCCCTTATCTTTGGGAAATTGGGAAAAATGGCTTAACTTTGCAATATTAGGATAAGGCCTATGTGGCTTTTTCCGTGCACTATGCTAACTAATGGTATCTCCCCATAAGGTTAAGATAACAAAAATCATTATGATACGTTTAAAATAAAAAAGCTATATGGAAGCAACACCATCTTTAAATTCAACAGCTTATTATCTTGAGATGCTCTCACCATTATCAAATGCAGAGAAGTTAGAGCTCATATCCCGACTTATTGAGAGCATGAAGCCGAAAGCTCGGTCAAAGGCCAAATCCACCCTTTCGCGCCTCAAGAGCTTTGAAGGCTCATGGGGTGGAGATACTCCTGTTAATGACTATGTAGACGGCCTTAGAAGCAACCTTCCCCCAAGAGACATCACATGGTAAAGGCTAAAAAATATCTATTAGATACCACAGTTTGCGTTTCCTTGTTGCGTCGCAAAATTGGGTTAGCAGACACGCAACTGCTATACATAATGGCTTAATTCTAGTTACTAATAATACTAAACATTTTGAGCGAATACCCCAGTTGAATTTAGACAATTGGGAAAAAATCTAAAAGAGAAGCGGCTCAAGGAGAGAGGCAAGGTGAGGGTGATATGAAAAGTGATGGATTCTCAGAAATCAGTTTTGAGGAAGTCACGGAGATGAATATGGATGATGCCAGGATATTGGGCCGGTGTGCCTCCGAGAGGGTCCATCGAGACTACGTATTTAGGATAGTTGTCCGGGATGGAAAAGAGATTACCGAATTCGCGAGCTATAGTACTCTCTGAATCCAACAAATAGGTCACCTGCAGGTAGAGGCGGTTGTCGCTTTTTGTGGCAACAAAGTCGATTTTTCCTCGCTGCAGCAACCCTATATCAAGAGTGAATCCCTGCGCCAACATGTGGGTACGTACAACATTCTCCATAATTTTTTCAATGCTCTGCTGTAGATTGAATCCTGTAAGCAAATTTCGGAGGCCATGGTCGGCGAAATAATATGTACCATTGGGATCCAAAAGGCCTTTTCCATGCAGACTGTATCGACGCATCGGCGCCATTATCAATGCCGAGCATAGATGCTCGAGATAGGATGTAATCAAGGGCTCAGAAACTTGCACGCCTACCGACTTCATGTATCGAGAGATACTCTTTATGGAAATCGGTTTGCCAATATTGTCAGCAACGAAAGCAACCAAATTCTCCAAAAAAGTTACATTCCTAATCTGCGCACGCGCTATCACATCACGCATCATCACAGTGTTGTACACGCTTGTCAGATAATCCTTGATGGAATCCAGGTCTTTGAGGTCATACCGAGACAGACCCGGAAGCCCCCCAACCTTAAGATAAGTCAGAAGCGACTCTTGCGAATCTGGCAGTCTGTGCAAAGTTAAAAATTCCCTATAAGTAAGAGAATAAATCGGAATCTCCACATATCTACCCGCCAATTTGGTACTGAGCTCAGAAGAAAAAATATATGCATTACTTCCAGTTGCAACTATTTGACACTTATCTTCCGCATTAAGACTCCGCAACGCCAATTCATACTCATCCACATCCTGCACCTCATCAATCAATAAATAATTGCATTTCTGGGAGTCAAGACGCTCATCAACATATTTGTATAGGGAATCGGAATCTTTTATCGGGTCAAATTCCTTATACTCTTTGTTGATATAGATGACATTAGCATCGGGAATAGTGTCTTCGAGATGCTGTCTCAATAGTTTCAACAGTATGCTTTTGCCAACACGCCTTTGGCCCACGAGCACAAGCATTACCCCTCGGTCGAGATGACTGAGCACTTGCTTTAGATATATGGGGCGCATTATATTTTCCATGCCATAACTTTTATGTCGGCAAATTTACGAAATATACTTTGATTTTCCAAAGGAATCTGCATAAAAACCAAAGTATACTTTGGTTTTTATGCAGATTAGAGAGTGAAATACAATGTATACTTTGTGCTTCTTAGAGACGTGACATTAAAGTAGTTACAATTCCAGGATGTCGCCGCAGCTGAGGTAGGTGATTTGGTCGGCAAGGAGGGATTTTAGCTGTTGGTAGGCGTCATGGCCCGTGCAGTGGCAAGTGTAGTAATGGCAGGGATGGTGGGAGAGCTCGGCGGCGAATCCAGTGATGAAAGCTGTGTCGGTGACGCCTGTGAGGTGCATGCCGGTGATGGCATCAGTGAGGGACTCCCCCAAGATGCGCTCAGCCCTGCGCATGATGTTGAGCAGCCCCGAGTGGGCGCAGCCAGCTATCAGCACTCGGCGGTTGCCCTCTGAAATTATAAGACTTTGCTCGTGGGCAAAGTCGTCAACGAGGAGGTCCCCTCCCACCTGCTTCAATATGCGCTTGTTGGCCGGGGAGAAAAAGTCATGGCCTTCGCACCCAGAAAAGAGAATCAAGCCTTTGCTAATCTCAATCACACCCTCGGTGGGAATAATGCGTGGATTCTCCTGTAGCTCCTTTTTCAGTCCTATATATTTCGGTCCCGCTTCCTTAAGGGAATAGCAGTCAGTGAAAGCCTTGCGATGCAAATAGACAGGAGCGTGGTCATTGATTTCCAGAAACTTGCCTATCCCTCCTCCATGGTCATAATGACCATGTGAAATGATTACAAACTCCGCTCCAACCGGGTCAATTCCCATGACCTTGGCGTTATCAGCAAACAGACATCCCTGCCCCAAATCAAAGAAGAATCTGCGCCCGCATGCTTCAATCCACAGACATAGCCCGTGCTCCACCTGTAGCCCGCATCGTGAGGTATTCTCTATGACTGCGCTAATCCTCATATTCTACACCATTTTTTATGCTATCACCTAAGCGCAAGCTTCGTTATTGAGGTATTTGAAGTTAAACTTCATTCTCAGATGCACCCGGATGGCTACCCCGTAGGGGTTATTTCATCTAGCATACAGGTTAACGCCCGGATGGCTACCCCGCAGGGGTTGTTTCACTCTAGTTCTCAGAAGGTTAGTGAAACAACCCCTACGGGGTAGGAGGGGGAGGGGTATGCGCCCATAGCTATATGAAATAACCCCTACGGGGTAGCCATCCGGGCGCCCTCCATTTTTAACTTCTAATTGAGCCTTTACTTAAAAAACCATGGAAGATAAGGATTAAATTTAATAGGCCGCAAGGAAGTACAGAAGTTAGTGGTCTCACTCCTTTACCCAAGCGTGGGTGATTTTCCCGATGAAGCGGGTGTGGAAATCGTTGTCGTACCACTTTTCAATCAGAGATTGGTCATGGAAAGCTTCTGGCTTGAAACGGTCGGCGTAGATTACCTCGCATTCTATCACCAGCCATGCCTCCTCAAAGGCTATCTGGCCTGATGGCAACTCCATGGCGGTCAACCCTGGATAGTGCATCTTGTCGATTTCGCGCCCGCTCTTGGTACCCATCACGCCGAGCACCTTCTTCATATACTTGTGGAAAAACGACAGAGTGTACCTGCCGGTCTTCTCAATGAAGCCGTAGGTGTAGCGCTGGGGACGCACCACAGTCTCAGCTACTGGCAGCCCCCACATCTCGCCAAGCATGCCCCAAGATGCGGTCATCGTGTTGAAACTGTCCTTATCGCCCGCTGTCACGAGCATCCAGTCGGTGCCAATTAGCTCTATGGCATTGCCCGGTATCTCTGTTGGCTTTATCTCTTTCATAGTTCAATGATTTTTGTGGGAAGAATTTGGATAAGGCAATTGGTGTCCAGTATAATCAAGCGATTCATAGTCTTCTATATGGGGTGCGATAATGAGCGTTCTATAGGGACTGGAGAAATTCATCATTCCACTTTCCTTCTTCCCACAATTTATCCATTTCTTGATCGATGCGATCTTGGAAATCTTGGAAATCCTTTTCAGAATTCATAGTGCTCAATGCATTGAGCAGAGCTATTTGAGCTTTGTTTAATGTCTTATTCATAACTGACAATTTTATCACTGATGCAAATATACAAACTAATTTTTATTTTCCTATACAATCCAAACAAAAACTTACCATGAAGGTTTAGAATAGCCTCTGGCTTATCCGCCGCCCACTATAACAAATTCTTCATCCTTCCCAAATTTATCTCTGATTTTTGGTGGAAATTCGAGAAAATCCGTTACCTTTGTAGTCCAAACCATAATGGATGGTATCTTAACTATTATGAAGCGAATCGTTATAGATAATCTTGGGCCGATACGGCACGCTGAGGCAGAGCTGAAAAAGCTAAATGTGATAATAGGACCTCAAAGCTCGGGCAAAAGCTGTCTGCTGAAGACGGCCAGCTATTGCACATGGATAGAAAAAAGGATTCAGATCACCCAGAAACCCGAAACTTTTTCACAGCCCGGATATTTCATTCAGCTTTTGGAAACATTTCACAAGCTCAAGGGATACGTGCACCCCGATACTCGCATCGCTTACGAATCTGATTTCATGCGTTTTAGCTATGATCATGCCTCAGGACTGTTTGAATTTGAATGGAAGCCAGAACGGTGGAAATACATCGCCCCTAAGATATCTTACATACCTGCCGAGCGCAACATGGTGGCGGCCATTCCCAATTGGTTTGACGTAAAATTGCCCGATGATAATATCCGCAGTTTTATGTCAGATTGGCAGAATGCACGCACATCAGTCCAAGGTGGCCTCCCCATCCTAAATCTGGGGGTTACCTATCACTATGATACTGCCTCCAATTCCGACAAAGTTAAATTGGAGAATGGTACTGTCCTGGATTTCACCAACACATCCAGTGGTTTACAATCCCTGGTCCCTCTGGCAGTGCAGATAGAATACCTCACAAATACTCGTTTCCTCAATCACGAAACAAGCATTAGCAGACAGGCAGAGTATACCAATCTGTATAAAACAATAAAACTCCTGGACAATAATTCACTATCCACAATAGATACTGAAAAAACCTTTAATGACTTCACCACCCTTCCTTACAACTGGCTCTTCATCGAAGAGCCCGAACAAAATCTATTCCCTCCAACCCAAACTGCCCTTATATACTATTTAATGTATAAAATGGCAGAGCCTCATGGTGGGGGAGCATTATTATCAACTCATAGTCCCTACATCGTTACCGCTCTCCTTGAAGAGAAAGGGCCTGAAGACATCTCTCTCTTTGCGGTGCGAGAGAATCCGGATGGGTCTTTTGACATAATAACTGCCAGCGATGAAGAGGTGCAACAAATATATGACGAGAATATCGACGCATTCCATAATCTATCTTCCATAACAGGTTCATGATTGATTACACCAAAATAATGACTGAATGTTATGTTGATACCATGGTTATCAACCTGCTTATGGGTTTCAGTGATACTAAAGGGGTCAATCATAAGCATGGCTGCAATGAGGTCTGTCAGCTTATGATTGGTACCGATGGTTTCTACCTGGGTATTATCGATAATGACAAACGTCAGCACTCCTACACAAAGGAATTTATTCAACTATCCGATAACTATCATATCTCATTATGCAAACATCAAAATCGACCTCAATATCTCATAAAAATTCATCCTGCCATGGATGGATTTCTCTTGGCAATAGCAGGTAGATATGGCATCAATCCTGAGGAGTATAATCTACCACCAAATTTAGGAGAATTCAAAATTCTTACTAAGAATATGAATGTAAAGGCCAATGACAATCTCAGAAGATTCATAAAGAGCTTACGACACTCTGAAGAAATGAATTATCTGCAGAGTATAATCAAAGCAATTCTATCCAACCCTTACTCTCCAGATTTGCCATAGAATATTTTATAGGGCCACTCTTAGTTATGGGCGGATTTGGCCGCGGCCGGTGATGAGCCATTTGTAGGTGGTGATTTCGCGGAGGCCCATGGGGCCGCGAGCATGGAGCTTCTGGGTCGAGATGCCAATCTCGGCCCCAAGGCCGAATTGAGCGCCGTCGGTGAACGATGTCGGCGCATTATGGTAGACACACGCCGCATCTACCATCAGCCCGAAGCGGGCTGCGCGGTCATCATCCTCGGTGATGATGCTCTCGCTATGCCCCGAGCCGTAGCGCGCGATATGCTCAAGCGCCTCATCAAAACTATTCACCACCCTCACCGCCATCTTATAATCCATAAATTCGCGCCCATAGTCCTCATCGACAGCCTCATGCAACAGCTGAGCGGGATACGATGCACGGCGCATCATCTCAAGGGAGCGCTCGTCGCAATACAGTTCTACACCTCGCTCTGCAAGACCCTCGGTAATCACGGGGAGCGCATCGATGCGGTCGGCATGCACGAGCAAGCAGTCAAGAGCATTGCAAACGCTCACGCGGCGCGTCTTGCCGTTGAGTACGCACCGCTGCCCTATCTCCACATCGCCATCGCGATCGAAATATGTATGACATACCCCAGCACCTGTCTCTATAACCGGCACCGTTGCCTCCTCCCTAACAAAGTCAATCAACCCACGACTACCCCGAGGAATGACCACATCCACCAGTCCGCGAGCATGCAACAAATCAGAAGCCGCCTCGTGCGTAGCGGGCAGCAACACGCATGCATCCTCGGGCAATCCACTATCCCTGAGGGCTTGGCGCAACACCCGAGCTATCGTTCGGCTGGTGCACTCGGCATCCTTGCCACCTTTGAGCACGCATGCGCTGCCAGCCTTGAGACATAGGCTGAAGACATCGCTGGTGACATTGGGGCGAGCCTCGTAGATAACACCAATCACGCCGAACGGCGCACTCACTCGGCGCAGCCTAAGGCCATTGTCGAGGGTGCGCTCTTCGAGCACCTGTCCCAGCGGCGATGGCAACTGCGCCACATGCCTCATATCCTGGGCCATGCCACGAAGCCGCTCAGGGGTGAGCAGCAGCCGGTCGAGCAATGCGTCAGAACCATTAAACGCCTCTACGTCAAGCTTATTTGCGCCGAGTATCTCTTCTTGATTGCTTTCTAACGCATCAGCCGCTATTAGCAAAGCCTCATCAATCTGCTTGGGAGTAACGCTGCGCAATGCCACAGAGGCTTGGTGCGCGGCTTGGATTTGTTGTAGGGAATTCATACTATAAATACTTAGAGAATTTGGGATAAGAAACCACAGATTTTCACTGATTTACACAGATTCCTATGGTTGAATCTGTGA
>JAJBUH010000057.1 GCA_020860445.1 Bacteroidales bacterium | reverse complement strand
GGAATCTGTGTAAATCTGTGTAAATCTGTGGTTCCGAGTCCTACTTAAATTTAAATGACCGGTAATGTAATTATGAAATACGAATACACAGCAGTATCAAAGACAATGCTTGGCGATCTCCACACCCCGGTGGAGACCTACCTGAAGCTGCGCGACATATTCCCCCAGAGCGCTCTGATGGAGAGCAGCGACTACCATGGGGGGCGAAAACAACAAGTCATTTATCGGCCTCGACCCCATCGCCCAATTCGCCGTTGACCACGGCATCGCCAAGATGCAGATGCCCGACGGCGAGATGATCGAGAGGGAAATCACCGAGGATTACCCCGTGGAGCGCGCCTTGGCTGATTTCATGGAGCATTTCTCGGTCGAGGGCGAATATAGCCAATATTGCGGCCTGTACGGGTTCACGACATTCAACGCCGTGAGATATTTCGAGAATATCCCCATCAAGGACAACCGCTATCACACCAACGATGCCCCCGACATACTGTACATCCTGTACCGCTACGTGATAGTATTCAACGACTTCCGCCATGAGATGCTGATTGTCGAGATGGTGGGCATCAACGAGGATTCGTCGCTGCGCAAGGTCGAGCGCACCATCAACGGCACCGCTCCGGCCCAGTACGGATTCCGCGCCGTAGGCCCGACCACCAGCACCCTCACCGACGATGAGCACCGCGCCAACATACGCCGAGGCATCGCCCACTGCAAGAGGGGCGACGTGTTCCAGATTGTGCTGTCGCGCCGATTCGTCCAGCACTACCAGGGCGATGATTTCAAGCTGTACCGCGCTCTGCGCAGCATCAACCCCTCGCCATATCTGTTTTATTTCGACTTTGGCGGATACCGCATCTTCGGTTCGTCGCCCGAGACGCACTGCAAGATTGACGGGCGCCGAGCCACCATTGACCCCATCGCTGGCACCACTCGCCGTTCGGGCAATGCCAAGCAAGACCAGGCCTTGACCGAGGCCCTGCTCGCCGATCCCAAGGAGAATGCCGAACATGTGATGCTCGTCGACCTGGCCCGCAACGACCTGAGCCGCAATTGCCACGATGTCAAGGTGGATTTCTATAAGGAGCCGCAATACTACAGCCACGTCATCCACCTCGTGAGCCGAGTGAGCGGCAGGCTCGATGCCGATGCCGACCCCATCAAGGCATTTATCGACACCTTCCCGGCTGGCACCCTGA
This sequence comes from Bacteroidales bacterium, assembly GCA_020860445.1. Taxonomy (GTDB): domain Bacteria; phylum Bacteroidota; class Bacteroidia; order Bacteroidales; family Muribaculaceae; genus CAG-873. Next base: position 10,070 of record JAJBUH010000057.1, on the reverse strand, counting down.
GCGGCGCGCCCAAGGTGAGGGCCATGCAGCTGATCAGCGAATACGAACCTCACTGCCGTGGTCCGTACGGCGGCTGCATCGGGTTTATCGGCCTCAACGGCAACCTCAACCAGGCGATAACAATCCGCACGTTTGTGAGCCGCAACAATGAGCTGTGGTTCCAGGCCGGTGGCGGCATCGTGGCCAAGAGTAACGTGGAGAACGAGCTGCAAGAGGTCAACAACAAGCTCGGCGCCCTCAAGCGCGCCATCGAGCTCGCCGAGAATATGTAACTAAGCATTAAAATGGAGAGGAACCACAGATTTACACAGATTTACACAGATTCAACCAAGGGGAATTCTTTCTTTGAAATCTGGAAGTCAATATCTATGAAATCTGTGTAAATCTGTGAAAATCTGTGGTTCCAATTCATACTTTTTTATTCCAAATTGAAAAGTTACTTAATGGTATGAAGGTTATAATTATTGATAATTACGATTCGTTTACGTATAATCTGCGGCATCTGGTGAGGGAGCTGGGAGCCGAGGTCGATGTGGTGAGAAATGACAAATTCCAGCTCGAGGACTTGGCCCCGTACGACAAGATAATCCTATCCCCTGGACCCGGCATTCCATCTGAGGCTGGATTGCTGCTCGATGTGATACGCGAGTATGCGCCGCAAAAGGCCATACTTGGCGTATGCCTGGGCGAACAAGCCATAGGCGAAGTGTTCGGGGGTCAGCTGACCAACCTCGATGATGTGTACCATGGCGTACAGACCCCGGTGAGGTTGGTGCCGGAGCATCCTGACTATATCTTCCGAGGGCTCCCCGAGGAATTTCTGGTAGGCCGCTACCACTCGTGGGTAGTCGACCAGCAGGGATTCCCTGAGTGCTTGGAGGTGACAGCCGTGAGCCCCGAAGGGCTGGTGATGGCCCTGAAGCACAAGGAATATGATGTGCACGGCATCCAATTCCACCCCGAGTCGGTCCTCACCCCCGACGGGCGCCAAATCATCAGGAACTTTCTGAATGAAAAATGAAGAGTGAAAAATGAAAAATGAATAGTGCAGAATGAAAAATATATTGCAACGGCTCGTAAATCATGAAGAGCTGACATCAGAGACGGCCGCATTGGCCATGCTGAAGATGACATCCGGACAGTGCTCGGATGCACAGATGGCGAGTTTTCTCACTGTCTACCAGATGCGAGGAGTGAGCGTAGACGAGTTCATCGGTTTTCGCGATGCGCTGCTCACCACGCGCGTGCCCATCGACCTGAGCGAGTACAATCCCATTGACATTGTGGGCACCGGCGGCGATGGCAAGAACACGTTCAACATCTCGACATGCGCTTGCTTTGTGGTGGCTGGTGCTGGTTACAAGGTGTGCAAGCATGGCAACTATGGAGCCACCTCGATCAGCGGAGCCAGCAATGTGATTGAGCAGCACGGCGTGAAATTCACTGCCGATGAGGATAGGATCAAGCGCTCAATCGAGGAGTGCAACATCGCCTACCTACATGCCCAGCTGTTCAACCCGGCAATGAAGCATGTGGGGCCGGTGCGCAAGGCTCTGCAGCTGCGCACAATATTCAACCTGCTGGGTCCGGTGGTGAATCCCTGCTTGCCCAAGCGCCAGCTGCTCGGCGTGGCCGACCTCAGGCAGATGCGCCTCTACGTCAATGTGTTCCAGAAGCTGGGCATGGACTTTGCCGTGGTCAACAGCATTGATGGGTATGACGAGATTTCGCTTACGGGCAAATTCGTGGTCGAGACCAATCGCTACCAGATGGTGCGCACGCCTGGCGACCTGGGGCTGCCCGAGGTGCGGCCTACCGAACTGTTTGGCGGCAACACTCCGCAAGAGGCGGCTCGCATATTCGACAGCATACTTGATGGCACGGCCACCAAGGCCCAGACCGATGTGGTGGTTGCCAATGCGGCCTTCGCCATCCAGGTGATCGAGCCGGAGCGCCAAATCGAGGAGTGCCTCGCGATAGCGCGCGAATCGATCGAGAGCGGTCGCGCCCTCGCCACCCTGAAGCGCTTCATCTCCCTCAACCAGTGATTTATAAGTAAAATATGGAAATCCGAGAGTCTTAAAAAACCACAGATTCACACAGATTCACACAGATTGCCTGCTAGTATCAAAATAGGAAAAGTATTGGATTATATTAAGAATCTGTGTAAATCTGTGAGAATCTGTGGTTCTAAAAACTTCTAAAATCTATGTAACATAATTGTTATGAAGGATATACTGCAAGAGATAGTTGAGCATAAGCGCCAGGTGGTGATGGATGCGCGCGAACGCATCCCCGCCAGCTATCTCGAAGAGATATGCAAGATACGCGAGAAGGGCCCCAGCCTGCGCTCGGCCTTGGAGAAATCCCCCACGGGGATTATCGCTGAGTTCAAGCGCCGTTCGCCCTCAAAGGGCTGGATTCATCGCGGAGCCGAGGTCGAGCCAGTGGCTCGTGCCTACCAAGAGGGCGGAGCCTCGGCAATGTCGGTGCTGACCGATAGGCAATTCTTCGGCGGTTCGCTCGAAGATCTGAAGATGGCGGCATCCGTCACGCAATTTCCCTTGCTGCGCAAGGATTTCATCATCGACGAGTATCAATTGCTCGAGGCTAAGGTATACGGCGCAGATGCCGTGCTGCTGATTGCCGCCGCGCTGCCGCAGATGCAATGCGGATACCTGGCGCATAAGGCTCACGAACTGGGCTTAGAGGTACTGCTTGAGTTGCACTCGCCCGAGGAGCTGGGCTATGTCACCGACGACATCAAGATCGTGGGCGTAAACAATCGCAACCTGGGCACATTCAACACTGATGTTGAGAACTCGCTGCGCATGGCCGAGCTCTTGCCAGCGGGCAAGACGCTGGTGGCAGAGAGCGGAATCCATGATGCCGCTACGGCTCGACGGCTGCGCGAGGCTGGGTATCGAGGCTTCCTGATTGGCGAAGCATTTATGAAGCATGAAGACCCAGGACAGGCCTTAGCACAATTCATTGATGAATTAGAAAAATAGATTATGCTTATGGATAAAAACCACCGATTTACACAGATTTACACAGATTCCCATGACAGAATCTGTGGTAATCTGTGTAAATCTGTGGTTCCTTATATTAATTTTAATTTAAAAATTAGCGGTTACTTAAGGTGATGAAAGTGAAGGTGTGCGGCATGCGCGAGCCGGAAAATGTGCGCGCAGTCGAGAATCTCGGCATCGACTATATGGGATTCATCTTCTACCCGGGGTCGAAGCGGTATGTGGGCGATGTGCCCCGGCATTTGCCCTCGCGGTGCAAGAGGGTGGGGGTGTTTGTCGATCAGCCTTTCTATTATGTGATGTCGCGTGTCGATGGGCTGCAGCTCGATGCGGTGCAACTGCATGGCAGTGAGCCGCCGATGCTGTGCAAAATCCTCAAGGCTCTGGGCAAAGAGGTGATTAAGGTGTTCTCAATATCCCCGGAGGAGGGGCATATACCAGCCGAAACGCTGCGGCGCATCGCCAAATATGAGGGCGCGTGCAATTATTTCCTCTTCGATACTGCATGCAAGGAGCATGGAGGTTCGGGTCGGCAATTCGACTGGGATTGTCTGCGCGATTATCAAGGCGATACGCCTTTCTTGCTGAGCGGCGGCTTGAACCCACAGTCGGCGTCAAGGCTAAAGGCTTTCAACCATCCCCGATTTGCTGGCATCGACCTCAATAGCGGCTTTGAGTCGGCCCCCGCTGTCAAGGATGCCGAAAGGCTGCGTCAGTTCATAGCCGAAATGAAGAATGAAAAATGAAGAATGAAAAATGGAAAACAGGATAAATCAATTGTTTGAGAGCGGTAAGCGACCGCTGTTGTCGGTGTATTTTTGCGCCGGATACCCCAAGCCGGAGGGCACTGTCGAAACTATCAAGGCCCTTGAGGAGGGCGGGGTAGATATGGTTGAGATTGGCATACCATTTAGCGACCCTATGGCCGACGGGCCGGTGATTCAGAATGCCGCTACGGTGGCTTTGCGCGGCGGCATGTCGATGCGCAATCTGATGGCTCAGCTGCGCGGTATTCGCGCCGAGGTGAAGATGCCGCTGATTTTGATGGGTTATCTCAACCCCATCATGCAGTATGGGTGGGAGAATTTCTGCCGTGACTGCGCCGAGGTGGGCATCGACGGGGTGATTATTCCCGACTTGCCATTTCGCGACTATCTGGAGGAGTACAAGCCGGTGGCCGATAGCTTTGGCCTAAAGGTGATTATGCTCATCACCCCGGAGACATCTGAGGAGCGCATACGCCAGATTGATGCCCACACTGACGGGTTTATCTACATGGTATCGTCGGCAGCCATCACTGGCGCGCAAAAAGAGTTTGACCAGAAAAAGCAGGAATATTTCCAGCGCGTCAATGCTATGGGGCTGCGCAATCCGCGCATGATCGGCTTCGGCATCTCCAACAAGCAGACCTTCGACAGCGCCGCTGCCAACGCTGCCGGCGCCATCATCGGCAGCAAATTCGTGACCCTCCTCTCCGAATCCTCCGGCGACCCCTCCCTCGCCGCCCGCTCCCTCCTCTCCGCCATCACCCACTAACCCCCTGGAGGAATATCCCTCTCAACCAAAACGTGCCAACAATCCCCATCAGGATTGTTGGCACGTAATATTCTATAAAACGCCCCCCGATTTGAGCATCGAAGAGAGGCTTGGGGGGACTAGCGTTGCAAAGTTACCACTTTTATTGATAATAACAAAAAATAAAAAGTGAAAATTTTCACGAGAAAGAATATTTAACAAATATGACTTCCCTGTTAGATCACACTGCCCGATGGAGATGAACCCGTGTAGGAATAGTATCTTCATCTATTTTTGCAAAAGCACTCTTCGATATGGTCGTTCACGTAACCAGCAGCTTGCAGGAAAGCGTAACTTATCGTTGAACCGAAGAACTTGAAGCCGCGACGCTTCATGTTCTTGCTCATGGCATCGCCCACTGCGGACGTGGCAGGAATATCAGCCAATGTTTTGGGACTGTTCACTATCGGCTTCCCATCGGGCAGAAAAGAGCAAATGTAGGCGTGGAACGATCCAAACTCCCTTTGCACGTCGAGGAAAAGAAGCGCATTGTTGATGGTCGCCTCAATCTTGCGACGATTCTTCACAATACCATCAAAATGGGTCAGACGCTCCACGTCATCAGCGGTCATCTGTGCCACTTTCTCGGCATCGAAACCGCAGAATGCCTCGCGATAACCCTCACGCTTGCGCAGGATAGTTATCCAACTCAGTCCGGCCTGCGCGCTTTCGAGCACAAGGAACTCGAACAGGCGCCGCTCATCATCGGACACCAGCCGTCCCCATTCGTTGTCGTGATAGGCTACATACAGCGGATCATCGCCGCACCAAGGGCATCGGTTCTGCATCCTGCGAATTACCCTAATCTTGACCTTTTTCATATCATTCTTTGAATTTAGGCAAATATGGGACAGGGGACTGAATCTATAGTTAGGGTATTTGAATTATCGCAGAAATTGTTTCTACAAAATCGTCTACTAATGGACCCAGAGCTTCTATTTCTTCCTTGGTAACCACAAAGGAGCAGTTATAATCTGCCTTCTCTCTCAGCTGAACTAACCTGGATAGAAAGCCACCATACTCTAAAGGGACTCTATTGGTTCTAACAAATGCATTACTGAATACTCTTAGCAATCCTGCATGAGTATGTGCTGACAAGCCTTCAGAAATCAAAAGGCCCTGTACCAAATGGTAACAGGAATAATAATATCTATTGGCGGCTAAGTCCCAATGGGAAAGATCGCACATTTCCTTAGCTTGGGATAAGAAAAGGCGTGACTTCTCTATTTGTTGACGGACTATAATATTTCTATCGTTGGGAGTCATATCAGGTAAGTAAGATGCCGTCGCGCATTACATTTTCATAAAAGGGGGTGATGCGATAATGCTCCCATTCTTTGTAGGTGTACATGATGGGGTTTATGATTTCTCCTAAGTCGCATCCCAGTAATACGAATGGGTAGCTGATAGTGTTATAATCAGTCTGATCAAGATGGTCTTTATCCAAAAGGATAAGCACATCCCAATCCGAGCCCGTATGGAAATCTCCTCGAGCTCTGGAGCCATAGAGTAAGGCCTCGCCTCTTGGGGGTATCTTGCTCCTTGCCAATTTCTTTATGCTATCAATAGTCTCCATAAATTTTCTTGCAAAAATAACAAATTAATTTGGAAACCACAACACTTCTTTCTTTAATGACAACACAAAAATCTAAAAGTTCTATCGAATCCTTATCCTTACTTCATCACGCCTGACAAGAGCCGTGCTCCGCACTGATAAATGATAACCACTTTAATTTGAAAATGATACTTTATTATCAGTGTATTTCTAACAGAATTTGTCTAATGATATAAGGGAGGTGTAACTACTTGTAAAGCAGGTATTTAGCAGTTTTAACCAAATCGTAGAGGGCAGATTTGTCAATTTCCACCATATGTTGAGGGGCGGATTTGTCAATTTCCACCAAATCTTACGGACAAAAATGATTGTGGAAATTGGGTTATCTGACTCCTATCTTTAGGACTTTCCCTTGGTAAACGATGATATAAGTAGTACCCTTCGATACAGGGATGTGGCGGTCGGAGCCACGATACCAGAGAGCACCATCGATGGTATAGACGGTCACCTCCTCATTGTCGGCAAATCCGATCAGCTCCAAATAGTGGTTTTGGCAATAGATGCGGCGTCCATCAGCCTCGACAGTGCCTATGCTATTGTATTCAGCGGCCACGAATGATTTCCTCACAGGCTCCGCCTCTGAATATTCTTCATTACCATCCTGATTGGCAGAGATGCTCATCTGGCCACTAATATCGACTGTGAGAAGATTGCCTTCGATGCGCACTGAGGTCTCGTCTGTGATCCAAATATAATATACAGGCAGCCCCGACGTAGTTTCGGCAGTTAACTCCAGTACGTCCTTCTCGGTCACATCTTCGAACTCTTGGTTCCAGAGAATTCGCTGCTCACGCTTCATTACGGTCACAGTGCATTGCGCTGAGGCATTGCCGCAAGAAGCGGTAACAATAGCTTGACCTTCGCTGACAGCGGTGACCATACTGCCATCCATTTTGGCGATGGATGGATTGTCAGAGCTCCATGAGATTTCGGGGTAGGTGGTGTTGGTTGGAAGCACTGTTGCGGTCAGCTGTTCCTGATCGCCGATGTAGAGCGACAACTCGCAGAGGCTGAGCTCGACTGCCTCGGCCTCCACTGGTAGCACCTTTACCGTCTTGGTGACGACGTTGGAAGCCAAATACACCTCTGTTTCGCCCATGCGCAGGCTCACTTTTGTCTCGCCTACAGCCAAAGCCTTGAGCCTCCACTGGCCTTCCTCGTTGTAAATTGAGATAATGTCGACATCGTATTCAAATACTGGTTCGGTGCCTTCCACATCCACTAAGAAATCCAAATTGATGATATCGCCTATCTCCAACGGCTCGATTGCCTGCTCCCATACCAAGGTTTGGGCTAATTTCTCAATCGCCTTGATATGCTTGAATCCGTTCCAAGTATCGCTGCTTCGGTATGCCTCGATTTTCAAAGCTGGCACATACAAAGTACAAACATCTTTGTCAACCATGTAGAAAGTGCTTGAACCGTACAATACCGGGACAGTCTCACAGTAACACCAAATTTCTTTTATATTATGATCTCCATAGAAGATGGCTTGGCCCACTGTGAAACTATGCTCTGCACCATAATTATCCTCTATTATGACCTTTTGGATGTTCTCACATCCTTCGAAGGCAAATTCCCTCGCGTAGACTAAAGAGCCTGGAAGTGTGACTTCTGTGAATTTCTTACAGTTTGAGAACGTCTTTGTTCCAATAGTCCTTAAGTTATCACCTAGAGGTTGGGGGTAGAGTCCTTGACAATTGTAGAATAGGTAATCTTGTAAAACAGTTACAAGGGGCCCAATGGTTGCTTCAAAGTCAGAACTAATGTTGGCGAAAGGAGAATATCCCCCTATGGTATTGCTGACATAGGAGAGATTGCGACCCAAGTACAGCTCTTTTAAAGGGGAGTTGGTAAATAGACCTTTAGTTTCATTCGAGTTATATTCACACCAAAGATTTTCTTCGCAGTCTTCAATGGTTAATTCCTCTAATGAAGTACAGTCATTAAAGAGATTTCCTCCAAGGGTTACTATGGTGGCAGGGATAGAGAGTGATTTAAGATCCGTGGCATTATTAAATGCTCCTGTATGTATTGAAGAGACCTTGTAGGTTATCTCCTCCCACTCCACCTCGCTGGGAATCGCTATACTTCCCGAATAAGGAGAATTAGGATGGTAGACTTCACAGGAGGGATTTTGTCGTGAAAGTTCAATGTAGGTTATACCATCAACTTCGAAAATCTCAGGCTCTAAAAATTCAGATTCCTCTATATGGGTAAACTGCTGCCATATATCTGCATTGCTGAAGGCTTCGGAACATCCCAAGGGTACGGTCAATATAGTAGACTTAAACTGACTATCTGTTAAACCTAACCTTGGGGTAAAAGGAGGCACTTCGGCTTTGATGCTGATACTAGCTAATGAGACACAAGAACTAAAAGCATCCTGGCCAATATAGGATATTGATTTGCCGATACTAATTGAGCTCATATTGGTGCAACTAGAGAAGGCAGAACGGGCTATGGAGTCCATGGATTCTGGAATTATGACTTCCTTTAGAGTTAGGCATCTTGAGAATGCGGACTCCCCAATGTATTGAAGGCTTTCTCCTAAATCGACACTATATAAAGAGGTGCACCCTCCAAAAGTTGTGTCTTCAATTCTCTTTAAAGAGTCTGGAATGCAGATTGATTTTAGGCTCTCACAATTGTAAAAGGTACTCTCTTCCATTTTCTTAAGATTCTGAGGGAGTAGAACACTTTCCAAATTTTTACATCCTTGAAAAACTCCCCAAGAGATGCTATCTAATGTGGATGGGAGGTCTATTTCTATAAGGCCTTGACAATTACAGAATGCAGAGTATCCTATGGATTTCAATCCTTCAGGTAAAGTGACCTTTGAAAGATGAGTGCAGTTATAGAAAATTTGATCAGGTATTTCATTTATTAAAATCGGTATTTCTATGGAAACAAGTGCAGCGTGGGAAAAGGCCCCAGAACCTAAATATTCCAATGTTTCTGGAAGTTGGATTTCCTTTAAGGCTAAACAAGAACCAAATGCATAAGCTTTTATGGTACCGAGTGAGTTCGGTAAGGAAACCTCTTCTAGACTACTGCATGCGCTAAAAGCATACTCACCTATTTCCTTAATTCCTTCAGGGATCATGATTGAGGATAAACTCCTGGCATAGAGGAAAATTCCTTTAGGTAGGGAAGAAATCCCCGAGGGAATTAGGACACTTGTCAAACTATCACAATATTGAAAAAGAGTAGTCTCCTATTTTTTCAATGGATTCTGGTATAATTAATTCTTTTAATCCTGTACTGCCAAAGGCTTTTTCCTCGATTGATTTTAATCCTTCTGGCAAAGTGATAGTTGTTAAAGACTTACAACTCATGAAAGCTTGGGCCCCAATTGATAAGACTGTTTCCGGAATCTGGACTGTTTCCAAATTGTTACAACTGTAGAAGGCCTTTTGGGGGATTGAGAGAATAGGGGCTTCTATTTTTACCTCTTTAAGGACTGAACTTTTTGAACAACACTCATTTCCAAGAGCGTTGACCTCGTATACCTCTCCATCCCATTCTACAAATTGTGGAATTTTGAGAATTTCAATATCCTCATCAATAGCAGTCAATTTGCAATAATTATCTTGGATGGTATAATGAAGACCATCTACTACTATAGAGATGGCCAAGGCATATGGGGATATACATAGTGTTATGGTAAGCAAAACAAGACTTCTAAGGAAGAGCTTCATATTGTTTCCAATACGGTGATTGATAGCTTTTGATTTAAAGAATATCATAGTTGGGAATTTAAGTGGTTAAGGATTTGAGAGTGGTAGGGGATTTTTATAGAAATTCTGAACCTTGTTTAATAGAATTATATCAAACCAATCTTTAAT
>JAJBUH010000093.1 GCA_020860445.1 Bacteroidales bacterium | reverse complement strand
ACCCCAAACAATGGCCCTCAAGGTTTTTGTGACTTTGAGGGTCATTCTTTGCTCCACCTGTCCCCTGTGGGAGGCTCAGCTAAAAAGTTTCAGTTATGCCTTAAACTTTCGAGAAAATCACCAAAAGTTTTTGTTATAACGAAAACTTTTTGTAATTTAGCAAAAAGTTTAAGATATAACTGAAACTTTATGGACCGCAACATAATCATTCGCCCTCATTATATAGAAGCTATCAAGCAAGGGCTTGCCGAAAATATGATAGTTGTGCTCACTGGTCAGCGCCGCGTGGGCAAGAGTTGGCTATTAGATGGCTTTAAGTTGGTAGTCGAGGCCGAAGGCCCATGCAATTGCATAAGGGTTGACAAGGAAGACCTGGATTTTGACTTTATCCTAACCTATACTGATTTGCACCAATATATTAAGGAAAGGATAGCCTCCGATCGACCAAATTACATCTTGATAGATGAGGTGCAAGAAATCGAGGAGTTTGAAAAAGCCCTACGCCATTGGCGCAAACAACCCAATTGCTTCTTGGTTGTAACCGGGAGCAACGCCAAGATGCTTAGCAGCGAAATTAGCACACTGCTGGGCGGAAGGTACCGCGAGGTATATGTACAAGCCCTAAGTTATAAGGAATTCTTAGAGTTTCATAACCTTGAGGATAACGACGCGTCTCTTTTGGCATACATAAATTTTGGAGGCATGCCATCGCTGCGCAATGTGGCATTGAATGAATCGTTGACTCGCACCATCCTCACAGATATATTCAATACTGCTCTACTCAAGGACGTTATCCTCAGAAACAAAATACGCAATCCGTCTCTGCTTGAAAACATAGCCCGATTCTTGGCTGACACTACTGGAAAACTCGTCTCTGCCAACAATATCAGCAAGCGCCTTTCTGCCAATGGCGTAAATTCTACGCCTGGAGCAGTGATTAGTTATCTGAAGATGCTCTGCGAGGCATACATTGTAAAGCGCGTGCCAAGATATGACATCCATGGCAAGAAACTGCTGGAGCAGAATGAAAAATTCTACTTCGAGGACCATGGCATCCGCAATGTGCTCCTGGGGAGCGACCGCGCAAAGGATATCGAGAGGGTATTGGAGACAATAGTCCTACAGGAGTTGATTCGGCGAGGATACAAGGTAAATGTGGGCCAACTCCCCGCCGGCGAGATAGATTTCGTGGCTACCGATGGCAGTGGAGACAAACTTTATATTCAGGTTACCTATCTTTTATCTCATCCAGAAACTATGGAGCGCGAGTTTGGTGCCCTCAGAAGAATTGAAGACAACTACCCAAAATACGTCATCTCCCTCAGCCCCATGCTCGACCGCTCTGTGGTCGATGGCATCATCCATCTCCCCCTCCGCCAATTCCTAATGAAAGGCCTCAACCCTTAAAACTATCGAGATTTAGAGTTTTCCTTGATTTTTGGAACAAAAATTCGTAATTTTGCGATATAAATATATAAGGACATAAGCCATGGACGATTTAGGTAATAAAAAAGTTAAATATCCCATCGGGGAACACGACTTCGGCGAATTGCGTCGAGGAGGCTACTTGTATGTCGACAAGACCCCCCTATGTAAAGCGACTGATCGACCAAGGCAAGTTTATCTTTTTGTCAAGGCCCAGACGTTTTGGAAAAAGTTTATTACTGTCTACCATCGAGGCTTATTTCCGAGGAGAGAAAGAGCTTTTTAATGGCACATGGCTTGGAGATAATGAGACAGAATGGGCGCAATATCCTGTGCTTCATTTCGATATGAGCATTGCCTGTGGCAATGATGTCTCAATGAATCCCACGTTTGCAGCATGCTGTGGCATAACCCAACAGGAGATATTGGATTACTTTGAGGCTGGCATATCAAAATTCTGTGAAGAAAACGGATGGACGCGTGAAAAAACGCTCTCGGTTTTGAAACTCAAATACGACAGCTATCGATTTACCAAGAGTGAGGAATTGGTGTACAATCCTTACAGCCTGTTGCTGGCGTTCAATGATGTCAACCTGGGCGATTATTGGATTAAGAGCGGTACATCAAAGGTGTTTGTGGATTATCTGCCGCGCAGCGAGTTTGACTTGCTGGAACTTCAAGACCTCTGGGTCGACCAAAGTCGCATGGAGGCCACTTACAGTTCTGAGGATGCCATACCCTTGCTTTTTCAGACTGGCTACCTCACCATTAAGGAGTTCAAGCGAGATGAGATGGGCGAAGTCCTCTACCGCTTGGGCCTCCCCAATGGCGAGGTGCGCAACGCCCTCATCAACCAACTGATGCCTAAATATATGGGCATTAGCTTGTCAGAGTTTACAAATAGTTATAGCGACTTAAAGAAGAAATTCACCTCGGGAGATGTGCCAGGCTGGATTGGGATTCGCTAGACCTGGATTCGCGCAGCGAAATTTCAGTGAGCGGAGGACGCATTGATATGGTGGCTTATACCGATAATTATGTCTATGTGATAGAGTTCAAGCTTGACCGTCCGGCCTCTGAGGCCTTAGCCCAGATTGATGACCGAGGGTACCTCTTGAAGTGGAGTGCTGAAGGACGCACAGTCTACAAAATAGGCATCTCTTTCTCCTCCAAACACCATACCATAGGAGAATATGTGTATGAGAGATGAGCCTACCCTGAAAACAGGGTCCTTCCCTAAATTTTATGTCGATTGAAGATAGGAATGGCCCAGGAGGGGAGGCTTTGTTTATATTGCTTAGCTATTGCGCCATCGGTGAAACGGAATAGGAGTTGGGCATCGGCATCGTCAATAGAATTATCATAGATATATAGACGGTCTACGTATGGAGCCAAAACCGTACAGTTGGCAATGGATTTTTCGTATCTAGATATGATTTTGGATATAGGTACATCATGCCCTCCGGAGAGCACTCTTTGGGCAACGCGCTTAGCGTTGATAGTAGGGGATGAGGTTGAGACAAAGAAAAGGCGTATGAAAAATCCGAGTTTCTTTGCTCTCATAATATAATCCACTTTGTCTGGAGCTGACATCACTGTTTCGAAAATGTGATTCATGCCTTCCATAAGACATCTTTCTCGCCATTCCTTACAATAATTAGCAGCTTGTAACACTGAGGTCTGGTCATTCCAATTTCCAAAAACATCTCTCGCTATATTATCAGGATTAATGTAAACTGATTCTTCCAACCATTCATGGTGAAGTATCTTTTGGGTTATAGAAGTTTTACCCGACCCGTTGGGTCCAGCAATTACTATCAACACTGGTCGATGCTCACTCATTCTCTAAGCGCTTTAATGTCTCATTCAAATGGTTTTGCGCTGAAACAATGGCAGCATCAATACCAGCAGCTACACGCTCAGCACCACGACGCGAGTTCTCTCGCGCTTCCTCAGCTACTTCGCGCATAATTTGCTCCATGCGCTTATCGCCTGGCTCCTCCATAGAGGTGAGCCGATAGCTATTCATTTCCTCTTCGGTCATATTCAGGTACTATCTACTACGTTTTTAGATGCTTTGTTGATTTCTAATTTAAAAAATTGTCTCTAGTATAGGGGTAATATTCTCGAGAGGGCCTATGGCGAGAATGGTGCCATCGGGGTCAAGGAGTATACAGCATGGTACATAATCTAAGCCATATTGCAGATTCACCCGCTCTTCATTGGAGAGGAGTTGAGGCCAGTCCATGTTATGCTTCTCGATAGCTTGAAGGGAAGATTGGATTTCATCATTTACAGAAATCCCTACTACTTCGAGTTTGTCGTTCCACCTGTATTGCACTTCCTTAAGCTCAGGGATCGACTTTATGCAAGGGCCACACCATGAGGCCCAAAAATCCAAAAGTAGGTATTTGTCTTGACCCAGATAACTATGAATAGACAAAGGCGCTCCTTGAGGATGGGAGTTCTCAAAAGTATAATCTTTTATTGGCTTTCCAACTGAGGTCTCTGCTCTCGCCCTTAATATATTTATAGAGGAAGAGTAAACCGAAGAATTTTTCACAAAGGGACCAACGTTATTATCAATTAATGCCAAGCCCTCTTCAATCCCTTGATATTCCCATCTGTACCATTTGAACCATTCCCCTAAGGCATAAATACCCAAAGGATTATCATTGGATTTAAGCACTGGGATGCATAAGCTATCGAGAAGAGCGCGTAGCTCATTTTGAGCCTGGCCGATAATTTCTTTTTTGTTTTCCGAGGTTATTGTTGAATCGTTTTTTGCAGTCTCATTTGTGCTATAAAGTTTTTGCCATGCCTTTTCTGTCTCAACAAACATCCTGGCTCGCTCATCATTAAGGAGGCCTCCTGTCATAATATGAGTTTGGAGGTCTGCTTTCAGTGTGCACCTTTGGTTTTCAGGCAGCCCCATTGCATAATTCATAGTTCCATTTATCAACACAAAAACATACGCCATGGTATCTGCTGGCACATCAAAATGAAATGCATTGCCATCAATTGTCAGGCTATCGGGATAAATGCTGTGCCCATTGTGATATCTCAGTTCAAGGAATGCTTGTTTTCCAATTAGGGAAGAGTCTGGGATTACAAATATTGAAAAAGGAGCATTATATGGGGTTGTAGCAGAACCATTTATTATGGCCATTAAGACCATAATAAATGTCAATAAGATCGAGTAGTTAAATTTCACCATATACTGAGGATTAATTTAATTCTTTATAGGGATTCAATGATAGAGGATGTGTCTCTTAGAAAATTTTTTATTTCCTCATCCGTAGGAGAATTAGGTATAAGATAATCTACACTCTCGGTATAGTCTACATCATCAAAATAAGAAAGCTGGGCTCTAAATAGTTTTTCAGAGAAAAGTGAACCGAAGATTTCTGAAGCTCTTTCTGAGAGTTGTTTTATAGTGAAATGTTGAGTTAACAAGAAATACAAATCCACATAATCTTTCCATTTGGAACGTCTCCCCAAGGCATAAGCCTTCATCGCTCCTAAATCCAGTAAGGATGGGAGAGTAATGTAAGACTCGAATTTTTCTTTATGAGGAATTTCAAACGGGTACTCAAAAAAAGTAACCTTAACATCGTTTATAGTAAGATTCATTTGTTCCTCTACTCTTCGGGTTATAGAGTAAGGGAAACCAGAGTTGTCAATTTTTATAAGATTCTTCTTATGGGAAATTGAAGTAAGTTTGAATAAATCAAAATCTATGGAACGTCTATGCCCAATATGTAAAGCAATAGCGGTTCCACCAACCAAATAATATTCTCTTTTGAATTGTTTCAAAAGAGGTAAAAGTTCTTTTTGGGTTTTACTAAGAACGTCTGGGTACATAGCGTTTGAATACTAGGTCAAAGAAATTGTAAATTTCGGGATAATAGTTGAGCTTCTGACGCCCCTTTGCGGAATAAAAGATATCTGCTACCTTCTCTATACCCATAATATGGAAAAGGCTTCTAACATCATCCATAGTCCCATAGTTAAGTATGGTCTCCACCAATAGCCCAGGACTGATGTTCTCCTTCTCTGCTTCTGGTGTATACCAAAATAAGCTTCTATGAGCATTAATAAATTCCTTAAGTCTTTCTTCGGCCATACTATAAATTTAAAAGGGTAAAGATATACCTATTTCGACAAGCTAATGTGTACAGGGGACAGTCCCCTGTACACATACACATGTCACCTTAAGGGTTTCCATTGCAAAAATACAATTTATTTCACAAACCCACAAATTAAGAAAGACAAATCTATTCCAAATGTGAAAAAAATGGTGAGATTTGATAGGGTGAATATGGAGAGAAATTGGTAAATTTGCGGTCAAAACAAAATAATTCTCGCCTTAAATAAAACTCAGATATCAAAACCACAAATATAACTCATGGATCAAAACCACAAATATAACTCATGGATCAAAACCACAGATTTACACAGATTTACACAGATTCAGATATGTCATCTTAGAATCTGTGTAAATCTGTGTAAATCTGTGGTTCCAGCCCAAAATAGAATAATCTGTTACTTATGAATATCTGGAGAACATCAATTTTCGTATTAGCCTCAGCGGTCGGTTTTATGGCTGAGGCCCAAGTGGGCCATCGCGTCATGGCGCTTGAGGATGGCGCATGGGAGGTATCGCAATGGATTTCGGCCGTCAATGCCCCAGTCATAAGGGGCAAGGTCTATGATTTTGACCGCGCCGCCGATGGCGCCAGTTGGTTTGTCACCACCATTGCCAACCCCAAAGAAGTGACCTCAGCCAAATGGATGGCTACCAGTCTCGGCATCCATGACATCTACGTCAATGGCCAACTCGTTGGCGACGAGGTGCTCAAGCCCGGCTTTACCCATCCCGACAAAACCAAATACTCATTCACCTACGACATCACCGATGCCATCTCTACCGCCGCTGGAGCCGAGAACCAATATTCAGCCCAGGTCACCCCCGGCTGGTGGGCCGACAAGATTATCACCTACTCGGGCCACGACGGAATGATTGGCGACAAGTGTGCCTTCCGAGCCGTGCTCGAGCTGACATTCGCCGATGGCACCAAGCAGCTCTACGGCACCGACACCTCGGCGTGGAAAGCCGGAATCAGTGGCCCAGTGAAGCATGCCGCCATCTTTGATGGCGAGGAATACGATGCCCGCATCTCGGCCCCCTGCGCCCAGAGGCTCTTTACCCCTGAGATCAACACAGAGTTCAAAGGCGAGATTCTCCCCTCTGCCGGTGCCGAGGTCTATTTCCGCAACGACCTTGCCCTCTCGCCCCGTCAGACTTATGTATGGCAAGGCGTGGAGAATGCTTCAGCCGATGCTTATGGCCGCGTAATCGTCAAGCGCGAATACGCCTCGGGCGAAACAATCCAACTGAATCCCGGCGAAAACCTTGTGATTGATTTTGGCCAAAACTGCGCCGCCGTGCCGTCATTCCTATTCCAAGCCCCTGAGGGCACTCGCCTGGTGTGCGAACCAGCCGAACTCCTCAACGATGGCAACGGAGCCAAGGAGCGCGACATGGATGGCCCGGAGGGCAGCGTGCATCGTCGCAATCTGCGCATCCCCAATCACGGCATGGTGCTCGATTATACCTTCGCCGACAGCCAGGAGCCAGTAGCATTTATCCCTCGCAACACCTTTTACGGCTACCGCTACGTCTCCATCTCGGCCGACCGTCCCACCACTATATATGACATCAAATCAGTACCGGTATCGTCAATCACCGCCGATATGGAGATTGGCTCAATCACCACTGGCAATGAGTCAATCAACCAGCTAATCTCCAACACCCTGTGGGGACAACGCTCCAACTACCTGTCAGTGCCTACCGACTGCCCGCAGCGCAACGAGCGTCTCGGTTGGACTGCTGACACTCAGGTGTTTGCCATTACTGGCAGTTTCTTTGCCAACACCGATGATTTCTTCCACAAATGGATGCGCGACCTGCGCGACACCCAGCACGCCAACGGCGCCTACCCGGGCGTGGCCCCTACTGGCCAATACGGCAGCGGCGAATACATGCGTCTTGGTTGGGCCGATGCCGGCGTGATTGTGCCTTGGTCAGTCTGGCGACAGTTTGCCGATACCGACATCATCGATTCCAACTGGGAGTCGATGGAGCGATATATGGACAAGGTCAACTCAACCAAATACGATCACAACGCCAACCAAGCCGACAATTTCAATTACCAATGGGGCGACTGGCTCAGCTATGAGCCATTGGAGAGCTGCGGAGGAGGCGCTTTTGACAAAACCGGCCCGCTGCCTGAGGCTGTTGACTATTGGAATTACTTGGGAGCCAGCTATTGGGCCATTGATGCCGAGATGATGAGTGACATGGCTGTGGCCACTGGCCGCGATGCCTCTAAATACCAGCAGATGGCAGCCGATGCAAAGCAGTATCTCAAGGATAAGTTCCTCACTGCCGAGGGCACTTTCAAGACCGAAATCCTCAACACAATGCAAACTCCGGCCCTGTTTGCGCTGCGCAATGGCCTGGTCGAGGGGCAAGCCCGCGAGGATATGATAGCGCGCCTGCGCGCCAACTTCGCCGAGCATGACAACTGCCTGCAGACCGGTTTTCTCGGCACATCTATCCTGATGAACACCCTCACTGACAACGGAATGGGCGACATCGCCTACGAGTTGCTCTTCCAGCGCAAGAATCCGAGTTGGCTCTATTCGATTGACAATGGCGCAACCACCATCTGGGAACGCTGGAACAGCTACATGCTTGACAAGGGCATGGGCCCCAATAGCATGAACAGCTTTAACCACTACGCCTACGGCTGCGTTTGCGAATGGCTATGGCAGACGGCTGCCGGCATCAAGTCTGACCCCGCCGCGCCGGGATTCAAGAATATTATAATGAGCCCGATGCCCGACCCGAGGCTCGGTTCGCTCACCGCCGAGTACCAGTCGGCCGCCGGCCTGATCAAGAGCGCATGGCGCTACGATGGCCCCAAGTGGACCTGGACCTTCACCATTCCCGCCGGTTCCACCGCCACGGTCACCCTCCCCGGCGCCACCAAATCCAAAACCTACCGCGCCGGCACCCACACCCTCACCTGCAAATTGTAACATCATAAATAAAGGTTCCAATATAAATTGAGTTTAAACACGGAGCACACTGAGATTCACTGAGACCACGGAGGCTTTCCTTTTCTGCTCCGAGTCCTCTATCACCGCTTCAGCGGTCTCCGAGACCGATTTGAGAAGCGTATTATCTAAGGAAAATGAAAATCTCCATGGGCTCCGTGAATCTCAGTGTGCTCCGTGTTTAAACTTAATTTATATTGGAAAGCATTAATAGGTTTCCACTCTCTGCTACCCCGTAGGGGTTGTTTCAGATGACGCTTCCTGAAACAACCCCTACGGGGTAGCCTTTGATGGTGGCATCGATATGCTATATGAAATAACCCCTACGGGGTACCATCCGGCTGACCTTGTGGAAAGATTAATTTTATACCAAAAGTTAAAAATTAGGTAAGAATTGATAGATGGTATTATGAAAGTTGGTTGTAAATTTGCGGCATGGAAATTGTAATCTTTCCAAAAACCAAAAACCAAATACCAAATACCATCATGAGCATTGGATTTAAGACTATATCTATGGGCATAGCTCTCTGGACTATGCCCTTTATTGCCCCAGCGCAAGACAAAGCGCAAGCCGCCCCACAACTCGGCATCGATCCCATCGATGACGTCATCGCCGCCATGACCGTCGACGAAAAAGTCAACCTCATCGTTGGCTTCGGAAGCACCTTCACCTCAAACTACAGTGCCGCCATCGGCAACAGCGGCGACCTCGTGCCCGGTGCCGCCGGCCAGAGCAACGGCATCCCACGCCTCGGCATACCCACCACCGTCCTCGCCGACGGGCCCGCCGGCCTGCGCATCAACTCCACGCGCCCCGACGACCCCAACACATACTATTGCACCCACTTCCCCATCGGCACCCTGCTGGCTTGCACCTGGGACACTGCCCTGGTGCGCCAAGTCGGCGCAGCCATGGGCAACGAAGTGCTTGAATACGGCTGCGACGTGCTGCTCGCCCCAGCCACAAACATTCACCGCAATCCGCTGTGCGGCCGCAACTTTGAGTACTACAGCGAAGACCCGCTCGTATCGGGCGAAATAGCTGCCGCCATGATCCAAGGGCTCCAGAGCCAGGGCATCGGCACCAGCCTCAAGCATTTCGCCCTCAACAACCAAGAGACCAACCGTACCGGCAATAACTCAATCGTCTCGCCGCGCACCGCCCGCGAGATTTACCTCAAGCCATTTGAGATTGCTGTCAAGAAAGCGCAGCCCTGGACCATCATGTCATCCTACAACCTGATCAACGGCACCTACGCAGCCCAGCGCAGCGACCTGCTCACCGACCTGCTGCGCCACGAGTGGGGATTCGAGGGCATGGTCATGAGCGACTGGTACGGCGGCCGCAACCCAATCGAAATGGTGCTCGCCGGCAACGATATGATCCAGCCCGGCCATTCCACCCAGGTTGCCGCAATCACCAACGCCATCAACCAAGGCACACTGCCCATGGATATCGTCAACCGCAATGTCGCAAAGATACTGGAGTATGTGATGAAGACTCCGCGTTTTCGCGGTTATGTCCCCACCAACGCTCCCGACCTGGGTGCCCACGCCGCCACCACTCGCCAAGCGGCAGCCCAGGGCATGGTGCTGCTCAAAAATAACAAGAAGACCTTGCCGCTCAAGGCGGGTGCCCGCGTGGCCCTGTTTGGCACCACATCTTACGACATTATCCCCGGCGGTACCGGCAGCGGCGATGTCAACAGCGCCTACACCGTCAGCCTCGACCAGGGCCTCAGCGACTGTGGTTTTTCGCTTAGCGAAAAACTATCCCAGTCTTATCAGGACTATGCAGCAGCCGAAAAAGCCAAACTCCCCGAAAAGGATTGGTTTTCAACCCGTCACCTAATTCCCGAGATGCCCATCACCCCGGCCCAGGCTGCCGCTTATGCCACAGCCAACAACCTGGCTATCATCACCATCGGCAAGTCGGCTGGCGAGGGCAGCGACCGATATCACGATGAGTATTACCTGACTGATGCCGAGCAGTCGCTGATTCAGACTGTCACCTCGGCTTTCCACAAGCAGGGCAAGCGCGCCGTTGTGGTGCTGAATATCCCCGGCGTGATCGAGACTGCCTCGTGGCGCGTCCAGCCCGATGCCATATTGTTGGCTTGGATGGGCGGTCAGGAGACTGGCTACGCCATCGCCGACGTGCTGTCGGGGGCCGTCAACCCGTCGGGAAAATTGACTATGACCTTCCCAATGGATTATGCCGATGTGCCATCAGCCAAATATTACATCCAGCCCGACCTGTACACGGGCGATGACCACAACGCCTTTGTGCGCCATCAACCGGTCGACACCGTAGGCCGAGGCACCGGCGCTTATGAGAGTATCTACGGCGAGGGTATCTTCGTTGGCTATCGCGCTTACGACACCGATGGCACCGAGGTTGCGTATCCCTTTGGCTACGGTTTGTCGTATACCACATTTGACTACAAGGACCCGAGCGTCAGCACTGACGCTGAACAGATTACTCTTACATTTACTATCAAAAACACTGGCCGTGTGGCTGGGCGCGAAGTGGCTCAGGCCTACGTCCATGCTCCCGGGCAGGATATGCCTAAGCCGCAGCACGAACTGCGGGGCTTCGCCAAGACTCGCCTCCTCCAGCCCGGCGAATCAGAGCGCCTCACCATCCAAATCCCTCTCGCCTCCCTCGCCTCCTATGACGAATCCACCTCCTCCTGGTCCCTCGAGCCCCTCCCCCACACCCTCGAATCAGGGGGTTAAAAACAAGACACACGCCACGCCACGAAGGCGGGAGGGGGAGGGGGGGGGTGGGGGTGAGAAAAAAAGGGTGGGGGGGGGGG
>JAJBUH010000037.1 GCA_020860445.1 Bacteroidales bacterium | reverse complement strand
GCGCCGTGATCTTTGGCTAAGCCTCAGCCACGGACTTTTGCGCATGAGCCCAAAAATTTGTACCTTTGTGACCGATAAAATTATAAATCTATGGCCGTAAATTATACATTCACCGGTGAGTTCACTCTGAAGGAACTCATGGAGTTCAAAACAGTCCCAGAGCTCAAGGACATTTTGCTGACTCTTGGGCTGGGGCTTAGGGGCAACCCCCTAAAAGCTGATTATGTAGAACATGTGGTGCGCGTCATGACCGAGGAACCTCAGAAATTGGTCGAACGCATGTTCTACTATGAACTTAAGGCTTGCCTCGATGTCATCGAAGGGAAAATGAGCTTGGAGCATGCCGAGCAATCAGGGCTTCTATTTGAGCTAAACAGATTCGGGTTGATATACTCCACCATCCAACATAACATCAACAAGAAATTCCTTTGCTTCAGCAAGGAAATGGCCCAACTTCTCCGCCCTCTCATCCCAGCCGAACTAGAGCGTCGAGAAAAAGACGGATCTCTATTGGCCGAGAAATTGGCTCTTGGGTGCGCCAACCTCTATGGCTTCACCGAAATGCACTATGTAGAGGAACTGATACCGGAATTGGAGCAAGCGGTGGGTCATGAACTCTCTGAGAAGGATTTGAGCAGAATGTTCCGTCCAGTCCTCTATGCGATGCATTACGGAATAAAACGCAAGGACCGTCCATTCATGTCGCCTTTCTGTGTCTACAACGGCTTTAAGTTTGACACTGCGCACATTGACTTCGGAATAGAGGCTAAAACTTTCGACTTCGATACCATCGTAGGTTTCGGGGAGATGCCTTATCCCGTCATCAAAAGCCCCGCAACAGAGAAGCTAAAAAAGGTGGCTGAAAAGCACGGCGACCCTGAAGTCGGGACACCGGAATACATAGTCCGTCAGTTATGGATAGAGAAGCAAGATGAGTCGCGCGCTTCGGCCATACCAGCCTTTAACGACTACTTCTTATTCGCAAGTTTTGAAGATCTACAGGCCTCGATGAGAGTAATCATGGAGTTTTTCAATACCGTACCCTATTGGAGACTGCGTGGCAATTCCTCAGAAGAGATAGGGCGCAAGGGAATGGAAGAGATGCGAAAGTCTGGAAAAATGCCTCATATCTCCATAGGACCCAATATGCGCGCTATGGGAATCGAATCCTTGGAGCAGCTTCAAGAAATGGCACGCAGAGGCGAGGATTTACCCTTCCCATCCCACAATCAGCCAAATCAGAGTGGTCCGAAAGTAGGCCGCAATGACCCTTGCCCTTGCGGCAGTGGCAAAAAGTACAAACACTGCTGCGGCAAGTAGCCCAGCAATTCGGTCAACAGTGTTGACCGAATTGCTGACCACCCCAGTCAGCTTATCCGCAACTATAATGCTCGTGCACTCTATAGTTCCACCATTACTGCCGTGGCGATGCCTAGCACGGAGCAGAGGGCGCTCGCAACCCTATCGTATGATGTCGGCTATCGAAGGCTTACCAATTGGGTATTGGCAAACCCATTGGTAAGGTGATGGACCACAAGGCCTACGACAAGCACAGGAAGTCAATTCTTGCGACACTGTCGCAAAGATTGACAACTGAAGATGGCCCGGACTTTACCTATTCGGCCCTTACTCGCATGGTAAAGATGGCCGATACCTTTTAAGTTATGAGCTGAGGCATTCTACTGTCTCAATTGCAGGGTTAAGGGCTTTGCATTGGGCTATGAAAGCCTCTTTATTCTCGGGCGAGATAACCACTTTGCCGTATTTGCCGTAGCGGATTTCAAGGCGGTCGGTAGAAAGAGCTGGGGATGAAAGCTTGGTCTTTGTGGGCATTATGGAGGCAATTTCATCGATTTTTATCTTGGTATTCATCATTACGCCGCATCTCACCGTTAGGGTAGCGCCATTTATGACATAATACGTATTGAAAAAGACGCTCCCTACCAGCCAGAAGGAAAATATGGTGGGCAGAGACACCAAGAGCAGTATCAACAGGTCCTGGCTTGAGAAGCTAATCGCGGCATTGACCCAAATTGCTACCAATGCAAGGGCTGGCACCCATAATACGGCGCCAATCCACCAGTCTATCTTTGATTTGTATTTCGCTGTCCTTCCTTTGCTTACCATGGTATCAATCTCTGATTTAGAAATTCAACATTGGAAGTAGGCGATGGCGGTGGGACTCGAACCCACTCCTATTCTGCTCGTATGAGCAGAGCCTCCGTTCCGCCATCATGTCTCTCCCATCATCCGCTACAGGGTGTACAAAGTTACGAATTCTAATCGATAAAACCAAAGGTATTCCGGATTTTTCCCTGAAAATAGTTGACTAGCTTGTGAATCAAATTATTGGGAAAGACAGCAGGAAAATCAAAGATCTTCGGTGAGATCAGTGCTGGCCTTTGAGGGACTGCTTCCCAGCAGCTCCCATTGTTAGGGGTGATGAATAAACTTTTTGTGAAAAAAGATTGTTTAACTTTTGAGTTAAGTCGGAAAGATTTAGTATCTTTGCATTAAATTTCAATAGTATGGATGCTAAAGTTTCACTCTTTGACGAATCAGACAAATGTGCAATCTATTCGTTGCAATTTGCCTCAGATAACATACCTGAGTTTCAAAAATTTCTTGAGAAATTCGAGGAGAATGTTGAATACAAACCTGATTATGAAATCATAATCAATGCAATTGTGCGAATCTTTGAGCATAGATCTCTGGAAAGATATTTCCGTCCTGAGGGAAAATTCAAAGACCGCTTAGGTGCTTTGCCCATAGACGGAGGAGCATTGCGTCTTTATTGTTTACGTCTTTCAGACAGCGTGTTGATTGTTGGAAACGGAGGAGTAAAGAATTGTCGTACTTATGAAGAAAGAGATGACCTAAGAGGTTATGTAATCAATCTTCAGAAGTTAGACAGTCTTCTCCGGAAATTTGAAAAATCAGGCCACATTCAAGTGAGCCACTGTAAGATAGAAGGAATTGACAACATAAATTTTGAGTTATGATACACAATCCAGTACTTCAAAGAAGCATAGAGAGGCTTTCTCCAGAAAGTAAAGCCATTTCTCGTCTGGCTTATGATGTGTCAGACAGGATTGCCGCTATTCTAAAGGAGAAAGGCATGACGCAGCGTGACCTTGCCAAAGGAATGGGCCGAACTGAGGCAGAAGTGTCAAAATGGCTTGGAGGAACTCAAAATTTTACCATTAAAACCATTGCTTTAATCCAAAATTTCTTGGGAGAACCGCTTATTATTGTTCCTAACGCCTTGACAGAGGGTTAGGAAACACCACTGCCTCCGAATTGCATTATGAGTTTCGGTCATCACTGATGACCGAATCAGGAGTATTGGAACTCCTCTCCAACCTTGTGGCAGATTACTCAGAGGAGCATTATGCCTTATGAAAGTAGGCCGTGCCATCAGTACCAAACTAAATGTTGATGCTTCAATCGTATTAGGGGTATAGTATATTCCAAATGGTAAACACTGTTTACCATTTGGAATATACAGGTTCTACCTCCTTTAAAAGCCAAAACAATATAATGGGTAGATCCTGCGTTAATTGTAGGTATAGAAATTTACTCATTATGAAGCAAATCTTTATCTTGATCATTGCATTAGTCGTTGCTATTCAAGCTAATGCACAGTCATATTTGGAGCAAGGGGCATCACAAACCAATGTGGCTTTCAATGCTTTTGACTATAAGAAATCCAAGGAATGGAAGAAATATAAAACCCTGAGGGCTGTCGGATGGAGTGCCTTGGGCGTGGGTGTTCCCACCACTCTTGTCGGAGTTGGCGTGGCAGCTTTTGCTGACAGCCAGAATGGAAATGGCGGAGGTCCTGGAGTGCCATTTATCGTTGCCGGAGGCATTCTCACTGTGGCCAGTGTCCCTCTATTGATCAGCGCCTACCATTATAGAAGCAAAGCCAGGCAGCTATCGCTGCAAGTGTCGGCGTTGCCTCAACCCACGCCCATGTCTTCATGGTCTTATTCCCCCACTATTGGTCTGAGATTGACCTTCTAACTTATATGGAGTCAATTTAAAGTTAAGCTTTAGTTATGGAATATTTCCCGATTAGCGCCTCGGAGAGGCGGTATTTGGTTAACCCCACTCAGCGGAGCGAAGCGACGCTGGGTGGGGTGGGAGAAGGATACAGGAAGAAAAACTATTCGCCTCGGAGAGGCGGTATTTCGAGGCAACGGAAGTACCGCCTCTCCGAGGCGAATAGCAAAGGATGGAAAAGCCCTGACTAACCCCAGCCAATCTCGCTTCGCTCAATTGACTGGGGTTAACCAAATACCGCCTCTCCGAGGCGATCCCGCTGAGGCAGAAGCTTAACTTCAAATTGACCCCTTCCTTATAAGACTGAATCAGTAGCTTAGTTTCCAGGAGAAGAGGCGCCAGAGGTTGCAGCCGATGAAGTTGCCGATGACTGCCATTAGTGGCGGCAGCTTTCTCAACCACAGCAGTTGAGGTCAAGTTATCTTCTTGCATTGAATCGTAGGGGTTGAGAGTGAATAGTGTCAGAAAATTTGCCCTTATCATAGACAAGCTGGCCATTGACCCAAGTCTTCTCTACTCGATGGCGCAGGGTGTATCCCGCCATGGGGGTCCAGCCGCAGCGGCTAAGCACATCGGCATCCGTTACCTCATAGGGCGTGGTCTCGCGCACCAGTACCAGGTCGGCATTGCACCCTGGTAACAAAGAACCGCGATCCTCAATGCCATAGACCAAGGCTGGATTGGAGCACATCACTCGTACCACGGTGGTCTCGTCAAGGAGTCCAAGCATAGCCGGGAGCGAGAATTGCACCATCGGTGCTCCCGAGGCAGCTGTCAGGGCATCGCCCTCTTTGGCTGCCCATTCGTGGGGTGCATGGTCTGTTGCGACCATATCGATTAGGCCATCCTTGAGGGCGCGAAGCAAAGCGTCGCGGTCGGCCCGGCTCTTGACTGCTGGATTCATCTTGATGCGAGCGCCCTTTGCGGCATAGTCCTCATCGCACCACAGTAGATGGTGAGGCGAAACCTCTGAGGTAATCAGTTTGTTTTGGATAGGTCCGCGTTCGAGCAATCCGAGTTCGCGCTCAGTAGTGAGGTGGCAGATATGCAAGTGATGGTGCGACTGTTTGGCGAGCTCCACGGCTCGTGCTGTTGATACGAAGCATGCCTCAACGCTGCGTATGCGCGAATGTTCGGCCAGAGGTATCTGGCCTTGCGGATACTGCTGCTTAGCCACTTGTGTGTTTGCTGCTATGATTGATTGCTCCTCAGCATGCACTGCCACAATGGCATCGACCTCGTTGAATATTTGGCGGATAGCGCGAGCGTCATCAACCAGCATATTGCCCGTAGACGACCCCATAAACAGCTTTACGCCCGGTACACGAGTATAATCAGCCTCTTTGAGTTGGTCGATATTTGAGTTGGTGGCTCCAATGAAGAAGCCGTAGTTGGCCAAAGAGCGCCCTTTGGCTCGCTCCATTTTGTCGGCCCACAATGCGACAGTGGTTGTCGGGGGCTTGCAATTGGGCATATCCAGATAGGAAGTCACACCGCCCGCCACTGCGGCACGGCTCTCGGTGGCTATGTCAGCTTTTTGCTCTAAGCCGGGCTCGCGGAAATGCACATGGCAGTCAATCACGCCCGGCATTAGCAGGGCTCCCTCGCCATCGATTACCTCGTCAGCCTCGGGTCGCCCCATCGGCTCAGTGCCGACGGCCTCAATCCTATCTCCCTTAATCGCTATCCACCCATCAGCCACTGGCTGTCCCGGAAAGCGCACATTACATATCAGCGTAGTCATAAACTATTTTATGTATTGACCAAAATTCTATAAAATTAGTGCCACAAATTTACAAATTTTCGGCCAATAAGACTGCTGATATCTCCAAACTTTTTCTCCTCTGATAATTTTTTGGATTATTCGACTCTTTTCAGGAAAAGGCACCCCCTCTTTACCCACTCTAACTTTTCGCCAATTTTCAAATCGGAATTGCGCGAGTTAGAGCGAAATGTTTTTCGACCGGAGTGAAGTAACATTTGCCCAAAGGCAACAAAAAGCAATTTCAAATTAAATTATTCCCTGGACGCCTCGGAGAGGCGGTATTTGATAAGAAGCAAAGTACCGCCTCTCCGAGGCGAATAGTTTTTCTGCTTGTATCCTTTTCCTACCCCACCCAGCGTCGCTACGCTCCGCTGAGTGGGGTTAACCAAGTACCGCCTCTCCGAGGCGCCCATTTGGAATAATGGAGAACTTATACTTAATGTTAAATTGGCCTCTTACTTGCGCACTCCATGTGGGGTTAATAAACAAGGAGCGTGCTGCGCACTCGCCATCCGGATTGTTGGTTTGTTTGTATCACTTTAGTGTACTACAAAGGTACGGATTTTCTCAATTTTCTACAAGTTTTTCCGTTTGTTTGGAGAAAAATTCTTACCTTTGTATAGGGATTATGACCAATCATGAAAATTCCTCAACTACTGATAGCGGCAGCCAACCCAGGCAGCGGTAAAGATGCCCTCGACCCGGTGCCAGAGGCTATCTTGAAATATGTCAATCGTTTGTCTGACTATTTCTTCGCTTTGGCGCGCTTAGAATTAGAGCAAGTCGGACTGCCCGAGGAGAAATGGCAGGTGTTTACGTATAAGAAAAAAAATGAGTGAGTTAAGGCCCATAATGCTTGCCGGCACTGGCAGCGATGTAGGGAAAAGCGTACTGGCTACGGGCCTGTGCCGCATTTTCCTGCAAGATGGTTATCGTCCCGCCCCATTCAAGGCTCAGAATATGGCCCTCAATTCCTATCCCACGCCCGAGGGTTTGGAGATAGGACGGGCACAGGCTGTGCAAGCCGAGGCGGCGGGCGTGCCATGCCATACTGACATGAATCCGCTGCTGCTCAAGCCATCATCAGACCATACCTCTCAGGTTGTGCTCAACGGCCGGCCGATTGGCAATAAGAGCGCTTATGAATATTTTCGCCACGAGGGTCGCGAGGAATTGCGCCAGCAGGTGCATGCTGCCTTTGACCGCTTGGCGCAGCGCTATTCCCCCATAGTGATGGAGGGAGCCGGCAGCGTAGCTGAGATCAATCTTGCCGAAACCGACTTGGTGAATATGCCGATGGCTGCCCATGCCAATGCCGCAGTGGTGCTCGTGGCCGATATCGATAGGGGAGGGGTGTTTGCCAGTGCTTATGGGTCGATTATGCTCCAAAAGCCAGAACATCGCTCTCTGATCAAGGGCATCATAGTGAATAAATTCCGAGGCGATATGCGGCTTTTTGACGATGGGCGAAAGATGCTCGAGGAAATATGCCAGGTGCCGGTGGTGGGCGTGGTGCCTTATCTGCGCGACTTGCATATCGAGGCTGAAGATTCGGTGGCAATCGAGGCAAAGCGCCGCAAGGCCGCTCGGGGGGATGGTCAATGTGGCTGTGGTGCTGCTGCGCCATCTGTCAAATTTCACCGACTTTGATGTGCTTGAGCGTCACCCAAGGGTAAATCTATATTACGCCAGTGCGCCATCTGACCTGTCAGAGGCCGACACCATAATCTTGCCCGGCTCTAAATCTACTATTGATGACCTATTGACCTTGCGGCGCACCGGCATGGCTGCAGCCGTGCTGGCCGAACATCGCCGAGGAAAACGCATCCTGGGTATCTGTGGCGGCTACCAGATGCTGGGCCGCAGCATTGAGGACCCTAAAGGAGTGGAAGGTGAACAGCAAAGCATACCCGGTCTGGGGCTGTTGCCCATCGCTACGGTCCTGACTCAGGAGAAGACTACTCGCCAAGTAGATTTCAAATTCATGGACAGCCAAGAGCTCTGCCAAGGTTATGAGATACACATGGGGCAAAGCACCCCAATCGAGGCAGTTGAGCCTCTCAACCATTTTGCCGACGGCTCGCCAGAGGGGG
Organism: Bacteroidales bacterium; assembly: GCA_020860445.1. Lineage (GTDB taxonomy): Bacteria > Bacteroidota > Bacteroidia > Bacteroidales > Muribaculaceae > CAG-873. Next base: position 3,464 of record JAJBUH010000037.1, on the reverse strand, counting down.
TGATTTCCCCGACTGGTTGCATGGGCAGTTATATCCATGGGTTGCTTGACAATGAGGCCGTATTGAAATATATTCTTCAGCCTTTTGAGGCGGGCGAGGCGCAGACTGAAGATTTTGACTATCAAGCCTATCGGCAGCAACAATACGACTATCTGGCGCAGGAATTGAGGCGCCATCTTGATATTCCTCTCATCTATAACATTATGAAAAAGTTATGATTTACGGTCACGGCGATGATATACACGGGCATTCGCGCCCTATACGCTACAATTTCAGCAGCAATGTACGCCAAGGGGTGGACCATTCTGGGCTGATGTTGCATCTGTGGGAGGACCTGACGCTGCTGTCAAACTATCCCGAGCCGGCGCCAGTAAGCCTCGAGGAGAAAATCAGCGAGGCATTAGGGGTGAAGTCAAATTGCGTGATGGTCACCAACGGAGCCACCGAGGCCATATATCTGGCTGCCACGCTCAAGATTGATGCTCGCAGCGCAGTGTTGACCCCGACATTTGCCGAATACGCCGATGCGGCCGCTGCCGCTGGCCATGAGGTGAGGAATATGCCATCGATATTGAGTCTGAGCAAGGATTACGATATGGCTTGGATTTGCAATCCCAACAATCCCACTGGCCGCATGATACCGGCCCAGGAGATATTGGAGATTGCCGATGCTCTGCCCTATACTATGATGGTTGTGGATCAGGCTTACCATCGCTATACGCCCTTCCCAGCGATTGAGCCCCATGAGGCCGTGTTGCGCAACAATGTGCTGCTTATCTATTCAATGACAAAGGATTACTCGGTGCCAGGCCTAAGAATTGGTTATGCCGTTGGCAATCCGCATATCATTGCGCGTATGCGCTCGGGACGCATGCCTTGGGCAATGAGCACTCCGGCACTCAAAGCCGCGCATTACCTGCTCGACCATGAGGCTGACTATGCCATGCCGCTTGAGGACATGCTGGCACAAGCTCAACGGCTAAGGCAGGGCCTGGAGGAAATTGGCATTAAGGTCGAACCATCGACCACACCGTTTATGCTGTGCGAACTCCCCGACTTGGCCGATGCCTATTCGCTTAAGCAATATCTGATTGACAAAGCCGACATCTTGATTCGAGCCGCCGGGAATATGCGCCCACTCGACCGACCATACTTCCGCGTAGCCTCAATAGGCGCAGAGGCTGACGCATTGTTGGTGAAAAAGATAAAGGAATGGATGCAATATGGGCGATAGGGCCGCTTGTGGCGGCAGTGATCCTGGACTGGAGCATAGGCGACCCGGAGGGATGGCCGCATCCGATTGTGTGGATGGGCCGGGCTATCAGCGCGTGTGAGCATTGTTTCAACCATGGTCAGCACCGTAAGGCCAAAGGAGCAGTGTGCGCTGTGGGACTGATAGCGATTGCTTGGGCGCTGGCTTGGTTATTGGTTTGGGCGGCTGAGCTTTTAGGCGAGTGGGTGAAATTTGGGGTAGAGACTGTCTTGATATTCTATTGCTTGGCTGGCACTACATTGATACGGGAAGTGAGGGGAGTGTTTCGAGCCGCCGACTTGGGGCTTGAGCAGGGGCGGAAACAGGTGGGACGAATCGTGGGGCGTGACACTGCTTCCCTCTCTGATCATGAGGTGCGCACTGCAGCCTTAGAGACTCTTGCCGAGAATCTCAGCGACGGGGTGATAGCTCCGCTTTTCTGGTTTGCGTTGCTGGGCGTGCCGGGCATGGTGGCGTACAAGATGGTCAATACCCTGGATTCCATGATTGGATATCGCAACGAGCGCTATCGCGAGTTTGGTAGCTGGGCCGCTCGCATCGATGATGCGGCAAATTACATCCCGGCGCGCCTAACAGCTCTGTTGATGGTGCTGGTGAGCGGTCGCTGGGGTCTGCTGAGCTTTGTGCATCGCTATGGTCGTGAGCATCTTAGCCCTAATTCTGGGTACCCCGAAGCCGCATTGGCTGGCATACTCGATTGCCGATTCGGTGGTCCGCACGACTATTTCGGCGAGCTTGTGCCTAAGCCATATATAGGCTCGAACGAGCGAGCGCTTGTGGGCGCTGACATTAAAACAGCAGTATATGTGAATCGCGCTGCCGAGTTGGTTATGATAATCTTGACGGCAGCGTGCCGACTGCTGGTCTGACCGCTACGCTCTTGCATAGCGGGTGAGAGGCAGCGAGAGCAATACCCCTAAAATGGCTGGCAAAAAGGCCAGAACCCCGATCCAACCAAGGCCCAAATGGGTGGCAACCAGACCGCCGAGCAGGGCCCCGCTGCCAATGCCGATATTGAAGATGCCCGAATAGGTGGCAACAGGTATGGTCGATGGCTGGGGTCCGCGCTTGATGAGCATGTCTTGGCAGCCGAGGTTGAAGCATGTGCAACCCATCGACCCAATAAAGCAGATGACCATCACGGCTATAGCCCAAGGTGCCAGTGCGTTAATGGCCAGACCGTAGATGGCTATGGCAATCGGTGCGCCAGTGAAGAACCAGCGCGGCCAACCGGCAAACCAACGAGCGAATGCCCAGCCAGCCACAATCCCAGCCGCGCCCATCAGCGACAAGGTGAGGGTAATCATCATAGCCGACATCTGCGCCACTTGGGCCAAGAATGGCTCGATGTAACTGTATATCATGAAATAGCTGGTGACGATTGCGAGTATGAACACGTAGATGCGCATTACCATCGGATTGGTGAGCATGTGCGGCACATCGCGCAGCGAGAATTGTTCGCTCGACCGGTGCTTGGGCAGATAGATAAAGCAAGCGATAGTGACCAATGCGCTCACTGCCGCCACTGCGGCAAAGGTAGCTCGCCAGCTGAGCCACAAGCCCACCATGCGGCCAAGTGGCAAACCCAGGATAGTGCCAATCGACGAACCGGTGATGATGAAGCTCAGGGCCTTGGCACTGCCTCCTTGCGGAGCCGTAGCCACAGCGTAGGGAGGCACAATGCCCCAAAACACCGCATGGCAGCAAGCTACCCCCACGCGAGCGCATATCAGAGCCCCGTAGGTCGGAGCGAGAGCTGAGGCGAGTTGGAACAATGAGAACAGGCCCAGCACCCATAGCATGATTTTGCGCCAATCCATCTTGGCCACTGCTACCATCAGCGGCAGCGACATCAGGCCAACTACCCAGGCATAGACGGATATGATCATGCCGACTTGCGCCTCGGTTGCTCCAAAGGCAGCGGCGATGTCGGTGAGCAGTGCCACTGGCACAAACTCGGATGTGTGGAAAATAAATGTCGAGGTGGCCAATGCTATGCATGGCACCCAGCTCTCTCTTTTCATAGCTTTGCGAAAAAAAATGAACAGCGTCCGTTAAATCTTCTTTTACCTTAAAAAATCTCGGCGCAAAGGTACGAATTTTTCTTCAATCATTGGTCGCGGGATTGGTATTATTGCAGGGTTACCGCACGAATTTTAATACGATTTTAACACGACAGCTCTTGCGTATG
>JAJBUH010000208.1 GCA_020860445.1 Bacteroidales bacterium | reverse complement strand
GTATAAAAGTAACAAATGCATAATTAAACAATTCTGTGTAATTCCCCCACCTTATGGAGGAATCACAGTATATGTGAAACAGCTAATTGATCAACTGAACAAAGATGGCATTTCTACGGGAGGGTTTTATATACCCCAGGATAGTAAAGTTGGAGACCAGGGGGAAAGGGCCTATCCATTATTGGATGAGTTCCCAATGAGCAGAGCCAAAAATCCTGTAAGAAAGATATTACAAAGAATAGATAGAGACCTTAAACTACTTAAGATAATGGCAAAATACAAGATAGTACATTATCACGGTTTAGAAAATTTTTATTTTTTGTGGATTCTTCAACATATTCTCAGGAAAGAGATTGTCATAACTGTTCACAGCGCAATGATAAGGGATTTCTTAAAGAGAACCTCTCCTGTAAATCGTTTCTTTATTAAGCGTATGGCAAATTCTGACGCTCAGTGGATAGCAGTAAGTTCACAAGCGCAAAGTGAGATGATGGGATGCAATTTGCGCTTCAAACATACAGTGCCTGTGATTCCAGCCTATATTCCAAAGGATACATCTCAACTTAAGCCTCTAAGCAACGGTTTGCAACAATACATAAGAACGCATTCTAAAATAGTAAGTTTCTACGCTAGAAGTTTTATGCTCTACAAGGGAACGGATGTTTATGGAATAGATGATGCCCTAATCCTTTTTAAGGATATGTTCGCCTTGGATAAAAGCATCGGCTTTATTTTTTGTCTTTCAGAAGATACTGATACTGAAAAAATCATAAAGCTGCACGACCGAGCAAAAGATTTAGGTATTGAAGATGTGGTATTTTGGCAAATTGGAGCAATTGATAATATTGCTATGCTCTGGGAGGAGACTGATGTTTATATTCGGCCTACTGCAACGGACGGAGATTCTGTCGCAGTTAGAGAAGTAATGGATTCTGGCGCTACTGTCATAGCCAGCGACGTATGTCCAAGACCAGACGGTGTGATTACTTATCAATGGAAGAATAGAGAAGAATTTGCAGATAAAGTTATAATAGAGCTGAAATCTACTAAAAGAAGGAAACCTCAAAAAGATTATACTCACTATCAATCGATAATTTCAATTTATCACCAACTACTTAATAACAAATGAAAATTTCAATTGTTACGCTCGGTCGCTCTCATTTGTTGAATTTGGCTAGGGTCTTAGATACAGAAGGACTCGCTGATGTCACTTTCTATACGATGATGCCTGCAGCGCGTTGCAGGAAGTTCGGATATCATGGGAAGGTGAAATCTTTGCTTTTCCCTTGCGGCCTTCTATCTGTAATGATAGACAGATTGCCTATTAATCCATTCAAGAAGAGCAATCTGAGATTCTATGTGCGCAAATTGTTTGATGCTCTATGTGCTATGAGGTTAAGTAAATGCGATGTGGTTATCGGTTTAAACGGACAGGCCGTTAAAACCTCCCTGTTGGCTAAGAAGCGTTTTAAAGCAATCACGATTTGCGATCAAGGGTCTTCCCATGTTCTTACTCAAACTAAAGTGAGAAGGAGCTATTCCGATGCCAAGATACCAGAGGACATGACTGCTTTTATGTTAAAGCACTATGAAGCCGCTGATTACCTTATGGCAGCCACCAAATATGTCATCGACTCAGATATTCAAAATGGAATATCCAAAGATAAAATACTAATAAATCCCTACGGAGTGGATATTACTCGATTTGAACCTTTGGATGTAAAGAAAGAATATGATGTCATAATGGTAGGAAGTTGGTGGAAACACAAAGGATGTGATATGTTGACCGATGCTTGCTTAAACCATCTGAAAGGAGTGAAGATGCTGCATGTGGGAAATGTTGTAGACTGTGAACTGCCAAAGAATGACAACTTCCATCATGTTGACTTTGTCAATGAATTCGATCTGCCCCAATATTATAGGAAAGCTAAAGTGTCAGTCATGCCCTCTTTGGATGAAGGGTTCGGTCTTGTATTGCTGCAAGCAGCATCCTGCGGTTTGCCTTCCGTTTACAGTAATAGAACGGGGGGGCCTGAATTGCAAAGTCTGCTCAAAGACGATGATTGGAGTTTTGAGATAAAAGAGCCACTATCCACAAAATCTATAGCTGAGGCAATATCGCAAGCCCTCAAGAAAGTCAATGAATCTGAAGTAAAGGATACGGAACGCTTTGAAAACACCAGAAATAACCTTTCTTGGGAATCTTATGGTCATAGATATTTGAAGATATTGGAGGGACTCATAAAATCTGAAAATCAGTAACACTTTATTAAACATGAGAATAGCATATTTTACCGCTTACCTAGGAAAAGAGTTCACGGAAAAGTATGGCAAAGGAAGGAAATTCGCTTTGTCAGGATCCCTGAAATCACAAGGGCTTGCCAGAGCGATGATGGCAGCGGGGCACGAGGTGACTATGTACAGTCCCGGGGTTACGACTTGCGACGCTAGAATTGGGGCTTTTACAGAGAAAGAAACTTATCCTGAAGGTACACTCACCATCAAATATTGCGACATCCTGTCGAAACGCAGATGTGATCCAATAAATCAATTGCGAATGGCTCGATACCTTAAGCGCGAACAACGCCAGAAGAAATACGATGTGATTGTTTACTACAACATCACATTGGGTGCGGCTTTGATGATGCCCAAGATGAAAGGCTGCAAGCAGGTGCTCGAGTATGAGGATAATATCTTCAACAAATCGCTGGCTGGAGATCGCAACAGCTTTGAGGGATTCAAGCGCTGGATGTACAAACGCATCGTAAGCCACACTGATGGTTTATTCTCTGTATGCAATGGTTTGATGCTCCCAGAAATCCAGCATAAGGTATTGACTCCAGGGGTAATAAATGAGGAAGTGCTGTCAGCGGTTACCTTTTCTCGCCATTCGTTGACCAAAGGCAAACCAGTCACCATTATTCTGACAGGAGGCATTCACTACAGCAAAGGGGGCGACTTGTTGGTAAAAGCTATACGGCATCTAAAGACTCCCTGCCAAATAAGAGTGTTTGGTAACTGCAACCTCTCCGATGAGCTGAAAAAATTGGTTGAAGACACCCCTAAGCAACACTCCTTTGTGTTTGAGGGTTATTGCCCCCACAAAGAGCTGATAGGGATTCTGAACCAGGATGCTGATATCTTGATCAATACCACGCGGAGCATGGGCGTAGGGGCGCAAGCGGCCGGCTTCCCTTTCAAGATGATGGAATACGCATCGACTGGACGTCCCATAGTAAGCAGTGAGATTGGTAAGCTCAACGATGAGTTCAATAGCCACATAACCTACTATGAAGAGGAGTCTCCAGAAGCTATTGCTAAAGCAATAGAGTCCGTAATATCTGATTATGAAAAAAAGGTTTCCCTTGCACAAGAACTTCAAAAGAAGGTGATATCCCAGTATTCAATTGAAGGTTTGTCGCAAACAGTTTCCACATTGTTGAACTCTCTCGTCAATTGCAAATGAAACCCTTGAAAAGAATTAGACTGATAAGGTCATTAGCCTACCGATATCGCCTCTGGCGAGAAAACAAGAGTTATGTTGTGGGGGGGGGTAATAAATTGAAAATCAACGGTTTATCCTTGAAAAATCGAATCCAGATAAATGGTTCAAACAATGTCATAATGATAGAAGATGAGGCATTGTTGATGAAATCCTTGGTTAAAATTTCTGGCCATAACAATCGAGTTATCCTCCACCGGAACTCTTATGTTTCGGGAGCTGAGCTATGGGTTGAAGATAATGATTGCACAATTGAAATTGGGCAAGACGCTTTTATCGGTCACCACTCGCATCTTGCCTGCACCGAAGATGGTCGGTCGATAATCGTAGGGAATGGAACTATGATTAGCTCGTATGTCCAGATACGAACAGGAGACAGCCATTCACTAATGGATGAAGATGGTAAGCGATACAATAAAGCAGCCTCAGTTTCTATCGGTGACCATTGCTGGATTGGGGAAGGCGCAAAAGTGCTCAAAGGAGTCGCTTTGTCAAAAGACACAGTGGTAGGGACAGGCGCTATTGTGACTAAATCGTTCAAATCAGGCGTATTGCTTGGTGGCATCCCTGCCAAAGTATTAAAAGAAAATGTCATTTGGGACGAAAACAGAATATGAGTGATATTAAAATTGAAGCATTGACACACGGCCCGAAGCATCATCTATTCGGCTTTCACGACCTGATATGCTCAAACACCAAGGGTGACAAAATCCTTTCTCTGGAGGTGGACGTGATGAATCGTCCCCCGCTTCCGAGGGAGAGATTCGGAGTCGGATACGTGACAACGGACAAACAATTCGTAAAGGTGGGAGAAACGGAAGCCCTCAATTATCCGCAAGGTTCAAGATTGCAGTGGGTGGCAGATTCCAATTTCTTCACCACTAATAATCGTGTGGAAAAAGCATGGGGTACTGACATTTATGATGCGGATACCAAAAAGCTCGTAGAACGATTAAATGCTCCCACGCATGCTCTCTCTCCTGACGGAAAGACGGCTTACGGTCTGGACTACGCTCGCCTATCCCGATTGGGCGGTTATGGGTATGTGGGCATTGAGGATGCAAATGCTCACGAAACAGCCCCGGCCAATGCCGGCATTACAGTGACGGATATGGCAAACGGAGTTACGAAAGTCCTAGTGAGCGTTCGGGAGGTAGTTGAATGCGATATGAAGTTCAATCATAACGCACCCCAGCACCACTATCTGACCCACTTGCGCCTTAACCCAACTGGCAAACGCATCGCGTTCCTGCATCGCTACTTCATGCCGGATGGAGGCATGATGACTCGCTTGATGACAGTGGGTGCTGACGGCAAGGGCTTGCGTTGCATAGCCATCGGATTCCTTAGCCATTTCGATTGGAAGGGGGATGAAAGGATTTACATATATGGCCGAGCCAATAGCAATCTTGATTCGCTGCGCAGCAATCCGTTGTTGAATAATCCTTTGCTTTCTTTCCCTTTAAAAATAGCAAAAAAAATGGCTAAGGCCGTAATCGGAAAAAAGAGAGGGGCTACGGGCATGGGCAAATCTTTCATAATGATCACTGATAGCCCTTCACCTGTGATCAGCCAAATCGGAGCTGGGTTGTTAGTCGAGGATGGGCATCCAATGACAAACCCCTTGGATGAGCGCTGGTGCATCAACGACACCTATCCTGACAAGGAAGGAAAAAGACAGTTGATGCTGTATAATTTTGATGAAAACCGAAGAGTAGAGATAGGCACATATCAAATGATTTTTGACCGCCCTGATATGGCTCTTGCCAATTCCTATCTAGCTGGCATCGACAAGAATATCCTCGCCACCATCTCTCCAGAGCAATTGAGCTTCACACGGTCAGGACTTCATTGCGATCTGCATCCTCGATGGTGCGCCGATGGGCAGTCATTCACATTCGATTCAATCCACGAGGGCACAAGGCAGATGTATAAGGGCCTAATCAATCTACAAGACCTTTAAGGAAAACAAAGTACAATAAATGAATCAAACTAACTAAATATGATTCCAGATAAAATAAAAATCGGAGTAATCGGATTGGGGTATGTGGGCCTTCCGTTGGCTCGCCTTTTCTCCACTAAGTATCCTACTGTAGGATATGACATGAATCAGAAAAGAGTAGATGCTCTAATGCAAGGCCATGATGCTACCTTGGAGGTTGAGGATGCCTTGCTGCAAGAAGCAATAGAAAAAAATGGATTCGTATGTACAACGGATATAGAAAAGATTCGCGATTGCAACTTCTATGTTGTGGCTGTTCCTACACCTGTGGATGAGAACAATCGCCCAGACCTTAAGCCACTGTGGGGCGCAAGCGAGACAATTGGCAAAGTCATCAGTAAAGGTGATATCGTAGTTTATGAATCTACAGTTTACCCTGGCGTAACAGAGGAAGAATGCCTCCCAGTGGTAGAGAAGGAAAGCGGTCTCAAATTTAATGAGGATTTCTTTGCAGGCTATTCCCCCGAGCGTATAAACCCGGGAGATAAGCTTCACACAGTGGAGAAGATAAAGAAAGTGACTTCTGGCTCTACTCCTGAAGTGGCGGATATTGTAGACGGTGTTTACAATTCCGTGTTGGTGAACGGCACACACAAAGCGCCATCAATCAAGGTTGCTGAGGCCTCCAAGATTATCGAGAATTCTCAGCGCGATGTCAACATAGCCTTCATGAATGAGTTGGCAAAAATATTCAATGCCATGGGTATAGATACGCATGATGTCATTGAAGCGGCTTCATCCAAGTGGAATTTCATCAAGCTATCCCCTGGTTTGGTCGGAGGGCATTGTATTTCTGTTGACCCTTATTATCTCATCCAGAAAGCTCAAGTGTATGGCGTATTGCCTCGTTTGATGTTCTCAGCTCGTCGTCTCAATGATGGTATGGGGGATTACGTGGCCAATCAAGTAATTAAAGCCATGAATCTCAAAGGCATCATGGTGAAGGATGCCAATATCCTCATTCTTGGCATTACCTTTAAGGAGAATTGCCCCGACATACGAAACACCAAGGTGGTGGACATCTATTCAACACTGACACCTTATACTCAAAATATCACTGTGTTTGACCCTTGGGCAAATGCTGAGGCTGTAAAGCGTGAGTATGGCATTTCTGTGTGCAACGAGTTGCCAGAAGAGAAAAAGTATGATGCCATCATACTGGCTGTGGCCCATGACCAGTTCAAGAACTTGAATATGAGTTCGCTTCAAGCTCCTGCATCTGTAATATATGATGTAAAAGGTGTTTTGGATCGTAATCTCATTGATGCTCGCTTGTAAATAAGTGGTTTGATGAAAAATTATTTCATTTTCAATTTCCCATCTCATTACCGTTATCTCATTTACAGTGAGATAGACAAGTCTTTTGACTGTGAGTTTTATTGGGGGGATAGTTTGCCATCACCTATAAAACGTCTTGATGATAGAGACTTCCAACATCCCCATAAGGATGTAAGGAATCATTGGTTTGGAAACTGGTTTTACCAATCTGATGTGGTAAAACTGGTTTCACGAAAAGAGAAAGCCAATTATGTGATTACTGGCGACCCGCGTTGCCTGAGCACATGGATAGCATTGTTCCTAATAATGCTTCACAAAAACAAGCGCTCTTATTTATGGACTCATGGTTGGTATGGACGGGAGTCTATAATGGAGAAGCTCATAAAGAAGAGTATGTACAAGCTAGTAGATGGAATATTTCTCTATGGCGACTATGCCAAAAATCTCATGATTCAAAATGGAGTAAAGAGCTCCAAGCTCCATGTGATAGCCAACTCACTGGACTATTATAAGCAATTAGAGATAAGAAAATCTTTGAAATCGAGTGCGCTTTATTCGGATCATTTCAAAAATGACAATCACAATCTTTTTTTCATTGGTCGTTTGACCGATGAAAAAAAATTGGATATGACTATAAAAGCCCTCGCTGAATTACGCAAAGAAGGTCTTTTTTTCAATATGACTTTTATTGGAGGAGGAACTGAAGAAACCAAGTTAAAAGAACTTACAGGTCATCTTGGACTTGAGAATTGTGTTTGGTTTTATGGACCCTGTTATAAAGAGGAAGAATTAGCCGAACTCATAAGCAATGCCGATCTTTGCGTATCTCCAGGCAATGTAGGACTAACCGCTATCCATTCCTTGTCTTACGGTACGCCAGTTCTAACTCACGATAATTTTGCCTACCAAGGGCCAGAGTTTGAAGCGATTACTCCCAATGAGACAGGATTATTCTTCAAGGAAAATGATCTTACAGATCTATGTGAAAAAATCAAGGAGTGGTTCAGGATGTCAAAAGGGAGAACCCGTAAGACAATATCGGATAAATGCCATGAAGTGGTTGACTCTAAATACAACCCAGGGTATCAAGTCAAGGTTCTGCATAGCGTATTAGATAAGTGAATCATGAAGCGAGTTGTGCAAATTAATTCTGTATCGGGGATTGGATCCACTGGACGCATTGCGGAGCAAATAGGACGATTGGCCATAAAGGCTGGATGGGAGAGCCACATAGCTTTTGGCCGTGAGGGAATCCCTTCAAAATCTCAAACTTTCCGAATTGGAGGCAAGATAGACAATTACATGCATTTCCTTCAGTCCCGATTGTTTGACCGCCAAGGCCTTGCATCAAAAAGCGCTACGCGTCACTTCATTTCCTATTTAGGAGGCATAAAGCCGGACATAGTGCACATTCATAATGCGCATGGCCATTATCTGAATTACAAGCTGCTATTGGATTACCTTTCCAATAAGGCAATTCCCACAATTCTTACCCTGCATGATTTTTGGTGGTTGACTGGGCATTGCGCTTACATCCATCCTGAATGCGATAAGTGGAAGAATGGATGCAAGGCTTGTGGGATGCTGTATGAATATCCCTCATCGATGTTCGATTTCAGCAAGAGGAATTGGGAACTAAAGGTAAGACTCCTTGCAAACAGAGGAAACGTCACTTTGGTGCCGGTATCTTTTTGGTTGGAGAGATTCGTGAAACAGTCGGCTCTGAAGGAAGTTCCAACTAAGGTGATAGAAAATGGCATTGATCTTCATGCTTTCGATGCCCGAAACGCAACTAATGATTTTGACTATCTTTTCTGTTCAGATAAGTTTTCTATTTTGAGTGTTGCCACAAGATGGAATGAAGCCAATGGATACCCCTCTTTGCTAAAGTTAGCTGAGAAACTGCCTGCCGATTTTCAACTCATCATAGTGGGAGTAAATGAAAAGCAGCTTAAAAGCCTTCCCCCCAAAGCCATAGGGATTAGGCGAACTGAAAATCTTGCCCAATTGTGCGAGCTTTACGCTAAGTCAGACGTGCTTTTGAATCCCAATCTCAACATGACCTTTGGCCTAGTCAACGCTGAGAGCATGGCTTGTGGAACCCCCGCAATAATCTTAAAAAACACTGCAGGAGAGGAAATAGTAGAGGATACCGGCTTTGTGGTTGACAAGGTAGAAGATGTGTTGGATTTGCTCCCTGACATAAGAGGAATCCGAGGAAAAGATATCAGAAGCCACTGCAGAGCAATAATACAACAAAAATACGAGTACAAAAACCAATACTCTAAATACATATCCCTATACGAAGAGATGTCAAGATGAGTGAGCATTTACAAAAAAGGAATCTCAATATCAGTTTATTGAGAGCTGCTTTGATTTTCTTAATCGTAGCTAATCATTTGAGAGCTTTCCTGTTTCCGTCGTTTAGTGAGAATGTTTCGATTATGGAAAAAGCCTTCTATTATATGACTGGCTGGGGCCATTATGCTGTGTTAGGATTCTTGATGCTTTCTGGTAACTCTCTAATACACAGATATTTAATGGGGGGGGTAAAAATAATGGCCTCAATAAGTTACCACCCCAGTTCTTAGTTAAAAGGTTTTTCAGACTTGAATGCGTTCTGATACCCGCATTAGGCATAACATGGGCCTTTCAAATCATAGGGGAAACTTTCGGACACATACAACTGTATGAGGGAACTTATGATTTTGGAGGAATGATAAATCATAACATGGTTTCATCCCTGAATTTCAAAAATCTTATTGGCACCATTTTATTCTTGAACGGGATGGCTTTTGAAATACAACCGTTTGGATGCAATACCCCTCTTTGGTATCTTCCCGTCCAATTCTGGATTTATGTTATGTTTTTCCTAAGTTATAATATCCTTGTCTCCTGCAGACGAATCAAAGTGTTCTACAGCATTATTCTGGCATTAGTGACTCTGTGGATAGGTGAGAAAATCATCTTTTATGCGATCGTATGGCTGATTGGAGGCCTCGTGCCGATTGTTGAGAAGCAATGCTCAGAAGCTTTCAAGGGGATGAAATTTCTTAAATATTTTGGATTGATCCTATCATTAGGATTGGTACTAGTAGTAAGGGTTCTGAGCGCTGGACTTTATGCAGATATGATATTCATCCTGTCTTTCTCTTTGCTTTACCTCTGCATGGTCAGCATTGGGAATCTCAATGGGATTGTGGGATTAGCCTCAGACGGTCTAGCTAAATTCTCATTTACTTTGTATGCCGTGCATTTTCCTATTATGGCCACCATAGTTTCGCTATTGCCCTCATTTCCGTTGAATCTGAATTTTAGCCTAAGAAACCTAAGCTTATATTTATCGATAATAATTATTGTTTATGTGTTCTCTTGGATGGTTTATCGTATTTTTGAAAAGAACACCAATAAGATTTATGCCGCTTTCCAGCAAAAATGGTTATCAATCCCTTTGACTTAAGATATGAAATCCCTAGTTGTTTCCCTCAATTTTAACCCAGGCCATGTGAGCCATCTCGTTGCATCCTATAAGCAGTTTGAAGAGTTGGGTTATGAGGCCTGTTTGTTGGTGGATGAGAAATTCAATCCATTTTTGCCAAAAGGCATAAAGAGAGCCAATGGGACTGACCTAATCGGGAAAACAGATGTGGCGATGTTCTTGTTCCCAAGTCAAAAGAACCTTAAGCTTCAGCTGAGGCTAAAGAGGCAGCAAGCAAAGATCCTCTATGTTTTCCACGAGCCATTGGCTCCATTGAGAACCTATAGGAAGGCCGGCTTCTCTTACAAATACTTGGCAAAACTATGGATAATAAATAAGATAAGCGCTCTGACAGTGAAGTGGAGCGATGCCGTATTGCTCCCATCGAGAAAAGCCGTAGAGTACTATGAAGCCAATCCTGTTTACAAGAACGGCAACTATCATTACCTCCCTTTGATGTTCGATGATGAGGCCAGGGACAGGAATATATTGGGAGAGCGCAAATATTTCAGTTACATAGGCACAGCCGCACCCGATCATTCTTTTGCGGAGTATGTCAAATTCGTGGAACATGCAGTTCTGGAAGGGTTCCTCCCCGGAATAGAATTCCTCATTGCCACTAAGAGCGATGTGGCGCTTCCAGAAACGCTAAAGAATACTCCAAGAGTAAAGGTGCAACAAGGGAGGCCCTTGACTGATGAGGAGATAAATAGGCATTTTATGGAGAGCTTTTGCATTTGGAACGCCTATGCTAGGACCACCCAGAGCGGGGTCTTGGCCAAAAGCATGATGTTCGGGACTCCCGCTATAGTGCTGCGCAAGAACCTTAATGAATTTGTGGAGGATGGCCAGGAGGTAGTGGCTATTGGCGACAATAACGACATACAAGAGATTAGAAAGGCGATTGCGAAGGTTAAGGAGAACTTTCAACAGTTTTCTCTAAATTGCCGTAATAGATTCTTGAGGGATTTCTATTACCGTCAGCATAACTTTCAGATAGCTGAAATCCTAAAATAATAAGCCAAAACAATTTAACTTACAAAATATGTCTATATTCAAAGACAAGGTGCTGCTGATAACTGGCGGCACAGGAAGCTTTGGAAACGCTGTGCTTCGGCGTTTCCTCGACAGTG
>JAJBUH010000183.1 GCA_020860445.1 Bacteroidales bacterium | reverse complement strand
GTTTCCTTAGAATCGCTGAGTAGTTACTTCTGCGGCTTGATTGGTTTCACCCAACACCGTGTTTGAAGCCTCATTAACAATACTGTTAACCCCATTCACAGTAATTCTGTATTTGTGGAGTTCATTCCTATTAACCGTGAAATTTCCTGCATTAGTTTCAGTATCAGAAGTTACTGAATTTGCGCTAAAATCACCTAAGTGTATAGTATAGGACACCGTTCCAGTATAGGTGGTAGCAGTTCCATTAGCGATGGGACCAGGACCCGAATAACTACCAGTAACCACAACAAATGTAGCAGTTGATGGTGCATATTTGAATAATTTTTTCTTTTCTGCTGGTGTTACAGTCACAGATTCCCCAGTGGTATTACCTGTGGTGGTGTAGGTCCATTCTTGTCTGAGAGTACGAGGGTCAACACTTTTTACAGTGCCATCTTCTAAAGTGATGGTACTCGGAATGTCTACATCGTTTTGTACATTTTCAAGCATTAAGAAAGAGAATTCGGTTTGGGAGTTCAAGGCATTTACCGCTTGGTCATCAAAATATACCCCATCTTCTTCATCCAACATATTTGCACTAGAACTTCCTGCATTTATTAATTTTGCTTTCTGAGGCAGATTAAATACTTGGTATGAAGTGGGTTTAAAAGTTACCCCGGTACCCGTTTTGATATAAAATTCAATACGAGCCACCAAACGCTCCAAAACAATATCATTATCAATTGTTGTAGTGGTATTCTGAATTACTTGGATATTATCTCCCAATTTACACGACATCGGAAGTCCCTTACTATCATCTAATTTCTTATTATAAAGGGTGCACTCCACCAACAGATTCTCAAAATCTGTTCCGTCAAGACTGCCATCCTGCAAAACCAAATTTGAAAAGTTTGAACTAGGATTAGCAATAATGTAAATTGAATAAGTTCCTGAGAGATCATTTGCTTGATATGTCATATCTAAAGAATACTGACGATATCCATTAGTATCTTTCCCAGCATTCTCCAACACATTTGTACTAGCATCAGTCTCGTTGCTAAGATATTCAAATAAGTTAATGACTTTTACTCGAGGGCTAGTAGCCGAACGCATTACCATATAAAGATCTTTTATCTGGCTTTCTGCATCATCAGCTGAACGACTGTTTTCCACAGTAGTAGCTGTTGGCACCCTCACCTTGAAGTGAATAGTTGCAGGGAGACCTTCCTCAACCACAGTGATTTTCAGGTCATCATGGCAACTTTGGAATGTAGCCCCAAACAAAAGGGTACACCCCATCAGTATGTGTTTCTTAAATTTATTCACAGAGAGATAATTTTTAAAGTTTAGTTAAATTCGATGTCGTTAAAGCCATCTTCATCACCTACAGCTTTATAATCTTTTACTTCGACATTGCTTTTCATATTAACAGTGGCTTGGTTGCCTGAATCTGTAGCACAAAGGCCCATTTCCAGGACCACATGGGTCATGGAGCAGAGGGGAGGGAGATAAGATTTTTTGTTCATAGTGGTATGATTTAGCCTCTGGAGCCCCCTAGCCCCCTGAAGGGGGGATGAGGGTTGAGGGTGGTTTATTATTCTATGTTAGGCTCAGCATTGGGGAAGCTGAGATGGGAAAGAGATAATTGGAAGAGGTTAGAGGGGAAGTTGTGAAACAACCCCTATGGGGTAGCAGGGAGAGCGGTAGCCCTTAAGCTAATTGAAACAACCCCTACGGGGTAGCTGCCATGCTTCGGGTTGCTGACCGGGCTCGCGAGGGCGCCTGGGCCCACCTGCCGGATGGCCTCCGTGGGCTCCGCTAAGCGTCAGCGCCTCCGTGGATTGCCGCTTGGCTCTCCGTGGTTCTCCGTACCTCCGTGGTTAAAATTCAGTGCCTTAGGTGTTTTGCTCTGAGTTATAACCACCGTGGGGATTTTTTACCACGGAGGAACGGAGAAGCACGGAGGGGTTTCCCTTTTCACGGAGGCGGCAGTGCCTTGCGGAGGTCACGGAGGCCATCCGGATGGAAAGCTGACCGGGCTCGCGAGGGCGCTGGGCCCCCACGCTAACGCAGCACGTTGCTTCGGGTTGCCAGCCGGATGGCCTCCGTGGGCTCCGCTAAGCGTCAGCGCCTCCGTGGATTGCCGATTGGCTCTCCGTGGTTCTCCGTCTCTCCGTGGTTAAAATTCAGTGCCTTAGGGGATTACTCTGAGTTATAACCACCGTGGAGATTTTTTTAACCACGGAGGTACGGAGGGCCACGGAGGGGTTTCCCTTTTCACGGAGGCGGCAGTGCCTTGCGGAGGTCACGGAGGCCATCCGGATGGAAAGCTGACCGGACCCGCGAGGGCGCTGGGCCCACCACCCGGATGGTCTTCGTGGTTAAGAGCCATTGCGCCGAGGCGGCGCGGCCACTACGGGGTTGCTTCCGCGGGTTCCTTTTGCTTTTTCTTCTTTTTGTGGGAGCGGTGGCCGTCGGCGCCGTAGGCGTAGCCGTAGGAGTGTCCATAGCCGTAACCATAGCCGTAACCATATCCGTAACCGTAGCCATAGCCGTAACCGTAGCGGTGGTGGTAGACCGACACGCCGTTGAGGATGATGGCCATGTTGTGGAGCTTGCCCTTTTGGTACAGGGCCTCGAGGTCGGGCAGCTGGCGTCGGTCAATCTTGCCGGCGCGAGCCACAAAGATAGTCAGGTCGCTGATGCGGTTGGTGATGGAGGCGTCGGCCACCACGCCAACAGGCACATTGTCGGCCACGATGTAGTCGTACCGCTCGCGCAGCTCAGCGATGAGCTCGTCGAGACGGTCATCCATCAGCAGTTCGGCCGGGTTGGGAGCCGGAGTGCCGCCGGGGATGATATGCAGGTTGTCAAAGTCTTTGTCTTGAATGGTGATGTCCTCGACACACAGCATCGGGTCGGCCAGGAAGTTGGTCACGCCATACTGGTGCTTGTCAAACTGGTGGCTGAGCGTGCGCTTGCGGATATCGAGGTCGATGAGCGCCACGCGCTTCTTGGTCTGCGCCAACGAGCGAGCCAGGTTGCGCGAGATGAAAGTCTTGCCAGCGCCCTCGTTGAACGAGGTGAAGGTTATCACCTGCGCGCCAACCTTCTTCTTAGACATAAACGAGATATTTGAGCGCACGATGCGGAATGCCTCGCCCAGCAGAGAGCGGTCGAGCGATTTGTCATCGTTGCTGGCCGGGGTCACGATCTCGGGCAGCTTCTCGCCCTTCTTGCCCTTGGGGCCTTGGGGGATTTCGCCGAGGAACGGTATCGATACCAGATTCTCGATGTCCTTGCGGCTGCGCACGCGGGTGTCAAAGAACAGGCGAACTAAGAATATCACCAGCGGAATAGCCACGCCCACGAGCAAGCCGCAGAGCAGAATCTTGTTGCGCACCGGCGAGATGGGGCTGTTCGAGCCCTCGGCGCTGTCGATTACGTAAGCGTTGTTGTCGGCCAGAGCCTGCGACAGAGCGTTCTCCTCGCGACGGTTGAGCAGGAACATATACAGGCTCTCCTTGATCTTTTGCTGACGCTCAATCGAGAGCATCTGCCTCTCCTTGGTCGGGATTTGGTACACGCGAGTCTGAGCCGAGGCGGTGCGGCGCATAGCGTCGTCGCGCTTCACATTGAGCGACACCACCATATTGTCGATCGAGCGCACGATGGTCTGGCGCATCGAGTGGAGCGACTTGGTCAGCTCCTCGACCACGGGGTTGGCGTCGCTGCTGTCGGCCAGCAGGCGGTCGCGCTTGAGCTTGGCAGCGTTGTAGTTGGCAATCTGCGCCTCGATCGAGCCGTCACTGATGCCAGTGTTGGTAGGAATCAGGTCGTTCTGCTTCGAGGCGTCCTGCAGGTATTCTTTGATATATGCTGCCAGCTTGAGCTGGGTCTCCAGCTCGAGGCTCTCAGCGTTGTATCGCTGGCTCTCGCCCATGTATTGCGAGGCGGCCGAGCTGACGCTGATTATCTTGTTTTCTTGCTTGAAATTCTCGATTTCCGACTCTACGTCGCCGAGCTCAGACTCGATGATCTGGAGGCGCTCGCGGATAAACTCGGCGGTGTTGACAGCCACCTTGTTCTTGTCGTTGATGGCCTCTTCGTTGTATACAGCCACCAGGGTGTTGAGCACGTCGATGCCACGGCTGGGGTTGTTGTCCTTGAGGCGCAGGGTAAGGATTGAAGCCTCGTCGTTGGCCTGCGAGATGCCGAGGTTGCCGAGGTAGCGGGCTGCCACCCAAGCCACCGGCCATTTGGTGACGTCGATCTCCTTGCCTACCCACAGGTCGCGGTAGTAGTCGGTCTTGTTGATAGTGATTTGCTCATCGCCAATCTGGATGGTCTGGCCGAAGCTCACAGTCATCGGTTCGATCTCCCCGCCGAAGCCCGAAAAATCGGTAAAGACAACTTCGTCGGGAGACTTCTCGGTCACTTTGAATGAGAAATGGCGTTGAGGAAGTACGTTTGTAAGTGTGATTTTGAATGGTGCTTGGTTGGCGAGTTCGACCTCTCGGAGGCCCTGTTGGTACTTGTAGTCGATGTCGGCATTTAGCCTCGTCACCACCTCGGCCATCAGGCGCTTAGATCGGAACTGCAGGATTTCGTTGGCGACATTCACCTTATTTATAAGGTTGTCGTAGCGGTCGAGGCCCGCGGTCGATGTCTTGTTGGCTGGGTCCTTGATGATGACCGTGGTCTGCTGGAAGTAGACCAGGGGCGCGGTGGCGTATTTGTAGTAGGCCGCCCCCACGCAGATCAAGATCGACAGCACGAACCAGGGCCACTTGCTGAGCAAGAAGCCGAGGACATCCGAGACATTGAGGCTCGAGTCGATTTTTATATTTTGGTTGTTAGGCATGTCTATTTTATTAGGTCTATTTTATTGTGCCCGTGGAGGCGTAGGCTCGGGCCACGAACTGGCCCTACACGGTAGCCGCCATAACGGACTGGGTTGCTATCAGAATTGCTATCAGGCGATACTTTTGACTTTTGACTTTTGACTTTTGACTTATTTGGTGGTGTACCATAGCACCGCTGTCACGGTTGATATCGCTGAGAGGGCGACGGTAATCACCTTCCAGGATAGGTCTTCGGTGCGGGTGTCCTTGTTGCGCTTGGGCTCAACGTAGACGATATCATTCTGCTGCAGGTAGAAGCAGGGGCTGTCAAACAACTCGTGCGACTTGAGGTCGTGAGTGTACAGGGTGCGTCCCCCATCCTCCTCGCGTATCACAGCCACATTGTCGATGCGGCCGTTGGCGGTGATATCGCCAGCGTTGGCGATGGCCTCGAGCAGCGTGATGCGGCCCTCGTCGGTCGAGAAGTTGCCGTTGCTGCCCACAGCGCCAAGCACTGTATATCTCAGGTTGAGGAGCTCGCACTTGACGATGGGATTCTTGATGTAGTTCCCCTCCTCTATCTTTTCTTTAATCAACTCGCGCACCTGGGCCAGGGTCTTGTCCTCGACTCGGATTTCGCCGAGCACCGGGAAGTCGATGTAGCCGTTGGGGTCAACGCGGTAGGTGTTGTCGAGGTCGACCGAGCGGACCGAGCCGTCCGAGCCCATGGTGACCGTGCTGGCATTGAATGGGGCTGCCAGTTCGGGGTTCTTGCAGGTGACGGTGATGCTGAGCTTGTCGCCGGGGCGGACCGTGGTCTGAGCCGCGATTTCGCTTGGGTAGCCCAGGCCCGGGGTCATGTCCTGCAGGTACACAAAGCTCTTCTTCTTGTGACTGCCGCATGACACCATCGCCGCGCACATAGCTGAGATTAATATGAATCTTAATGTCTTCACTTGAGTAGTATGGTAGTTATGAGTTTTGAGTTGTGAGTTATGAGTGATTTGCTCGCGCCATTTGGACTCGCGCCCGAAGCGCGAGGAACAGTGGCGCCAGGGCGGTCGCCTATCGAGCCATCAGCCGAGCCATCAGCCGATGGTAATTTCCACTCTTGACTTTTGACTTTTGACTTTTGACTTAGCGCAGCAAAGCAAAGCTTTGCTGCCTCAGGGGTGGCTTGGCAGTGGATGATGCCGACCTGGATGCAGTTGAGGGCGGCGGCGAGGGTGTCGCAGACATGGGCGAAATAGTCGCCCTCGGCCCGCATGGCCGATACGCCGGGCAGCACTGCGCCAAAGGCGGCGATGTCTGAGAGGGACTCGTAGCTGTTGGCCGGGGCCTTGTCAACGCGCACCATGGCAGCAACTGGGGCGCTCGCTGCGCGGTAGCAGGGAGTCTTGCCGCTCCAAGGCGAACCGTAGGCGCGGGGCGTGCCGTCCTCGTCGAGGCGCACGATCACGCAGTCATCGTTGAGCAGCCAAGCGCCTGGGATGGCGCGGAGCCACATCGACGAGTGGGTGCTCTTGCCGGCGCCGCTTACGCCGCAGAACAGGTAGGCCCTGCCGTCAGCCACTGTGCAAGAGGCGTGGATGGCAAAAGCCTGATATGGGGTGATTGCCTGGGTGAAAACCAGGCGAATAGCAGCCGCCAGAATCTCGCCCGCGAGCGGGGCCGAGAAGCTGAGGGCTACCAGCGCCGAGGTGAATGCCGGGTTGGCCACGACGGCCACCTCGGTGCCGTCGGGGTATGATACAATAAGGAGATATCCGGCAGGGTCCCGATAGGCAAGCACGCGGCCAGTATCAGATGGATAGTCGCCGAGCAGTTCGCCCTTGGGCTGAGGAAGAGAAGGAGAATCTGATATTTGGATACGGCACAGCGGATCGCCCGACACCGGAGCCCGGAACGGCTCCATCGTCGGCAGCAACCGAGATGCCTCGCATTGAGGTATCATCAGCTCTATGTCAAATCCTGCTATGCTATACGTCATTCTAAGATATCTTTTTTAACCACGGATTTCACGGATGACACGGAAACCAGAAGGTAGTTGGTTATTTTTTTAACCACAGATTTTCACGGATTGTCACAGATTATTTGAATGTTAGCTATAGGAATGACAGATTCATAAATCTGTGCGAATCTGTGCAAATCAGTGGTTTCTTATATTTCTAGTTCTTGGTTTTGGAGTTATTAATCGGAATTGGCCGAGGGCCAAACTGGAGATACATTTGAGGTATTTGCGGGGGGCGATGCGGAGGCTCCAGAGCGAGGAGCGGAGCAGCGAGAGGGCGGTGACGCCCTTGCTCTTCACGCTGTTGGCAGATGGGCTGTAGACCATGCGGCCGAAGTTGCCGCCGAGCAGCACCCGCTGCGAGAGCGTGTGGCTCTTTGAGAGCCGTATCTTGTAGGGCACATACTCGGCCGGCATCCCCAGTTGGCGTACCAGGAAAGAGTACAGGTGCCGGTCCCAGACCCGGAGACCCATGCGGCGCGAAGCGCGCGCCTGGTGAGCCGGGTCGATCTTGCCGCGATAGGCGCGGCAAGCCATCGCCAAGTCGCACATCTGGCGCAGCCCGATGCCTCGGCCGAAGGTGTGCTTGAGGATATGCGAGCTGAGCAGCAGCAGGTTGACCTGCGGAGCCGAGGCGCGGAGGCGCAGCCCGGGGGCCGCGTCGACCTCGATAAACTGCTCGGGAGCGATCGAGGCGCTGACGCTGCGGGTCTTGCGGCCCGAGGTCAGGTCGATTAGGGTCGGATTGATCTCGACCTCTACGCCCATATATCGAGCGCGGTAGCTGCCGTCGGGGCTTGCGGTGGCCGGTTCGAGGGCCGAGATGCAAGCATCCATGTCGGCGCGCTCGGGGAAATAAAGGTCGATGTCGCCCGTCTCGCGCAGCAGCGGCTTGGGATAGAGGGCGGCGACAGTCTGGCCCTTCATGACCACCGGACGGAGGCCGGCTGAGCCGAGGCGCTCCATCAGGGCTGAGAGCACCTGATTCATGCGCTCTGACGATTTCTCGAGAGCGGTAGCCTTGGCTGTCCAGATGCAGAGCAGCTCGGTCGGGGGCAGCTCGGCGGCGTCAAGCTGACATATCCCCTGCCAGGCCACGCCGGTCACGGCATGGCAAGCCGCCAGGTTGTAGGCAGCCTGCCACTCCTCGGGGCTAACCGGGGAGAGGGCCAGGAACGGCTCCTTGTCGGCCCAGAGGGCCAGGCGCAGGAGCGCCAGCAGCAGGTCGGTATGTCGGTAATTGATCATATCACTAATATCCCCGCCTCGCGCCAGGTGTCGAGCAGGCGGTTGGTGTCTGATTGGGCGGTGGGGGCGTCGACGTCATAGTGGGCGCAGAGCCAGGCCGAGAGGTCGCTGGGCTGGAAGTCGCGGTCGCGAAACTCGCGCCACAGCTCGGCAGCCGTCTCGTTGAGCGAGAGCACATTGGCCAGATTCACCGTGGGGTCCGACAGGTTGACTATCATATAGACCCCGCCAATCTTTCTGAGTTTTATGTCTTTTTTTAATACGCATCGGGTGGTCGGTTTCAGAATTTCTTGCCGGTGAGGATCGAGGTCAGCGTGAGCGAGATGATCCTCAGGTCGGTGGTGATTGAGAAATCGCGCAGATAGTCGAGGTCCATTCTCAGACGCGTCAGCATCTTAGCCATGGTGTCGGTGTATCCGTTGTAGAGGGTAGCGTAGGAGAAAACTCCGGGACGCATCGAGTAGAGCAAATCGTACTCGGGGGCGAGGGCACGGATCTGGTTGATGAAGAATTTGCGCTCCGGGCGGTAGCCGACGAGGCTCATGTCGCCCTTTAGCACATTCCACAGCTGTGGGATCTCATCGAGATGGTGGGCCCTGAGGAAGCGGCCGATCGGCGTGAGTCGGTCATCGTCGTCGCCGTTGCAGAGCTGGGGAGAGCCGGCGCTCTCGGCATCGACGCGCATCGACCTGAATTTGTAGATGTAAAATTCCCTGCCGTGCATGCCGATGCGCTCCTGGCTGAAGATGGGGTTGCAGCCGTCGCTCCATCGGATTGCTATGTATATGACCGCAAACACCGGCGAGATGCAGATCAGCCCCGCCACAGCCACGGCGATGTCCATGGCGCGCTTCGCCTTGTACGACATCGGCGAAGCCTTGGACTTGATCCTTTTGGCACGCTCAGGGACGAAGGCGCTGCGCAGCGGGAAGTAGAGGTAGTCCTTCTCGTAGCAGGTCTTCAGGTTGTCGAGGTTGGTGTAATGGTTGGTCATATCAGCAAGGGTTTATAAGATTGAGGAGTAAATTCGGATTGTAGATTCCACCATCTTGTCGTGGGTGAAGGTGTCCTGGTAGCGCTGCTGAGCGCCCCGGGCGAACTTTCTGAGCGCCTCGGGCGTTGAGGATATCTGCTGGATGGCATCTGCCAGGGCTTGGGCATCGCCTACCGGCACGTTTAGGCCCGACACGCCGTGGGCATTGACCCACGACACGCCCGACCCGGGGATGTCGGTTGCCACTATCGGCTTGCCTACCGACATGGCCTCGAGCTGGACGATGCCGAAAGCCTCGGTCTTCTGTACCGAGGGGAAACAGAACATCGTGCAAGCGCCGAAATAGGCGCCCACCTCTTGGTCGCTGAGGTATCCGGCCAGGATGACCTTGTCCTCCAAGCCGCGCTCGGCGATGGCATGCTCCAGGTTGGAGCGCAGGGGGCCGGTGCCGCCTATCACCACCACGTATTCGTCGGGGAGCAGGGCTGCGGCCTCGACCAGGTGCTCAAATCCCTTGTATGGCACAAGGCGCCCGAGGGCGAAGAGCAGCTTGCGGCCGGCGTAGCGCTCGGCGATGCTGCGGGTCAATTCTGTGTCGGGTTGCAGCGCCGGGATGCCGATGGGCACCACGGTGCATTTCTGCAAGTATGGCTTGAGGTATTCCGAGCCGCGCATATACGGCTCGGTGGTGCATACTATGACGTCGGCGCGGCGCAACAGCCAGCGCTGGAGCGGTTTGTAAGCCTGAAGCATGCGATGCTGCTTTACGATATCGCTGTGCCAATGCAGCACTACCCGGCCCTTGAATCCGCTCAGCCACAGGCTGAGTGCGGCCATCGGGTCGGGATGGTGCACATGCACGATGTCGTAAGTCGAGGCGATGCGGCGCATGGCCGAGATCATGCGGGGCGACATCATAGTGCCGTTGAGCTTGCCCCACGAGGGCGAGCACATCAGCGTGGCCCACGGATTCAGGTTCTCGCGCAGGCGTGAGCCGGTCTCCGAGGCGCACAACATGTCGCACCTGAGTTCTCGGGCCGAGAGGCCCTCCATCAGGGAGTACATCACCTTCTCCACGCCTCCGCGCAGCGGGTAGAACTTTCCGAGCTGGAGTACGCGCATGTCAGCGAGTCGCTGAGCGCGTGCGCTCTGGCGCCCGGGGGCGGAGGCGACGGTGTGCTTTGCGTCGTTAGTATTTCTTTTCTTTTCTATCATCACGCTATGTGGGGCCACGCTTGGCCCTTGGGTGTTGGCTTACTATTATGTTAAGATATTTGGTTGAAAACGACTGGTCTCGGTTTATGTCTGATTAGTCGGTGAAAGTAAAATTAAGTATTAAACAAAAATGGCTCGCCTCAGGCGCTCAGCTCGGGGTTTTGAGGGCGGGCATCGGCCTGTGCGTCAGTTATGGAAATGAGTATTAACAAAAATCCAATGCAAAGTTACGGATTTTTATCGATAAGTTGTTACAGGTTTGTAATCTATGTAATTACAGAGTGTAATCTGATAGATTACACTTGGATAATGGTTATTATTTAAATTTTATTAGTCACTAATTTTTGGTCTACACTTTAGGGTAAACCACAACAAAAATCCACCCCTTTAACGCACAAACTACCCTTTTAGTTTACATAAACCACGGTTTTAGCACAAATTAACATCGGCCCCCTACCCCCGCAGCCCCACTCCAAGTTTCTATTGGGCAACAGAGCGCAGCAACGTATCCGCATGGCCTCCGTGTCCTCAGCTAAGCGTCAGCGCCTCCGTGGGTAGGGAAACCTCTCCGTGTCCCTCCGTCCCTCCGTGGTAAAGGAAATCCTATGGTAAACAATGGGTTAACGAGGGGTTGGATTCTTACCACGGAGGACACTGAGGGACACGGAGCACACGGAGTATTTCTTTTCTTTGTGAATACGCACCTGGATTCGGTCACAGAGACCGCTGAAGCGGTGCCAGAGGTCACGGAGTGTGGACGGTATCCTTGCGCTCTGTGACCTCTGCTGCGGCGTTGCCGCCTCCGTGACCGATTCCAGAACGCAAACAGAGCAGAAAAAAAGAGAAAATCCTCCGTGGACTCCGTGTATCTCAGTGTCCTCCGTGGTAAAAAATCGCACAGTATCAATCCCCGGCATCTCTCAGTGCGTAGCACGGCTCTTGTCTGTTAACCCCACATGGAGTGCGTAGCACGGAATGTGGGGTCGGAATACTCATCTCCCCATTTGGTATGAGTGCGTTAGCACGGCTCTCGCTATCAAGGGATTACATCTCGCCTATAGAGAGCCGTGCTAACGCACTCATATTCAGAGGGTACTCTAGTCATCTACCCCACATTCCGTGCTACGCACTCCATGTGGGGCATTCTATAGTAATTTCCAA
>JAJBUH010000247.1 GCA_020860445.1 Bacteroidales bacterium | reverse complement strand
ATTCGAAAATTTGGTGGGTACAAAATAATTGATTACATTTGCACATTGAAAATTTACCGTTATAATACAGATAAAATCAAGAATCATGGATCTCGTAGGTCGCCTTAAGGTTTACATGCAGCATGTGGGACTCCCTATCTCGCAATTCGCCGATTTCGCCCAAATCCCTCGCCCAACTCTGTCTCAGATTCTGAGCGGGAGAAACAAGAAAATCAGCAACGAGCTAATGGAGAAACTGCACGCCGCCTTTCCTGCCCTTAACATCAACTGGCTATTGTTTGGCGACGGCCCTATCGAGAATCCGGGTCATGCGACAGCTCCCACGCCTCAGCCCGCTCCCAAGCCCCAGCCTCAGGTGCAGAGCATACCTATCCCTCCCATCACCAACCCCAGGATGGATGAGATAGAAATGGAACTCGACAATCTTGACGATGCTGATGACAAGGCGCCCGAGAGGGCACCCTCGCAGCCTTTGGCTATCAGTCCGGACGCCTCTAAGAGGATCCAGACCATCATTGTGTTTTACAGCGACAACAGTTTTGAAATTTTCACCCCTTCACAACGATGAGATTCTAAAATCCCGACCATCCGTCAAAATCAGTCTGAATTTTGAAATCTCACGAGCATGAAAATGCCCTTATCGCTCTGCATTTCAAAGAGATAAAGGCATTTTTGATGGTATCTCGCGTATCAATTTCGCGCTCATTGTGCGCCTAATGGCCTCGACAGCCCATACTCGCTTGGGCAAAAACCGATGGTCGAGCTTGGTTCGCAGTTTTTCGTACGCCTCTACAGCTTTTTCGGCCGTTCCCTCAACCACCAAACCCACGGCTTGGCCCCAGTACTCATCCGGCACACCTATTATATAGAATGCCTCAGCGATACAGGCTGAGATTTCTTTTTCTAAGATTTCGGGGTGAATCTTCAGTCCTCCCGAATTGATTACATTGTCGATGCGGCCCTTCCAGAAGAAATGCCTGTCATCGATCAACTCAACCATATCATTTGTGGCCAGATGCCCAAAAGAGAAATTAGGCGCTTGGATGCACAAGCATCCTCGGGCATCGAGCTCGAAGCTGATGGCGGGCATGGCTTCGTAAGGCTTAGGCTCCTCAGCCACCCTCGCCAATGCCACATGGCTGCAGGTTTCAGTCATGCCATACGAGCAATAAGCTCGGTAACCAGCATTGACGATTCTGCGCTTAACCGTCTCGTCCAAGGGTCCGCCCCCTATTATCACATTTTTGATTTGCCTTGGCCCATCGGGATGCTCGAGCAGCCATGGAGCCTGGGATGGCACCACGCTAAGCAAGTCGCACTGCCCGGGCCACTCAAATCGATTGGAGGGCTCAATCACCAGTAATCGAGCGCCTGCCTCAATTGCCCTCACTGCCATCATCTTTCCGGCTATATAGTCGAGCGACAAAGGCAGTGCCAGGATGCTGTCTTCTCCAATTCCGAAAAAACTGTTAGTGGCCCGAGCCGAGGCGCGCATGTCAGCTTTGAGTAGCTTGATTGGTTTTGGCGCGCCAGTCGATCCGGAGGTGTGCCCCATCACATAATCCGCCTCATTCTCCCACTCTCTTATGAATTCGTCGACTTTCATATTATGTTAAATAGAGTCCAGCCTGTCGCGGGGTTATGCCAAAGCCGCTCGCCTCGCAAATTCAGCGGCGATGGGAAATTATTGCTATAGAGTTGGCCGGTGCCTAAGCCTTGAGGCATCTCGGGATTTTTCTGGGCTACCCACTGTGCGATGGCATTCAGCCCGATGTCGCTCTCAAGAGCCGAAGTCGCCCACCAGCCTATTCCTCGCTTTTCTGCCTCGGCAATCCACGCGTCAGCATGGCCGAAACCTCCGCAAAGTGCCGGTTTCAAGATTATGTATTGAGGCTTGATGGCATCGAGCATCTCTTGCTTTTCAGCATCAGATTTCACCCCTATCAATTCCTCATCGAGAGCAATTGGTATTGGTGTCGATGAGCATAGGCGCTCCATCTCCCTCCACTGCCCAGCGCGTATTGGCTGTTCAATCGAGTGGATTTCATATTGGCTCAACCGCTCCAAAATCCGCAAGGCATTGTCGAGCTTGAGCGACCCGTTTGCGTCAAGCCGTATCTCCACTTCCGACACGGGGAAATGACAGCGCAGGGCCTCGATCAGTTCTATTTCTTCCTCGATGTTGATGCCTCCGATCTTGAGCTTAATGCACTTGAATCCGGACGCAATCTTCTCTCTGATCCTGGCAAGCATCAATTCTTTCGAGCCCATCCACACCAGTCCGTTGATGCGTATCCCCTCCTCGCCTCGAGTCCAAGCAGATGGCCAAAGCAGCCTCTTGCCCCCGCCTCTCAGGTCGGCCAATGCCGTCTCTGCCCCAAAGAGCAGAGACGAACATTGGGGAATTTCTGCCAGTCCGCTTTGGCACATCTGTTCAAGCTGCGCCTCATAGTCGGGGATGTCATCTGCGCTTAGGCCTCGGAATAGGTTGCATTCGCCTATCCCTACGCACCCGGGATTATCCTCATCCCATACCTTTATTATATAGGTGTCCTTGTCCTGCATGGTCTCACGCGAAGTGACAGCCGTGAAGGTGAAGTGCAACCTATAGGGTATCCATTCAGCTCTGAGCATCAGCCAGGGAATTGCGGGAATTGGTCAAAGTCGGGATCGCGCTTCTCGAGGAATGCGTTCTTGCCCTCCTGGGCCTCATCCATCAGATAATACATCAGGGTTGCATCACCGGCAAATTCCATCAGACCATGCTGGCCATCGAGCTCGGCATTGAGGGCACGCTTGATCATTCTGATGGCAAACGGGCTGCGCTTCATAATCGTTTCGCACCACTCCACCACTTCGTCTTCGAGACGGTCGAGAGGCACAACCTTGTTGATCATGCCCATAGCCAGAGCCTCGTCAGCGGTGTATTGACGGCAGAGATACCAGATCTCGCGAGCCTTCTTCTGGCCCACGCAACGAGCCAGGTAGGACGAACCGAAACCAGCATCAAAGCTCCCCACCTTCGGACCAGTCTGGCCGAAGCGTGCATTTTCGCTGGCAATCGTCAGGTCGCACACCACTTGCAGCACATTGCCGCCGCCGATGGCGTAACCATTGACCATGGCAATCACTGGTTTTGGTATCGAGCGTATGGCTTTGTGCAAGTCCAGCACGTTGAGGCGCGGAGTGCCATCGGCATCGCGGTATCCGCCACGGCTCTTGTAATTTTGGTCGCCTCCTGAGCAGAAAGCCTTGTCGCCGGCGCCGGTCAGCACCACCACTCTCACCTTGGGATTCTCGCGGCAATATTCCATAGCGTCGAGCATCTGAGCGTTGGTCTGTGGGCGGAAGGCGTTGTACACCTCCGGGCGGTTGATAGTTATGCGGGCAATCCCCTCGTATTGGTCAAAGAGGATGTCAGAGTATTCCTTGATAGTAGTCCATTGTCTCATGGCGTAGGTATCTTATTTCTTTAGAATTTTCGGCAAAATTACTCATTTTCGTTCTTTTCTCAAAATCTTTTTCCTTTTTGCCGAAATTATTTGGAGCATTAAACATTTTTCGGTATATTTGCATTGATATTATCGAATTACCTCAGTTTACCTCTCCCATTAAGGTAACAACGACCAATAACCACAATCAGATCTCTGATGCAATACTTCAGCACAAACAACCACTCCTCGAAAGTGTCGCTTAGAGACGCTATCCTTCATAGCCAAGCCCCCGATGGTGGCCTATATATGCCTGACAATCTGCCACGATTCCCTCAGGCTATATTCAACAATATAGCCGAAATGACGCCGATTGAAATTTCTTATTTCATAGCCTACTCTCTTTTCGGTTCAGACATCCCTTCTGCAGAAATCAAACGCATTGGCGAAGGCGCTCTCAAATTTCCCATCCCTCTGGTAGAAATCGAACCGGGCATCTATGCCCTCGAGCTATTCCACGGTCCAACGTGCACAGTCAAGGATATCGGCATCCGCTATTTGGCACGCATGCTCTCGGCCCTCAACCCCGATTTCCCCAAGCCGCTAAATGTGATGGTGGCCACTACGGGCCATTCAGGCAGTGCCGTGGCCAACGGTTTCCATCATGTCGATGGTGTGAATGTCTTTGCCATGTATCCCAGCCAGACACCCGACCGGCAGGTAGCCCAATTGGCTATGCTCGGCGACAATGTCTACGCTGTCAGCATCAATGGCAACATCGACCAGTGCCGCAACTTGGTACGCTCGACAATAGCTGACAAGGATCTCAACGAGAAGATTCGCTTCACCTGTGTCAACTCGGTCAACATCGGTCGAGTGCTCCCCGGCATCATCCCCTATTTCTTGGGCTATGCTCAGCTCCAAGCCAAGCAGCCTAAGCATGGGCCTATCAAGGTGTCGGTGCCTTGCGGAAATGGCGGAATGCTCTTGGCCGGATACTTCGCCAAACGCATGGGGCTACCGATAGGCCAACTCATTGCGGCCAACAATGCCAACGGCGCTTTCTGTCGATACCTCAGCCAAGACAAAGCTGATCTCACCGAGGCCACCAAGCGCACTCGCGCTTACGCCATGGATGCCACAGTCCCCACCAATCTGCCACGATTTGAATTGCTCTGCAATGGCAACAAGGAGGTGCTGCGGCGCGACATCATGGCCGACTCGTGCACCGATGCTGAGATAGATTCTACTATTCGCGATGTGTTGTCGCGTACTGGCTACATGCTCGACCCTCACTCGGCAGTGGCTTACCGTTGCCTAAAGAATAACCTCGCACCGGGCGAGACAGGCGTCTTCCTTGCCACCGCCCACCCGGCACGATGCCTGACCACTATGCAACAGATCACTGGCCGGAAAATTGAGATCCCACCTCAATTGGTCAAATTCACCTCTGGTCGCGGCACCGAGCGCTCGCTCCCCGCTACATACCCGGCTTGGCGCAAATATCTACTCAACATCTTAAAGATAAGGCGATGAATCTTAGCGGAATGATTTTGCGCATGTTTGGATGGTCTACCGAGATTACTGCTCCCGACTTCCAGAAATGCATAATATGCGTGGCCCCGCACACCAGCAATTGGGACTTCATACTCGGCAAACTCGCTTACGCATCGGTTGGCCGCAAGGCCGGATTCCTAATGAAGGAGAGTTGGTTCTTCTTCCCATTGGGTCTGATATTCCGCGCCATCGGAGGCGTGCCGGTGCCGAGAAAGAAGAAAGGCTCTGGGCCATCGCTGGTCGACACCTTGGTCGAGAGATTCCGCCATGCCGATCATTTGGCTATAGCCATTACCCCTGAGGGTACTCGCAGCCGCACATCGAAATGGCGCACCGGATTCTTACAAATATCCCTGCAGGCCCAAGTGCCGATTCTGCTCGGTGTCATCGACTACGCCAAGAAATGCGTAATCGTCAGCGAGGTTTTCAACCCCACTCCCGACATCGAGGCCGACATGCGCGCCATCAAGGATTACTACAAACCATTTGTTGGGCGTCATCCCGAAAAATTTACTACTGACTGATCTCTATGCAAGAAAAATTGCTCATATCGGCCTTGCAGCTCGATTCGACAATCGGAGCTCCGCAAGCCAATCTCGAATATCTCGACCTCGCCATCAAGAAAGTGCCCAAAGGCACAGATGTAGTGGTCTTGCCCGAACTCTTCAGCACTGGCTACATCTCCGACCTGGAGCAGGCACGCAAACTGGCCGAACCAGTTGACGGACCCACCATGACCCATGTCAAGAAATTGGCGCGCCGCAATTCGTGCGCCATCTGCGGCACATTCCTCGCTAAGGATGGAGATAAGCTGTGCAACCGCGCTTTCTTTGTCGAGCCCAACGGCGATGCTGTCTTCTATGACAAGCGTCATCTGTTCTCGCTCAGCGACGAGGCATCCATTGTAAGCCCAGGCTTAAAGCTGGCGCCAGTGATGAGATTCCGAGGCTGGAACTTCTCAATGGCAGTTTGCTATGATGTGCGCTTCCCGGCTTGGGTAAGGAATCAAGGCATGAAATACGATGTGCTGCTTGTTCCGGCCAATTGGCCGCAAAAGCGCAGTTATGCCTGGACGCATCTGCTCCAAGCTCGCGCTATTGAGAATCAAGCATACATCGTGGGTGCCAACCGCTCAGGCAGTGATGAATTTGGAGTCTACGACAATGAGACCTATATTTATGATTATATGGGCAAGCCGATAGCCGAGGCTTCGGGAGTGTGCATCTCTGCCGAACTAAATCGAACAGCCTTGGAGAAATTCCGCGCTGGATTCCCCGTCTGGAAAGATGCCGATCAGATAGAGCTGAAATAAAACAATTCCACCATCCTGCGGCCCTTTGGGGCGACTATGTGTAGAAATTCCATCGCTCCCACCACTGCGGCCCGTAGGGTCGCAGTGGTGCAGAATTAAACCGATTGTTTACTTACTCTCAATACCTTCCTGATTGCCGGGGGCGCTAAATAGACTGCCGCGATGGCGCCGACCGAATCGGCGACAAAATCCAAGGGGCCTGAACTTCGTCCCTGTCCCATGGCGGCTTGCGAGATTTCGTCTAATCCGCCAAATGCGATTACGCAGACTGCGATTCCCCACATCACTATAGGGCGCAACACATAGCGGGGTTTGCTGCGGCGCTGCATGTCAAAGGCGATTGCGCCAACCAGTCCGCCCATCATTATGGCATGGACCAGCTTGTCGGCTCCGGGAAACATTGGTATGTCTTCGGTGCCGATGGGGTCGTTAGCTAATGTCAGATACAGTATCACCCCCAATACCAAGGCGCTTGGCCAATAACTCTTCAAAAACGATATTACTCTATTCATTTTTCCTCTTTCCATTTCAAATATTCATTGCATGTGAGCTCAAGCTCATCATACCATTCCTTGCCAAACCTCCGTATCAATGGCTCTTTCAGGAATTGGTACACCCTGATTCCCTGGGCGCGCCCTAATGTCTCGGCGCATTTGCAAATCTTCCACCGATGGTAGTTGACAGCGGTGAATGTCGGATGCTCCTTGAGCCTCACTGGATACAAGTGACAAGATATGGGTTTGTAAAAATCAATGCGCCCCTCGCGGTAAGCCTTCTCAAATGCGCACATGCACATTCCATCGGGTCCATAGCAGGTGAAGGCGCAATTCCTCCCATCGACAATCTGGGTCACCAAGTCGGCCTCGACATCTCGATATGCCACACCGCCCTCATCGATTGCCTTTTTGGCTCCTGGCAGCAGGTCGTCCCAAATCACTGGGAGTACCCGCTCGATTTCTTTTTGTTCTTCTTCTGTAATCGGGGCGCCAGCATCACCGTCGATGCAGCATTGCCCCAGGCATTTGCTCAGGTCGCAACAAAAAAAATTTCTCTACAACATCGAGCGACACCAGTGCGTCTTGTATTTGTATCATTGTAAAAGGTCTTTTGTCTTTAACATTTGACATTTGGGAATTAGTCACTGAGCATTGTCACTCCAATCAGGCGGTCATACCTATCGAGCGGATTGCGAGCATAGACCTTGATCAAATACTCGTTGCGTGTCGGGTACTTGTCTCCCTCGACCACCGAGGTTTGTCCTTGGGTCGAACCATTTGGCACCCACAGATATTGGTAGTTGTATGCCCCCTGCTTTAGCAGCATGTTGCGCTCGTATCGGCCTGTGGCTCGATTGTAGACCATTAAGGAATTTGGCTCAAATCGACGCTGGGTGAAGTCGCCGTCAAGAAAAACCATTCCTCCAGCCTTCTCGGGCATGTCGAGTGCGAAGTGCACCACTACGTAGTCTGCCTCGATGTCGCTCTGGTCTGAGTTGTACTCGCGTATCGTGAAGCGGCCATGCTGGGTCTCATCATAGAGGTACATGTCTTCATTTCTCGGTTCGTCTACCATCAAGCGAGCATGGTAATATGGCTCGTGGTATGACATCTCCTCAACTCCCATACCGGGGTAATGCACCGACACTGTCTCCATGCGCCGGTATTCATTGCCAGCATCAAAGATCAGCGGACGCAGATGCTCATACACCGACACCGAGCGCCCCGACATCCTCAGGGGTTGGCGCACTGTGACCTCATTGTCCCACCGTCCATTTTGCTGCACCACTACCGTCAGATCATTGAATGGGTCTTGCACCGAGCTATGCTCGCTATTGACAGTGATTGACAACTGCTGGTGAGTTTTGTTGAAATCTATGTCGGTGCGAGTGGTCATCGAGGCTGAGATGTCAGCTGTTTGTTCGGTCACATAGAATCGGCACTGCAGCCAGGTCTCATCGGGGTCGCTCTCCTCATATATTCTGAGCAGATAATTGCCTGACACTTTGGGCGCAACCTCATCGTTGGGGATGGTCAGCCAATAGTGCACGTAATGCGTAGTGGTGAGTTGGGAATAGTCGTAATCGTGGATGTTGCCTTGGTTGAAACCGTTGAGAAATTCGGTGTCGACCAATTGCGAAGGCTGCCAGTTGGCGTTGCAATGCACCAGTTCATAGCGCAGGTATTCGCGCTCCTCGGCCAGGTGGTCAAAACTTATTTCTATCCGGTCGCCAACGCTTAGCACTATCACAGGGGGCGACAATGCATCGCCCTCGAGGTGCACCTCCAGGCTCTTTATCCTCTCGTTGAAGATACCAGTCCGAGTATCTTCGGCTTGGGCTGCCCACCCTATAGCCGCAACTCCGATTACTATTGCAATTCCTTTATTCAATCCTTCTTACCTTTTTTCTATTTTACTCTCCCCTAATGGGAGCTTTCCTACGTCAGCCTACTTTTGACTTTTGACTTAATACTTTTGACTTGCTTACCATTCTATCGGGGTTTCTCCGTGTGCTTCGAGGTATGCGTTGGCGCGTGAGAAATGCTTGCAGCCAAAAAATCCTCGATGAGCCGACAGCGGCGACGGATGCGGTGCCGTCAGCACCAAATGCTTGTCTCGGTCAATAAATGCGCCCTTGCGCTGGGCCCAAGCGCCCCACAGCATAAACACCAAATGCTCACGGTCTTGCGCCAAGCGCATCACTGCCTCATCGGTCAGTTCTTCCCAACCGTGTCCTTGGTGCGAATTTGGCTTATGCGCTTCGACCGTCAGATTGGAGTTGAGCAGCAGCACTCCCTGCTTTGCCCAGCGGCTGAGGTCGCCCGATTCTGGAATTGGCGTACCCAGGTCATCGTGTATTTCACGAAATATGTTGACCAGTGACGGTGGCTTTGGCACTCCATCGGCCACTGAGAAGCTCAAGCCGTTGGCCTGACCCACATCATGATATGGGTCTTGGCCCAAGATTACCACCTTGGTCTTATCAAAAGGACAAGCGTCAAAGGCCGCGAAGATTTTTCCCGCTGGCGGGAAAATCTGCTTCTCCTTGTATTCCTGCCTGACGAAATCAGTAAGCTTTTGGAAATACTCTTTATCAAACTCGCCTTGCAGCTTCTCCTTCCAGCTCGGCTCAATCTTCACGTCCATATTTTATCCTTTTTTCTAATCCTTCTGCAAAGTTACGACTAAAAATCCACATTACAAAACCCTACCCCCACAAATCACCAAAGCACCTTCAATTGAGAAAGCATTCCTGCCACTGGTTCTACTGAAGCGAGGCGGAGCGGAGAGATATCTCTCCGCTCCGCTGCCAAATCCACATAAAATGTTAAGGGGTGGGCGGGGCCAAGGCATCATCGAGGGCTTTGCGCAGGATGGTTTGCTCTTTTCCCGGGAACGGGCTGATGCGGCGCCTCTGCTGGCGGCTGAATTCCTTGTCCCTCCTCTCGATGTAGTCTAGACCTTTGAGCTTGAGCATCGCTTTGCGCCTCTGGCCGTACTTCTCGATGTCGGCAAGGATCGCCGCGAAGTCGGCTGGCCGATTCCCATAAGCCATTTCGCCCTCCTTCATGCCCTCCTGGTCCCTCTCAGAGAGGTACTGCCCGGCGTTGACGAAGCCATCCTTTAGTACCCCTGTAATGGCTACGACCATTTCGCCAAGCTGCACCACCAGTTTGCGGTCGCGGTGAAACCTCACAACATATCCCTCCCAGCCCTCGAACACTCCGGCCGTAATCTTTACATAGCTATTCCCCTGAGCGTAAGTCGAGTATGGATGCACCAGGAAGCAGACTTCTCGGTCCCTCACATTGCACAGCAGCATGAATCGCTGCATGTATTCATCGGGGACTTTGGCCGGACGGTCGGTAGCGGGGTCGTGATGCATCCAAGGCTCCATGCCTTTGGCCTTGAGCACCCGCATCGGCTCCTCGTATTCCCCCTGCACGAACACCATTCCGTTGATCAGATTCCTCACCCCTTTCTTCATCTTGTTGTCCTCGCGCCAGACGAACTCGCCTTGTGGCACGAAAACGGTGAATTTGTCTCGCAGCGCGGCAGCAACCTTGTTGGTCTGCTGAGGCGAAATTCGCAGACAGTACCAGTCGTCGGTATTATGTGCTGACATTTTATCCAAAATGCCTTTACCCGACTGGAACCGTCAAGCCAGCCGGGAATACAAGATTTCAGTTTTGCCCAGTCCGGGCCGTGGCTATCCAGCGACTACCGGCTCGACCGAGCGTCAAGAGGCCTGTTGAGGCTTCCTCCATTCAAATGGATGATCCTCCAGATTCGAGGGCTGGAGAATCGCTTAAATTTTAGACAAATCTTCTTATGTCATCACAAAGTTACTCTAAATCTTCCACCCCACCAAATTTTTCTCATAAAACCTGCCAAAAAATTGTTTTTTTTGAGTGGAACAAGGGAGTGTCCCCTGTTTTGCTCGAAAATTTTTTTGGGAAAATTTGGTGGGTGGGAAATAAAGTCGTATATTTGCAAACAAATTGTTTAACCGAATGTTTGACTAATTGTTTGGAGGCTATGCAACAAGAGAATAGCACGGAGCAAGCCACACTGCAAGCAGCCGAGGCCGAGTTTATGGCCAAGGGATTCTCGGGGGCGCGCACGGTATCGATAGCGGCTGCCGCTGGCGTGTCGCACACCATGCTCCACTATCATTTCAAGACCAAGGAGGCCCTATACCAAAAGATACTGGAGAGCAAGCTCGAATTGCTCACCAGCAAGATGTACGAGATACTGCACGAACGCCCCGACTTGCCGATGGTGGAGCGAGCAGTGCATCTGACCAGTAGGCACTTTGATTTCTTGATGGAGAATCCACAGTTGCCGAGCTTTTTCTTCACAGAGGTAAAACTGAATCCCGATAAGATCAAATTCATGCAACTGAGGATGCATGAATTCTACAGACAGATAAGCCAAGAGTTCCAAGACGCCATGGATCGCGAAATCGCTCAAGGCACCCTCGCCCCTATTGATTTCTCAGATCTGGTAGCCAACATACTATTCCTCAATGCCACATCGATCATAATGAGCGATGTGTTTAGAGCCATCGTGAATATGACCAAAGATGAAGTGTTGGGGCAACGCCGCACTGAGAATTGCAAAATCATCCGCCAACGCCTAACTCCCCACTCTAATCCACAGAATCTCAATGAAAAATAATTGGAATAGGAAACCACAGATTTACACGGATTTTCACGGATTCTGCTATGGGAATCTGTGTAAATCTGTGTAAATCTGTGGTTTTATTAAAAAGTTTATTAG
>JAJBUH010000188.1 GCA_020860445.1 Bacteroidales bacterium | reverse complement strand
CCTTTATGACATATTTTTTTGCCAAAAAAGCCACAAGATTTTTTAAATTGGGATATTATTAGTAATTTTGCATTTGATTGTGACATTAGGGCCTGACGGCTGCTATTGTTAAGGAATGTAATTTTAACTAAACCAATAATTAACACAATGAAGGAACTAAGATTTTGGGGTTGCTTCACGGCTATGGCATTGATGCTGAGCGGCTGTGGCGATGATTCGCTCGTCAAGAGCGGCAGCGCCCAGGGCCAACTCGCCCTCGATGTCTCCGTCAACTCTCAAGTCATCTCCTCGACCACTGTAACCGGCTCGCGCGCCGCCGATGGCGGAGTAGAGGCTTGGGAAGTGACCAGGGACGACCTTTCGATGATTGTCACCGCCTCGGATGGGGCTGCTTGGTATTTCAACCTCGGTACTTTTGACGAATCCACCGAATTTCCAGTAGGCACTTACAGTATCAAAGTTTACTACGGCGACGCCGATGCCGAGGGTTTTGGCAATCCTTACTACTATGGCGAGGCCACAAACGTAGTGGTGAGCGCCAATCAAGTCACCCCGGTGACCATCAAGGCCGAGCTCAACAACTCGATGTTTATGGTCACATACTCTGACAATGTTAAGAATTACCTTGACGACTATTCAGTCGACTTCAAGTCAGAGACCGGCACCGAGGATATCAACTATCCCGCAGATGCCACTCGCCGCGTGTACATGAAGCCCGAAAATGTCGCAGTCACCTTCAATATCACCAAGCAGGGCGGCGAAAAGTCGAGCGTGCTCGTGGCTACAGTGCCATCTGAAATCCGCAAATTCTACAACATCAAGGCCGACATCACTGGCGACTTTGACAAGACCAATGGTGCATCTCTGGTAGTGACATTCAACGACGACCTCGAGGAGGGCGAAACCGTCACCATCAACCTCGATGATGAGGCTCTTGCCACACCGGCTCCCACAATCACAACCGAGGGCTTTACCTCAGGCGTGGCCATCAACCACATCGAGGGCGCTATCTACAGCGAAGACCTGCTCGCCACAATCTATGCTCCAGGTAAGCTCTCACAAGTCAACCTCGTGACCGACAATGCCGAGCGCATCTCGGGTTGGCCAGCATCAATCGACCTGCTCGCCGCCACCGCTGCCGAGCAAGCTAACCTCAAGGCTCTTGGCCTCTCGGCCGTAGGCCTCTGGCGCAATCCCGATGAAATGGCCGAAATCAACTTCAAGGGCGTGCTTGAGCATATCGCACTGCTCACTCAGACCTCGACCGCCGATGTCACATTCACCCTCACCGTGGTAGATGCCAACGGCAAGAGCAGCGACCCGACCGTCCTGACCACCACCGTTGAGCCATTTGTTGCCGAACTCTCAATCTCAGACCCGTCAACCACCACCCTGGCCCTTGGCGAATCCTCGCTCACAATGACCGTAGGTTACAACGGCAGCTACATCGCCGACAATGTCAAGATTCAATACAATGACGTGCTTGGCGTATGGAACGATGCTACAGTATCTTACGAGGCAGTCACTGGACAAGAAAACACCTACACCGCCACCGTCTCTGGACTCCCAGAAACTGGCGACCTTGAGCTCCGCGCTATCTACACCGATGGCACCACCAGCAACGAGATTGCAATCACCCGCACATATCCCGACATCAAGCTCTCAATCAGCGAGAACGATGTATGGTGCTACGAAGCAACATTCACTGTGCTTGCAGCCGATGGCTCATCAGTGCTCAGCTATGGCGCATCCACATTGGGCGTACAGCTCTCGACCAATGGCACAAGCTACACCACTTATACTAAGCGCACTGTCGATGGCGACCAAGTGACACTGACTGGTCTGTCAGCCAACACTACCTATTATGTAAAAGTTACCCTCAGCGGCGACGATGCTGACCTGTCAGATGCCATTTCGTTCACAACCGAAGAAGATCGCGCACTTCCCAACCACGACATGTCGTCATGGAGTTACGAACAACCCACCACCAAGTATCAGCTCGTATGGTATCCCTACGCCAATACAAGCGCAGCAGCCAGCATTGGCGATGACACTGAGCAAGCTTGGGGCACCATGAACCTGCTCACTACCTCGGAGAGCGGCACCGGCAACAGCATGTTCAGCTATGGTGGCACCTCTTATCGCGCCTTCTCAGGCACTCGCGCAGCAATGGAAACAACCGAAGATCCCAACACTGGCGAAGGTGAGGAAAGCTACTCAGGAGCAACTGCCATCATCCAAACCGTAGGCTGGGGCTCAGGGAATACATCATTTGGCAATTCAGGCGCATGCCAGAATGTAACCGCTGGCCAGTTATATCTCGGCTCCTACGATTCAAGCAGCCAATCGCCTGTCTACGGATATGCATTTGCAAGCCGTCCGCAGTCGATGACATTCTATTACAAGTACATTCCTACCAACTCGGCCGACTACGGTTACGCTGAGATTTCAGTGCTGGATGCTAATGACAATGTTTTGGCCACAGCCACAAAACAGATCACAGCCCAGGATAGCTACATCCCAATGACCTTGAACCTGTCTTATGCTGCTGGTTGCGCAAAGGCTGCTAAGATAAAAGTCATCTTCAAGAGCTCAGACAACGCAACTTGCTTGCAATGGGATAAGAGCAGCAACTATCTGCACAATGCCGGAACCGCCAACTGGACCGATGGTCGCTACACTGGCTCATCGCTCTATGTCGACGAGACAACCCTCAGCTACAAGTAATAAGTGGTAACTTTTCCAAAGGCCAAAAGCCAAAGACTAAAGACCAATATGAAATCTAATATATTTTATACAATCACAGCCGCATGCGCCCTGGCACTGAGCCTGGGCTCATGTGACGACAACTGGACTCCCAAGCTCGACAAGGAGGGCACTCTGCGTCTCAGCTCTCTGGGAGTGACAGTGAGCGAGGAATCGAGGGCCACTGATATCGACACCTCAAGCTTCCTCGTTGAGATACTCCAAGGCAGCGGCACAACCCAAGAGGTGGTAGCTGGACCTTACAAGTATTCAGAAATGCCCGAAGTGGTGACCCTCGCCGTAGGCGACTATACCCTGAGCGTGAAATCGCACGAGCAGGAGAAGGCTGCTTGGGATGCTCCCTACTACGAAGGCACCCAGGCATTCTCAATCACTGAGAACAAGGTAAGCAACGCCGGCACCGTGACTTGCTACTTCGCCAATGTCAAGGTGACAATCCGCTACACCGAAGAACTCTACGAGGTGATGGGCGACGACTGCACCGTCACCGTGGTGGCCAATGATGATGGCAACCTCACATTCACCAAGTCAGAGGTTCGCTCGGGATATTTCGAGGTTGTCACCAACAGCAACACCCTGGTTGCCACATTCAATGGCACAGTTGATGGCTCGAGCCGCAGCTGCTCGCAGACCTACACCGACGTGACCGCCGGTCAGCACTATCAGATTACCTATTCGCTCAAGAATGGCAATGGTGACCTGCCTAATCCTGATCCAAGCACAGAGCCGGGTGGCACAGTCGGCACTGGCACTGGGGTTAGCATTGACGTAATCGCTGAGACCGATGTCACCGACACCATTGAGGTAAGCCAAGACATCGAAACTGGTGGCGAGGTGGTTATCCCCGTAACTCGCCCCAAGGAAGACCCCGAAGAGGGCAATGACGACCCGAACGATGACCCGACACCCGACCCCGGCACAACTGAATACTTCACTGTGACTGGCACATTTGATGTCGATGAAACCATCGAGGTTGCAAATCCCGAAACTCGCGAATTTATAGTCTACATCACCTCAGAGAATCCTCTGACCCACCTGCATGTCACCATCGACTCACAGACCCTGACCTCAGACATCCTGACTGGCGTAGGCCTGACATCAGAGTTTGACCTCGCTTATCCCGGCCAATACGAGGCTGGTCTGCAAGGCCTTGGCCTTCCCACTGGTGAGGATGTGATCGGCGCTACTTATGTGAAATTTGATATCACACAGTTTATCCCATTGCTCAACATCTACGGTGCCGCCAACCACAACTTCATACTCGACATGGAGGATGACCAGAACAATGAGGATACCCTGACCCTTAAGTTCCATACTAATTAATCTGACGCATCATGAAAGCTTACAAATACATACTGGCTGCCTCGCTGGTTGCCGCATCGTTGAGCAGCTGCTCCGATGAAAAAAACGCCCTGGTGGGCGAGGGAAGCATCATGATCAGCGCTTCGATCAATAGCGACCTCAAGACTGCATCGCGCACCTCGAGCGATGACCTCGCTGCCGAGCTTAGCGACAGCTTTGAGTTTTGGCTCACCTCAGAAAATGACGGCGGCGTGATCCGCCTCTACAACGGCCTTGACAACCTGCCATCGAGCCTTACGCTCAACGCTGGCCACTATGTGGCTGAGGCTTGGGCTGGCGACTCGATCTCGGCCTCGTTTACCGACCGTTGGTTCAAAGCCTACGTGCCATTTGACGTGAACGCTGGCGAAGTGACTACTGTCAATGTCGAGTGCAAAATCGCAAACGTAGTCGTATCGGTTGAATACGGCGACGGCGTGCTCGACGCTTATGATGTCGATTCACTGTTTGTATGCCACAAGCGCGGCCAACTCTCGTTCAAACCGGGCGGTGAGACACGCGGCTACTTCATGATGCCGAGTTATGACAAGAACCCGACTTGGATCTGCATGTGCCACCGCAAGAGCGACGGCGCAGAGCGCCAATTCAATGGCGTGCTCCAAAATGTGAAGAGCGCTTATGAATACAAGTTCAACATCGTGTTCACAGCCAACGACCCCGACGATACCCATGTGGGTGGCGCATTCTTTGACATCGAGGTTGACACCACCGAAGAGCCGGTCTATGACACCGTTGAGTTCCTCGCTGCTCCGCGCATCGATGGCGTGAAGGACGGAGAGAAATTTGACCTCACCGAGGTCTACAGCTCCAACGAAGAGCCGGGCGAACTTGGCGCTTACATCACCACTACCTCAGAGATCAAGAGCGTAGTGCTTGAGTGCGAAGATTTCCCGACTATCCTGGGTATCCAAGGCACATCTTTTGACCCAATCAAGATCACCTCAACTACCCTTATCAACACCATCAACAATGGGGGCATCACTTGGACTCGTACTGCTACTACCGACAGCTACAATATGATGCTGACATTCTCAGCAGCCTTCACCGAGGCCCTGAGCTGGGAGACTGAGCACTCGATCAATATCACCGTGACCGATGCCAATGGCCTGACCAACACCGAGAGCTTGACCATCCTCAAGACAGCTGCCCCGATCACCATACCCGACCCGGTATTGGCTACCGCTGATGCACCCATCACCCTGACCACCAATAGCTATGTAGTCGAGGGCGACATCCTCAACGATGACGGCAGCGACATCGTGGTCAGCTACGCCGAATCGTCAAGCCGCAGCCGCGCTGGCATCAGCACCGTCACCGCTACCAAGAATGGCTCAACCTACAGCGCTCAGCTCACCGGCCTGACCCCCGACACCGCTTATGAGTTCTACGTGACCATGGGCAGCTACACCAGCCCGGTCAGCAG
The DNA here is from genome assembly GCA_020860445.1 of Bacteroidales bacterium. Classification (GTDB taxonomy): domain Bacteria; phylum Bacteroidota; class Bacteroidia; order Bacteroidales; family Muribaculaceae; genus CAG-873. Next base: position 6,043 of record JAJBUH010000188.1, on the reverse strand, counting down.
CTTCGTCACCGAGGCCGAGCTCCAATTCCCCAACAATAGCTTTGAGAATTGGCAAACCAGTTCAAGCCCGTATCTGATCTACGGCTCAAGCGATGAGATGTTCTGGGACAGCGGCAACCACGGCTCGGCTACCATGAGTAAGAATGTGACTGTGCCATCGACCGATTACGTGCACAGCGGCACATACTCGATCAGCCTGCAGTCGCAATTCGTTGGCATCAGCATCATCGGCAAGTTTGCCGCTGGCAACGTCTTCGTTGGCAAGTATCTCGCCACCGATGGCACCGACGGCGTGCTGGGCTGGGGACGCGCATTCACCGGGCGCCCTGCCAAGCTGCACGGCTATGTGCGCTATGAGCCGGCTGAGGTATCGTATGAGAGCAGCTCATTTGATGACCTCAAGAAGGGCGACACCGACCAGGGCATCATCTATTGGGCTCTGCTCGACGACTATACCGAGACCTACGATGGCGAAGCTTGGCCAGTGATTATCAAGACCAAGTCATCTGACCGTCAGCTGTTCGACAAGACCAGCAGTCACATGATTGCCTACGGCGAGCAAGTGTTCACCGAGGCTACCTCGGGCGATGGCCTGGTTGAGTTCACTATTCCTCTCGACTATTATCGCACAGATATCCGTCCGACCTACATCATGTGCACAGCTGCAGCATCGCGCGGAGGCGACTACTTCGTGGGTGGCAGCTCAGTGATGTATCTCGACGACCTGGAGCTTATTTACGAATAATCGCCAACAACCTACGATTCACACAATGCCACAGATTGGCCCGCGCCAATCTGTGGCATTTTTTTTTGGATTATTCCCCAAAATATTGTAACTTTGCTTTATGACAGCTATAGCAAGGCTGCTCCGCTCTCGGGGCCGCGACATATACATTGCAGTATGCGCTATTCTGTGGGTTCTCTGCGCCGTGGCTTCCGCCGGATGCTCGCGTGCGCAGCAGCATTATGATATTGACCGCACAGAATTCCCGGTGAAAGGCATTGACCTTTCATCGCACAACGGCGATGTCGATTTTTCGCGTCTTGCAGCCGACAGCATCACCTTTGTGATGCTCAAAGCCACCGAGGGCACCGATTTCTGCGACGCTCTCTTTGCCCGCAACTACCAGAATGCTGTCAATGCCGGGCTCAAAGTCGGGGCTTACCATTTCTTCAGATTTGACTCGCCGGGTCATATCCAAGCCTATCATTTCCTCAACACCATAGCCGAGCGACCGCTCGATCTGCCACTGGCCATCGATGTCGAGGAGTGGAACAATGCCCCTGACACACCCGATGTGCAAGTGATCGAGGAACTGCAAAAGATGGTCAACGTGCTTGAGGCCTCTGACTATCGGGTAATCATCTACACCAACAAGCAGGGCTATCACCGCTATGTCGAGCCGACGCTCTACGGGCGACAGCTGTGGATTTGCTCGCTTGGGTCGGTGCCGGATGAATACGGATGGCGCCTGTGGCAGCACAGTCACAAGGGGCGCGTGGACGGCATCAAGGGCGATGTGGATATCAACACCTATAATGGCTCGCTCGAGGACTTTGTGCGCTGGCTCGAGCACAATAATTGATAGTGCACAATCGTTATAGAGACGGCGCAATAGCGCCGTGCTAAAAATACTGATTTGATGTTTAGACATATACTCCTCATATTGATTTGGTGCATTGGCTGCTTGACAGCCAATGCCTTCTCGCCTGATGTTTACGCCACATCGTCGCGCCTCAGCTCGGGGCGGTGGGTGAAAGTGAGCGTTGCCGAAACCGGCCTATACCTTATCACCGACGCACAGCTGCGCAATTGGGGATTCTCCACCCCCGATAATGTGCGCATCTACGGCTACGGCGGCGCACGCATCCCCGATGAGCTAACCCTTGACAATTACACGGACGACCTGCCGCAGGTGCAAGCCGTGCGCACATCGCGCGGCCTCGTCTTCTACGGCGTGGGGCCCGAGAGCTGGGCCAAGTCGACCAACGGAACTTATGTCAGCAACCCAAACACCTATTCATCCTACGGATATTATTTCCTGTCAGACACCGCCGAGGAATGGCCCGAGATACCTACCCAGGGTACCGGTAGCTTAGCATCAATCGGCGACCCGGCTACCACATATCAACAATACGCCCAGTATGAATATGACCGCACCTCGCCCGGCGAGGCTGGCCATCTGCTTGTGGGCGAAAGCTTTACCGCTCAGACCTCGCGCACATTCAAGCTCTCGGTCCCTGGCAACAACACAACCTCGTCAGCTACAATGGATGTGGGCATCGTCAGCAATTCCAGCTCGTCGGCAACGGCGACATTCACCGTCAATGGCGAACAGCTGACCACCAACGGCACCGACCGCATCAGCGCTACCGCATCGTCGAGCTACAACCATGGCACATACACAGTGTGCACCCACTCGTTTGACTACACTGGCGACAATCTCTCGATCACCATCTCGATACCCACGGCATCGTCGATGACCGACTGCTGGCTCGATTATATTGCCGTAACCTCGACCAAGGATTTGACCTTGCCGTCGAGCGGCTATCTATGGTTCAACCTGTCCTCGCCGATGGCATCCCTGTCGGGAGCTACAAGCGAGACTGTGGTGTGGGACGTAACCAGCCCCTTGGCCATCACCCAGCTCAACACCGGTATATCGGGGAGCGCGGCAGTGTGGACCAACGACTATCACACCGACCGCACTTATGTGGCTTGGAATCCGACAGCTACGCTGTCATCACCGACTTACGTCGGCACAGTAAGCAACCAGAATGTCCATGCCACCGAGTGTGTCGACATGGTGATATTCGCCTTGCCCGATTTCGTGACACAAGCACAGCGACTGGCCGACCTCCATGCCTCGACCAGCCGCCCACTGACAGTGACAGTGCTCAATGTCGATGAGGTTTACAACGAATTTGCCTCGGGCGCAGCCGACGTATCGGCCCTGCGCCGCTGCCTGAAGATGCTCTACGACCGTGGAGCTGCATCTGACAGCACAGCGCAAATCAAATATGCGCTGCTGATGGGTCGCGCAACCTATGACAACCGCCATCTCACCTCGCAATTTGACGCCACCACCTCGTGCGGCACTATCCCCTACTGGATTGGCGGCGAGAGGCGCAACCAGCTGAGCGACAACTCGGCATTCGGTACTGACGACTTCATTGCAATGCTCGAGGATGGCTCCGGTTCTAATCTCGGCCTCGACGACCTGTGCGTAGCCGTGGGCCGTATGCCCGTGCAAACTGTCGACGAAGCCAAAAGCGGAATCGACAAGCTGGCTCAGTATATGCAGCAAAACAAGAAAGGCACTTGGAGAAACCACTTCCTATTCCTGGCCGATGATGGCGACAGCGGCATACACCTCACCGAGACCGAAAAGGAGATCGCCAATATGCTCGCCACCGACCAGGCGCAATGCTTCGTGTCGAAGGTCTATGTCGATGCTTATCAGAAGGTGGCTGGTGCCTGCGAGGGCGGTCGCACCGATATGTACCGCATGCTCGACGAGGGCGTGGTATGGTGGAACTACAGCGGACACGCCAACAACCACTCGTGGACATCCGAGAAGATGCTCACCTACAACGACATCAACAACATGTACCTTAACAAGGTGCCAGTGCTGCTGGCTGCAACTTGCGATTTCTTGCGCTGGGACAGCAACACCATCAGCGGCGGCGAAATTCTGCATCAGGAGCGCTACGGCGGCACTATTGCCACCATCAGTGCTACCCGACCCGTGTATATCTCTGAGAATGGACTGTTTACTCGCGCCGTGGGCCGTGCAATCCTGAGCCGCGACAGCGAGGGTATGCTTCCCCGCCTTGGCGACATCTACCGCACTGCCAAGAACAACATACTCTCAGACAATGGAGAGCATAAGTCAAACACCAACCGTCTGCGCTATGTGCTGATGGGCGACCCAGCGCTCGAACTGGCTATGCCGAGCAACATTGTCACCCTCGACAGCATTGGTGACGAGGCCGTCGACATCGAGGACCAAGTGACCCTGATGGCGCTGCAGCGCACAACCCTCAAGGGCAGCGTGCACTCGCCCCTCGGCGGAGTGCTTGAGGATTTCAACGGCACAATCGAGGTCTCGCTCTACGATGCCGAAAAGAGCACTACTACCCTTGGCGCCACCGAAGGCAATGTGCAGATAACCTTTGAGCAGCACGGCGACATACTGTTCAGCGGCGTAGGTAAGGTTGAGAGCGGACGCTTCTCACTTGACATCTCCATGCCGAGCGAAATCGCCGACAATTTCCGCGAGGCCACGCTCAATATGATGGCTTACGACTCCACTACTGGCGAGGAGGCAGTGGGCGTTAACCGCGACTTCTATGTCTACGGCCTCGATGAGGAGGCTCCGGTCGACAGCATTGCACCGGTGATTGAATCGTTTGTGATGAATCATAGCTCATTCAAGTCGGGCGACAAGGTCAATACTTCGCCGATGGCGATAGCCGAAATCAGCGACGATGTTGGCATCAACCTGTCGACCGCCGGCATCGGCCACCAGATGACACTCGTGCTTGACGACACCAAGACATACACCGATGTGTCACTCTACTATACTCCGGCATCTGACGGTTCGGCCTCTGGCACAATCAATTATCCGTTTGAGGATCTGACCACGGGCGGACACACTCTGCGTCTGCGCGTATGGGATACCTCGGGCAATTCAGCCTCGCAGGATATCTATTTCACTGTGGTTGAGAATCTCTCGCCCACCATCTTTGAGGTGTACACCGATTCCAATCCGGCTATCACCGAGGCCAACTTCTACATCAGCCACGACCGCCCGGATTCTAACCTGACAGTTACTGTCTCGGTCTACAATCTGCTGGGCCGTCCGATTTGGAGCGGCACAGTGTCGGGTCCGAGCGATATGTTCACCTCGGCTCCCGTGACCTGGGATCTGTGTGATTCATCGGGCCGTCGCGTGCCACGCGGCATCTATCTCTTCCGTGCCTCAATCACCGAGGATGGCACCACCTACGAGACCGCCTCTCGCCGCATCGCCGTCGCCGCACCGTGACCGCAAAGCAAAAGGAACCACAGAAAATTAACTAAAGATAAAAAGGAACCACTGATTTTCACAGATTTACACAGATAATTCTTAATTCCTGATTGGAATCTGTGTAAATCTGTGAAAATCAGTGGTTCTTTAACTAAAAATAATCAGTTGGTAATTGTGAAAATAATAATTTTTAATAATGGTATTGAGGCGGTGTGCGATTCAGCGGTGGGCCGCGATGTGATGCCTCTATTTGTGCCCGACTGGGGACAGTGGTCAATTGAGGGCAGAATCGCATTCCGCATCGAGCGCCTCGGTAAGAATGTGGCCGAGAAATTCGCCATGCGCTATGTCGACGCCTACGGAGCGGTAGCTGTGCTGCGGCCAGTAGAGGGCACACTGCCTTGCGCCGAGGGCGGCGCAGCAACACTGCCTTGCGCCGAGGGCGGCGCGGCCACACTGCCTTGCGCCGAGGCGGCGCAGCCACACTGCCTTGCGCCGAGGCGGCGCGGCCACACTGAGGGTACAATGCCGGGCTGGTGGTCGATTATGGACAGCGCGGTTACCACTGGGCAGTGGTTGGTGGTGCCTGAGGGGGACATACATGCTGAGTGGTCGCTCGGCGATATTACTGAGTCATTTACTATTGGCACTGACGATTGGCGCCAAGCCCTTGTGGCCTCGATTGCCGAGGCCACTCGCATAGCCACTATCAAGACCGGTGACATCATCATCCCACCCCTGCCCGCCTTTATCGCCCATCCCATCCCCAATCAGCGCCTCACCGCCCTCCTCTCCTCCACCCCTTCCCTCCGCCTCAAAATCAAATAGTGCTGCAATCCCCTGAATCAAATAGTGCTGCAATCCCCTGAATCAAATAGTGCTGCCTACCCCTGAATCAAATAGGGCTGCCTTCTCCCCAAATCAAATAGTGCTGCAATCCCCTGAACCAAATAGCGCTGCCTACCCCTGAATCAAATAGCGCGTAGCACGAATCTTGTCTGTTAACTATA
>JAJBUH010000009.1 GCA_020860445.1 Bacteroidales bacterium | reverse complement strand
CTTGTAATCTATTCTTATCTTCCACAGAAATGACAACTGGATTTATAATAACCAGATTGTCTACATCATATTTTTGGATCTTTAATAGACCATTACCATAAGTTTTACCTATGGTCTCCAAATTATACCATACATAATAATTATTCAATAGAGCCATTAACAACCACCTATCCTCATAGGGATTGATTGAATAGAAATTATCTCGAACATAATAATCACTTTCATTCATTATGAATCTAAACGATGTTCTTATTATATATGGGAAAATGATCACGCCCTTGACAAGAGGGGGAGAGAAATACCAAGGTTTGTGAGATTCTATTAAAGCATATAAAGATTTGGGATACCTACTTTCTTGAATATGCAATTCACAATTATTGAGATATGATTGAATCTCTTCCTCTAATATATCCTCTGGTAATATCTTGAGATAACTATCCGTACGAGCTCCTGCAGTAGAGTAGCCAGTAATATCTTTTGGAGAGCTCACAATTGGTACGAAGTTTCTCTTATCAAACAATGGGGCATTTATAAAAATTTCATTACATCCTGTAGAAATACCACGACGTATTTTTGCCAAATTTTTCAATTGGGTAATATTTGACATAAGAGAAGAAGTAGTGTTGTAGGAACATGAGCTTTCTTGAAGTTCTTCAATATGCCATATTCCTGCTACCTCAGACAACACATTTTCCTTCATAATGGAACTCTCACCTTTCACGATTTTTAGGATCAAAACCTCAACCAGAGGATTTCCCTCGAAAGGGGAACCTTCAACTCTAATATATTCAGTGATTGAGCCATAAGAAGACAATGTATCTATAAAATTCTTCCCACTCCTTGCTTTTTCCCAACTATTCGGGAAAATTGCCACCAATTCCCCACCCTCTTTTAATAGCTGTAAAGCATAGAGGATGAAGTACATATACAAATTAGCCTTAGCATCTAACTTATGCAATATTTTATTCTTCAATCTCGCCTTACTTATACCATAAAATTCAGATAAATCATCAATTTCTTCATGTCTTATATAGGGCGGATTCATGATTATGCCATCATACTTTTGAACAGGAGGAAGGGAAAAGAAATCACCACAGGTAAGAATACATTCAGTTGAAAAATTTTTCCTACAGTATTCATAACTTTTATGATCAATCTCTATACCTTCTATTATATAACCTCCCTTCTTTAACAGTGCATTCAAAAATGCTCCATGACCAAAACAAGGGTCAAGGACTAGGGAACCGTTTTCTAAAGAAAACAGACTTACCATAAAGTCAGCTATCTCTGCTTTAGTATATACTTGACCTAAGTTCATTTTTAACATGCCTATGAATTACGTCTTGCTAAAGTGAGGAGAGGATGGCATTCCGGCTGTCTTCCATCAGGCGGTTGAGGTCGTGGCCTTCGTCGCCGGGCTCGATGGGCTTGTGGATAGTGAGGGTGATATGGCCCCAATGAGGCAGTTTGGCGGTGCGAGGCATCACCTTGAATGCGCCATCGATGGTGATTGGCACCACGGGCAGGTTAAACTCCATGGCCAGCGTGTAGGCTCCGCGCTTGAAGCGGCCCACTGCGCCAGTGAAGGTGCGCGAACCCTCGGGGAAGACGACCACCGACATCCCTCCGGCCAACTGCTTCTTGGCATCCTCCATGGTCTCGCGGATGGCCGATGGCGATGAGTTGTCAACATAGATCTGTCCCGACACGCGGCAGCTATAGCCAACGAGGGGTATCTTCTCGAGGCTCTTCTTCATCATCCAGCGGAATTGGTGATTAAGATAACCGTAGATGGCAAAGATATCGTAGGCGCCTTGATGATTGGCCACGAACACATAGCTCTTGCCCTTCTCGACATTTTCGCGTCCCTTGACCGTGACCTTGACAAAGGTGAGCCAGCAGAATAGCTTGGCCCAAAGCCTCGGGATGTAATATCCCCAGCTGCGGCCCCAGCCCAGGGCGCTGCCGATGATGGTAAGCGAAGCGGTCAGGATTGTGGCCACAAGCAGTATGGGCCAGTATATCGTGAATTGGTATATTCTGTATAGTATCAACATGGCATTACAAATATTTTTACAAAATTACAAAATTTTCCTTTTACCCCAAAGAGGAACCATTATTTTTGTTAACTTTGTAGTCAGATAAGCGTTTCTATTTTTATATGACCTCTTTATAATATAGTTATGGATGCCATCGAGAAGCAAATAAGAGAGCTAAGAGACCAAATCAACGCTCACAACCATAAATACTACGTGCTAAACCAGCCCGATATCTCCGACTACGACTTCGACCAGTTGCTCAAGCAACTCGAAAAACTCGAACAGGAGCACCCGGAATATGACGACCCCCTGTCGCCTACCCACCGCGTGGGCTCAGACCTCACTAAGGAGTTTGAGCAAATCGAACACCTACACCCCATGCTGTCGCTGTCGAACACCTACTCGGTCGAGGAGGTCGACCAATGGGTCGAGCGCACCGAGCGCGCCCTGGCCGGACAAGAAAGCGACCTGGTGGGCGAAATGAAATTTGATGGTACGAGCATCTCGCTTATCTACGAGCATGGACGCTTGGTGAGAGCCGTGACGCGCGGCGATGGCGAGCGCGGCGATGTGGTCACCGATAATATCAAAACTATCCGCAGCATACCTCTGCAGCTCGCTCCCGGCGACTGGCCCGAAATTTTCGAACTGCGAGGCGAAGTGTTGCTGCCTTGGAAGGAATTTGAACGACTCAATGCTGAGCGTGCCTTCAACGAAGAGCCCCTATTTGCCAATCCTCGTAACGCCGCTGCCGGCACTCTCAAGCTGCAAGACCCCAAGATTGTAGCTCAGCGTCATCTTGATGCTTATTTCTATTACTTGCTCGGAGAGAATCTGCCCTCGGCCACCCACTATGGCAACATGGAGGCTGTGAAACGTTGGGGATTCAAGGTGCCTGACCAGATGAAAATCCTCCATGACATGAAGGAGGTCGACGAATACATCAAATATTGGGACACGGCTCGCCGCGAACTCCCAGTTGCCACCGACGGCTTGGTATTCAAGGTCAACTCTCTGCAGCAGCAACTCAACCTGGGCTACACTGCAAAGTCGCCTCGTTGGGCCATAGCCTATAAATTCCAGGCAGAGAGGGCTTGCACGGAATTGAAATTCGTGTCATTCGATGTGGGACGTATGGGCATCATCACCCCGGTCGCCAATCTGGTGCCTGTGCTATTGTCAGGCACTATGGTAAAGCGCGCATCGATGCACAACCAAGACATAATGCAAGACCAGCTCGATATCCACGAGCATGACATGCTCTATGTCGAGAAGGGTGGCGAAATCATTCCCAAGATCGTAGGCGTTGACCTCGAGGCACGCAAACCCGACGCCAAGAAGGTGATATTTGTCACTCACTGTCCCGCTTGCGGCAGTCCGCTGGTGCGCAAAGACGGCGAAGCCGCCTGGATATGCCCCAACAAATACGGCTGTCCCCCTCAGATTACTGGCCGCGTCGAGCATTTCGTGGGGCGCCGCATGATGAATATCGATGGCATCGGCGAGGAGATATCCAATGCCCTCTTCGAGGCTGGATTCGTGCATAATATCGCCGACCTCTATACCCTGACTCGCGAGCAATTGCTTACTCTTGAGGGCTTTGGCGAGAAGTCGGCCGACCGCTTGCTCAAGGGCATTCAGGATTCGCTGAAGGTGCCATTCGAGCGCGTATTGTATGCCCTCTCAATCCCCTACGTGGGCGAAACAACAGCCAAGAAGATTGCTCGCTCGTGCCGTTCAATCGACCGCTTGATGAATATGACCGAGGAGGAACTATGCGCCATCGAGGATGTAGGCGGCGTGTTGGCTCGCTGCATCATCGAGTATTTCGCCTCGCCCATCAATCGCGAGATCATCGAGCGTCTGCGCAAGGCTGGCGTGCAGCTCGCTATGGAAGAGGAGGACGAGAGTCTCAAGAGCGACAAACTGGCTGGCAAGGTCATCGTCATCTCGGGCGTATTCGCCAAGCACAGCCGCGACGAATACAAGAAGATGATCGAACTCAACGGCGGCAAAAACTCTGGCTCCATCTCCAAGAAGACCACCTTTGTCCTCGCCGGCGAAAACATGGGCCCCGCCAAACTCGAAAAAGCCCAAGCCCTCGGCGTCCCCATCATCAACGAAGACCAATTCCTCGAACTCCTACAATAACCCTTCCCCCCCCATCAATCGGCAGGGGGCCAGAATCGGCTGCGATTCTGGCCCCCTGCCCTTATGTGTTCAGCCCAGTTAACAGATTTGGCCCAAATCTGTTCGGTCCAGTTAACAAATTTAGCCCCAAAGTGTTCAGTGGAGTTAACAATCGCTTTCAAGGCCGATGAGCCAAAGGGGTAACTTGTGACCTACTGCCCACTCACGGTCATCGGCCAGAACAAAGGAGTTGGGAATGTCGGCAATTTGGTCAAATCCCTTGTCTTCTCCTCCAACCTCAAATAGGTATTTGCCATCCACAAGGAAATCACCCTTTACCTTTGAGTATTCTACAGTGTGATTTCGGCTCAGTTGGTTTACAGCAAAGGTCTCTCCCAGAGTCCCTACATTGTCCTTTGACAGCTGAGAATAAATGAACAGCAGATTAGGATTCTGTAAAAAAATCTTGTCGGGCTTTTGCATTTTCTTCATCGAATTTGCATCGCAATACAACAAATTGAGCAATTCTGCCTCAGATAGATATTCCAAATATGTCAACACAGTGTTGCGGCTTATCTCCAAAGCTCGCGACAATTTTGTGATATCCACTTCGTAGGGGCCGGACAATGCGCAGTGGCGAAGCAATGCCTTGATCTTTCTCACATACGCTATCTCTACAGATCTTAGAGCTGGCAATTCTTGCTCCAGAATATAGTTTACAGAGTTCTCCAGAAGAATCTTATAATCCTCCTTGTTACCGTCAAAAAACGGATAATATCCCACCTCCAAATACTCCTTAAAGAGTTTTACGGGAGGGATTTTTTCTATCACTGCTGCACAAATTTCAGAGGGATGGTCTACAATGTCTGAAAGAGTGTAGGATGGAAAGTCTAAATCATGATAAAACTTTAGGTATTCCCTGAATGACAATCCTGGCATGTGATAGGGTCGACAACGGCGGGATAAATCGGCATCAGCATTTAGGATGTTGAGCAAGGAAGAACCACTGATAGTAACCTTCAATAACGGGTAGTTATCATAAATTTCTTTTATTTCTCGGCTCCAGCCAAGATATTTGTGCACCTCATCCAACAATAGATGCTTCCCACCCATCATTGAGAAACGCTCGGCCAACTCTAATATAGAGTGTTGAGTGAAATACACATTGTCGAGGAGACAATAAAGGACCTCTTGGGAATCCAGTCCATAATTTAGCTTTACGTACTGTTTCATCAACGTACTTTTTCCCACTCCACGGCTTCCTCTGATTGAAATCAGCTGTCGATTCCAATTGATTGTTTGCATCAGAGGCCTCACTATTTCAGTGGGGGTGAGTTGTAGCAATCGCTTTTGACGCTCAAATAAGGCTTCCATTGTTTTAGATATTTTTGAGACCACAAAATTAGGGAAATTTTCTGGATTTTACAACTTAATCCCCAAATTTGTTAACTCGACTGAACGATTTTGGGTAAAATCTGTTCAGTGGAGTTAACAGATTTGGTTGAAAAGTGTTCAGTGGAGTTAACACTTGGAGGATTATGGGAAGATGATGGAGAAGCGAGTGAGGTGGTCGAGGGGAGAGGTGGAGAGAGAGAATTGGGTGGAGTGGTCGGAGAGGATGCGCTGAACGAGCATCAGACCGAGGCCTTGGCCTGAGGGCTTGGTAGTAAAGAAGGGAGAGAAAATCTGATGCGCTGCGGTATCAGAGATGCCCTGGCCATTGTCGATCACCGACAGGCGACGTTCTGCGGCAGCGATTTCTATGGTTACCTGAGCGGTGCCAGGACTCTCAATTGCATTCTTGATGATATTGATTAGGGCCTGGTCAAAGAGCGAGGCATCGATTTGAGCAGTAAAATCACCATCGCTACGGAGCGACATTTCTACGCTGCTTTGGCGGCACATTGTCTCCAAAAACAATTGATGGCCCTCTACGAAATTTTTGACCGAGGTCTCTGCCAGTTCGGGCTGAGGCACCTTGACAATCGATGCGTAGCGAGTGACAAAATCGCTCAAGGCTGAGGTGCGCTGCTGGCAAGCCTCAACGGCTTCGGCCATATCCTGCGCATCGGGCATTTCCTCCATCACCATACCCACGGCCTCAAGTGTGGAGTTTACTCCGCAAACCGTATTGTTCACCTCATGGGCCATGGTGCGGATTACCTTTTCATAAGCGCGTTGCTCTGCCAATCCCACCACCGAGGTGATACTCTCAATCAGATAGAATGAGTGTGCGTAGCCAGCATCCATATACGACAAATGCGAACAGCGATACACCTCGGCATTGGGCAGACGCACCACCTCGCTTGTGCCAATAGGCAATTGCCGCAATTTTTGCGACAATTCGCTCTGCTCATCGCCTATCATCTTCTTGGCGGCAGGATTGGACACGGCTTGCCCCTCAGCATCAATCATCACTATGCCCATGGGCGAGGCTTTAAATACCTGGTCGAACACGTGCCTCTGCTCTTTCATCTTCAGAGTACTCTGCTTCAGAGCCTCCATCATAGGATTGAACACATCAATTATCTTGTCAACCTCATATTGGCCCACATAGCGCAAGCGGCTGCTGAAATCTTGTTCGCGCAGCAAGTCGAGGCCTGTCACCATAGTGCGCATGGGCCTTACCAACCTGAAATAGAATAGGAGCACAAATACAATGCAAACTCCAATCAACCCCTCGACCACATACAGCATCACCATGCGCTCGCGCAGGGCCAGCGACACCAGCAGCCCGCACAAGGCGAGCAAAATCACTATCAATATGACAAATATGTGGCTAAGGCGCATATTTCATTTTCTGTAGTCTGCGGTAGAGGGCTTGGCGGCTGAGGCCGAGGATGGCTGCTGCTTTGGTGACATTGTCTCCGCTGCGGTGCATGGCATCAAGAATACGCTGATTTTCGATGCTCTCAAGGCTTTGGTCATTCTGGGGTTGTGTCACAGGCAGACAGGGTGTTAAGTCGGCCTCATCTATCACTGGCCCTGGGCTAAGAATAAGTATGCGCTCAACCAAATTAGACAACTCACGCACATTGCCAGGAAACGGCAACGCCGACAATCTGCGCAATGCTGCAGCAGTAAAGCGCGGAGTCTTCCGTCCCATTCGCGCCGAGGCTTTGCCAGCGAAATAATCTACCAGGGCTGGTATATCATCGCTGCGGCGCCGCAGTGAGGGCAATGTAAGAGTAATGAGATTGATGCGGTAAAAGAGGTCTTCACGAAATGTCTTTTCCTTAACCATCTGCTCAAGCGGAGCATTTGTGGCACAAATCACTCTCACATCGGTGCGACGAGTGCGGCTGTCGCCCAGAGGCTCAAAGGTATGTTCTTGAAGCACTCTCAGCAGTTTTACTTGGCTCCCCAGATCAAGTTCTCCTATTTCATCCAAGAAGATTGTGCCGCCATCGGCCATCTCAAATCGACCTATGCGATCAGCGATGGCTCCAGTAAAGGCTCCCTTTTTGTGTCCGAACATCTCGCTCTCAAATAGCGACTGGCTGATGCCGCCCAGATTGACCTTGACAAAAGGTTTGTCGCGTCTTTGGCTATTGTGATGTATAGCCTCGGCAATCAGCTCTTTGCCCGTGCCATTTTCACCGAGTATCAACACCGATGCATCTGTTGGGGCCACGCGAGCCGCCATAGCCAAGACATCCTGGAGCTCTTCGTTATTGCCAATGATGCCAGAGCGGTCAAAATCAGCCGTCGGTACTTCTTGTGTTTGAGGAGTCTTGAGCGACAATATGGTAGAGATGCGGCGCAACAACTCGGTATTTGCCCAAGGCTTAGTCACAAAATCAGCCGCGCCGAGACGCATACCCTCGACCGCCAAGGGGATGCTCCCCCAAGCAGTGATGAGAATCACTGGCATATCAGGAGCCAACACCTTGGTTCGACGTAGTAGCTCAAGGCCTTCTTCTCCGCTCACCGAGGCGGTGAAGTTCATATCCATAAGGGCTAAATCGGGCACCGAGGTGCGCACGGCCTCTATGGCTTGAGCGGGATTTGAAGCCAAGATGCACTCATAACCGCTGCGCCGTAGCACCAATTGCAGCGACTGGCGGATGGCAGGATCGTCGTCAATTACGAGAATTTTCATTCCTGGAATCCAAATGAGAAGAAATCACACAGAGATTCACCCTTGACTGGCGAATCGAATAGGAAGAATATCGGCTGCTTTCCCTCAAGCGAAGAGAATCCACTCATCTGAGCATATTTTATGATGGGAGTCTGAGGATCAGAGGCTGCGATCTTTACCTCGCCGAGTTTTACGCCACCCTGTTCAATAATTGGGGTTCCTGCCAATACAGTCACGGTTGCCTCTTGGCCCAGAGGCTTGATGGCCATCATTAGGGTCATCTCATCAGCCGGCGCAGTGGCGAAGTTGAAATACTTGTAGCCTACAGTCGAACCAGCGGTATTGTTAATCACTGGATTGCTCATCAGTTCGATATCAGACGGTGCCTCATCGGGGTCGCCATAGTAGCGAGTGGGTTGCACATAGCTGCCGCTGAACTTATAATTGGGCCATTCTTCCCATGCTGCACTGGGCCCTACATAGTAGCAAGCAATGGCTGCAGGGTAGGAATTGTCAAGAGCCAAGCCCTCGATGTCAAATCCCTCGGATGTATATTCGGCCTCTGAAATCTTGACCTTTCCTTTGAGGCCTGTAGTGACTTGCACATCAATTGGAGCTACCATGGCCTGGCGAGAATATTCATCAGTGCCCGACTGGCGATGATAGAATACCCACCACTGGTCGCCTATCTGACAAATACTGCCATGAGTGTTGCCGTTAGGATGGGCTGTTGGTACGGTAGTGCCATCTGGCAGTGTGGTGCGCCCTCGGCCGTCGATGATAGTGCCGCCATAAGTGAAAGGACCCAGAGGATGGTTGGCATAAGCGTAAGCCAAAGTATAATTGCTCCTCGGCAATCCGAACTCGTCATCGGCTGTCATGCGGCTGTAAATCAGCACGTATTTGTCCTTGATTTTGCGCATCGATGAGGCTTCATAGAATCTGCCTACGCCAGGCTGATCCACTCCGCTCACCAAATTGTGCTTGGCTTTTGTGCCCGGTTTTATAGTTGCCATAGTCGCGGGATCGAGTTCGGCTCCCCAGCTCTCGCCAAAACCCCAATAGCCATAGACGCGGCCATTGTCATCGACAAAGACTGCTGGGTCAAATCCCAATACGCCATCGGCAGCTTGGGGATTCTCTTCATCCCAATTGCACACCACAAAAGGCCCATCGGGGCGGTCGCTCTTAGCAATCATGCCATTGCGGCCCTCAGCCTGATTGTTGGGGTAAAGATAGTAGGTCTTTGTGCCATCGCGCCCTGTGACCAATGCTACATCCGGAGCATATAGCACATCGCCAGAATCGTCATCGTGGAGACCTTCGCCATTAGCATCGACTTTCGACTCGAAAATCACGCCATCGTATCGCCAGTCACTGAGATCATCCACCGGAGCCGACCATACCACTTGTTCCTTGCCGCAATATTCTGTCTCCAATGAATCGTGCGATCCATAAATATACACTCGGTATTGCCCAGGTTGGTCAGGGTCTTCAAACACATAGGGCTCGCCATCAGGGATATGTTCCCAAAGCGGCAGATAAGGATTCACAGCTCCAGCAACAATGGCTCCCAACGCCATCATCCCTACTATAGCATTTACTCTTTTCATAGCAGTCTTAAATTTTATTGCAAAGATAGCGAAAATCCCATTATCTGCTAACTTAAGTTCTAAAAAACGCAAGAAATCGTACCAAAAAGACTAACCATTTGGTACGATTCTGGATTTAGTTTTTGATGAGGCGGTCAAAGTCGGCATCGATGTTGGTACCGAGGGCGTAGTCCCAGAGGGTGAGGCTGCGCAGCTGGTAGTAGTAATACCAATAGTAATAGAGCTGGTAGATGTAGTCGCTTCGGGCCTCGTCTTTTTTGACCTGCGAGTCATTGAGGTCGAGGGTCGAGATGCGCCCCAGGACGAAGGTCTCGACATTGGTCGCATAGCGGCGACCAGCGATGTCGTTGGCTCCCTCAGCCAGCAGCACTTGTTGCTGCTGGTTGTTGAATCGCTCAACGAGGATAAACAGATCCTGGCGGAAATTCATAGCCTCCTGACGCAACTGGGCCTCAACCAATTGGCGATTGCTCTCTGCCACCTTGACTTGTCCTCGGCGCTTGCCCCAGTCAAGCAATGGGATTTGAATTCCAAGTTGTATTACCTGATTATCCTTCAATGGGTCATAAGCGGCCTTAAATGTCTGTCCAGTGCCAGTATATCCAAATTGAGCATAGAGGGTGATTTCGCGCAGATTGCCCTTGGCTTGCGCCACGCTGTAGTCAGCCTCGAGTTGTCGACGGCGTATGTTGAGCGAGAAATCATTGTATTCAAGTGCTTTTTGCAGCGCATCATCATAGTCAACTAAGGCAAACTCGATATGCTCAGGCACCTCGGCCTCAATCACTACATCATCTTCAAATCCCAAGAAAGAACGGAGATTAAACATCGAGCTCTTGTATGTGCTTTGCGCCGAGGTCAGAGTGCTGCGGGCATCCAACACATTGAGCTCCATCTGCAGCGAATCGTTCTTGCTGATGCGCCCCATATTGCGCTGCACCTTTGCCACTTCGGCCAAGCGCACGGCGTTGTCGAGGTTTTGCTCGGCCACTTCCACTGATACCTTGGCAAGTAACAAGTTGAAATAATAACTAATAGCGCTCATTGCCACCTGCTCAGTGGCCTCGAGATAGGCAGCCTGAGCCTCGCGGTAGCGCACCGGTTCGATCTTCTTATCCCATTTCAGAGTATTGACGCCGAATATCGGTTGGCTCAGGGTCAACGCCACAGGAATCGACATGTAGCGATTTTGCGCACCGCTGTCGAGCTGGCGCAGGAAGTCGAGCGAAGTTTGGAGCGAGAGAGTACCGCCGGTGAGGGGTATATTCTGGTCAATCGACAGAGCGCCGCTCAGACCCAGATAATTGTCGCGCACAAAGGTGTAGGTGCCATCGGTGAGCTGGTAGGCGCTGTATCGCTTGTTGTAGGTAGGCAGCGTAGCCGTAAAGTTGACCTCGGGCAGATACTGGGCGCGATAGGTGCGATATTCCCAATAGCTGCTGCGCAGCTGATTGATAGCAACTGCCGCATCGACACTGCCCTCACGGGCAATGTCGATAGCTTGGCTCAGGGTGAGCTTGCGCGTCTCTTGGCCCCGTGCCGTCAAAGCCAAGAGAATGAGCAGAAGGAAGCCCCCAGCCCCCTAAAGGGGGAGTTGCTGTGAGAATGTGTATGTTTATGGTTGTATGAAAAAGTTGTCATAAATTCTATTGTTATATCATTGTTCCATCATAGTAACTCCCCCTTTAGGGGGCTGGGGGCTTCCGTAATTCCCCCTTTAGGGGGTTATGGGGCTAACCTTTCTTAGTCGCTCCCCTTTAGGGGGCTTGGGGGCTCCGCTGGGGGC
>JAJBUH010000225.1 GCA_020860445.1 Bacteroidales bacterium | reverse complement strand
CGACCCTTGTCTGTTAACCACACATGGAGTGCGTAGCACGTTTATACAGTTTTCTACCGCATGGCAGTGCGTAGCACGACCCTTGTCCGTTAACCACACATGGAGTGCGTAGCACGTTTATACAGTTTTCTACCGCATGGCAGTGCGTAGCACGATCCTTGTCTGTTAACCACACATGGAGTGCGTAGCACGGAATGTGTGGTTTTCGTAACTTCCTATCATTTAATAAGAGTGCGTAGCACGGCTCTCAAGTAAAAAATGATATTCTATGCTATGACAAATTTTTTCTTCTACACCTATGATAATTCAAAATAAAATCGTAACTTTGCACTGCCTTTAGAGGCACCAACTCTCACAGGCGCCCGTAGTTCAATGGATAGAATTATGGATTCCGGTTCCATCGATTACGGTTCGACTCCGTACGGGCGTACCATCCCCCAGCCTCCGCTGGGGGATTTTTTATTCTCTGCTACCCGTTAGGGGTTGTTTCATTAGCATTAGGCTTGCCGCCATCCCAACCCCGTTAGGGGTTATTTCATTTAGCCTTTCGCTTGCCGCCCGCACCTGCTACCCCGTTAGGGGTTGTTTCATTTAGCCTCCCAACGACAAAGCCCCAAAGGGGGCGAGCTAACCGTAACCCTGCATGACCGTAGGGAATGCAGGGACTAGACTAATCCCCATCCGCTCAGAGCCCCCAAAGGGGGCGAGCTAAAAAATTTTCCCTCAAATTCACTCATTATTCTAAATAATTTTCGTAGATTTGCACTATAATCATTCACGCAGACACAGCAATGGGAAATACCATCGAAATCAACGGACTCCAAATCGAGATAGAGCGAAAGCCCATCAAGCACATGCACCTGTCGGTTTATCCGCCAGATGGCCGTGTACATCTCAGCGCACCCATGGCGTCGAGCGAGATGCAGATCCGTCTGTTCATCCTCTCCAAATGGGTATGGCTGATCGAGAAGCGTGAATCCTTAATGAGCCACAACATCCAGCCTCCCCGAGAATACGTAAGCGGCGAAGCCCATTACTACAAAGGTGACCTTTACCGCCTGCGAGTGATTGTTGACCCCCACGCCTTTCCTAGAGCTTACATCGAGGGCGACTATCTCGTGGTAGCTGGCAATCGCAAAAGCCAAATCGAGACTGTGCTTAAGAAATGGTATCGCGAGCGCCTACAGGAACTGCTTCCCAATTTGGTTGAGCGTTGGTGCTGGCGGCTCAACCTCCCAATTCCTCAATGGGAAGTGAAATCGATGCCACAGCGTTGGGGTAGTTGCAATCAAGCCAAATCCCACATTATATTCAATGTCGAATTGGCCAAAAAGCCCGTCTGCTGCATCGAGTACATAGTGGCACATGAGGTTATGCACCTCATAGAGCGCATCCATTCCGACCGCTTTTACCGTCTCCTCGACACCTATATGCCGGGCTGGGAGAAACTGAAAGAAGAACTAAACGAATTCCCTGTCGTAGTATGACCAACAATCCATACATATCCGCCAAAGAGCGCAAATACCAAGACACGGTGATCAAGCTATTTCAACAGGAGCTTGGTTACACCTATCTTGGCTCATGGCAATACGGCCAAGAGGACAAATGCCGCAAAAACGGTGAGGTCAATTCTCCCATCTGCGAAGAGGAATTGCGTAGCTTCCTAACGGATGCCAAAAAATACACTCCTACTCAGATCGAGGAGGCCATATCTCAGGTTAAGAAAGAAGCCCTCCTTACCGATAGCAAGAAGGGTGTGCTTCTTGACACCAACAACAGCCTCTACGAGACACTGATTACCCATATCCCTATCCAGCCCTCTCCCGACAAGCCGCACGAGAATGTCGCGCTTTTCGACTTTGCCAATCCACAGGCCAACCGCTTCGCTATAGCCGAAGAGGTCAGTTATATTGACCCTCTCACTGGCAAGCACAGCCGTCCCGACATTGTGGTGTACGTCAATGGCATAGCCTTAGCGGTCATCGAGCTTAAGCGCAGCACTGTTTCCCTATCGGAGGGCATCAAGCAGCATCTGTCAAATGAGATTGACTTAATTCCATCGTTCTTCACCACGGTGCAATTCACAATCGCCGCCAATCCCTCAAATGGCACTGGCGACAAGGACCTCAATGGATTCAAGTATGCCACTATACTTACTCCGGCCAAATTCTGGACACCGTGGAAGAAAGACAATCATCAGGTTGGCACTCTCCCCTCCGACCGCGAGAGCTATCTTGATTTCTTCGACAAAACTGCTTTCATGCAGTTTTTCCGCTATGGCGTAATCGATGATGGGGGCACCAAGAAGGTAATGCGTCCTCACCAATTCCACGCTCTGAGAGCTGCCATGCCGCGCTTAGCCGAAAAGGCCAGTGGTGTGATTTGGCACAGCCAAGGCTCGGGCAAGAGTCTTACGATGGTGTGGCTGGCTAAGTATATCCAACGCAACTTTGAGAATCCGCGTGTGCTGATTATCACAGACCGCACCGAGCTGGATATACAGATTGCAAATACTTTTACTAAGACATCGGGAGCAATCTATCGGGCTAAAACCTCAGATGACTTGCTCAATGTGCTGCATGGAGGGACCGAGTGGCTTGTCTGTTCTCTTATCCACAAATTCGGGCGCCACATTGACCCCAAGACTGGCAAAGAGATAATTGGCGATGACGATGCACCGATTCCTTTGGAGGCGTATCTCAAAGAACTCACCACGCTGGTCAATTCCAAATTCGGTGGCAAATTCAAGGCCAAAGGCACCCACAAATTCGTATTTGTGGATGAGTGCCATCGCACCCAGTCGGGTCGCCTACACGAGGCGATGCGAGCCATAATGGGTGAAGATGTGATGTTTATCGGTTTCACTGGCACACCCCTGCTTCATGATGATAAGAAGCGAGGTTACCAGTCCTACACATCAATTAAGAATGAAAGCCGCCATCGCTTCGGTGAGTTTATCCACAAATATCTCCACAAGGAGGCTGTCGATGACAAAGTAATTCTCGACCTACAATACGAGGCTCGCGATGTGGAGCAACAAATACCCAATCAAGAAAAGCTCAATGAGAAGAAAGAGCAGCTACTGAGCGGTGTCACCGAGGAGAACAAGAAAGCAGTCGAAGACCGGTGGGCCACGCTAAAGAATGTGTATTCTTGCAGCGAACGCATCGAGCGCATCGGCTATTCAATCCTCGACGATATGGCGCAGTATCCCCTCAGTGAGGATTGGTGCAATGCTATGCTCGTGGCTGGTGACATCCAATCGGCCTACCGCTATTACGAATTTTTCACCAAGAACAGCGGCAACCAGTTCCTGAAAGGCAAATGTGCAGTTGTCACCAGTTACACCCCATCCGATAATGACAAGCGCAAGATTAGCGATGGTGATGACAGCGCAGAAAATGCTCTCCTGTACAAAAATGCATGGGCTAAGCAGAGCTATGCAGATGCTGGAGTGAAGACCGCCGAGGAATATGAGGCATGGGCCAAGCGCCAATTCATACAATCGCCCTCGCGCATGAAACTGCTAATCGTGGTTGACAAATTACTTACTGGATTCGATGCGCCAAGTGCCACTTATCTCTATATAGATAAGGATATGCGCGACCATAACCTGTTCCAAGCCATTTGCCGCGTCAATCGCCTTGGCGTGGATTTCAAGGTTGACCCCAAAGACCCCGAAAGCCAAACCATATTCTCACACAAGGAATTCGGCCTAATCGTGGATTTCAAGCATCTGTTTGACAAGATTGAAGATGCTATCACCAACTTCAATGATGCCAACGGTGGTCTCGGCGGATATGACCCTGCCGATATTGATGAACTGCTCACAGATGCCATCACTAAAAACAAGAAGCGTCTCAACCTTTGGCTCCAAGCCTATCAAAATATGAAAGCGGACTGGGAAAGCCAAGGCATTTCCAATGCCGATGACGTTGTGCGCTTTTTCTGCCCAGAAATCCCTCTTGACCTCACCACCGAGGAGCGTAAGGCTATGGAAGCCGAACAAAAAGCCCAGCGTGAGCTTTTCTACAAAATCACCCAGGGCCTATGCGCCGCTTACGCCAGCCTCTGCGACTACATACTCCGTGCCGGGTATTCTGAGGAGCAAGCCAAAGAGATCCACCAGACTGTGGCCGAGGCCGCTAATCTAAATGCTCGCGTCAAGCAAGCGTCAGGCGATTTGTTTGATGTGCGCCAATTCGACCCGCAGATGCGCGTGTTGCTTGATCGGTTTATCCGTGCCGATGATGCCGAAACCATAATACCCCCAACGGCAGATTTCTCATTCCTGGACCTGATTACCGCAGAAAGCGATACCGAGGAAGAAACCAAGAAGGTTATCCAAGCCGCTGGCGGCAAAGAGAAGGCCGCAGCCGAAGTAATCGAAGCTCGCGCCCGTGCCGTCATCAACGACTGGAATGCTCGCGACCCAGAGCAAGCTCTCAACTTCGCCGCGCGTTTGCAAAAGATTATCGATGATCTCAACCAGGAGACTCATGAGACAGCCAAGCGCATCCGCGACCTTATTGACTTGCTCAAAGCCATGAAGAGCGTCAATAAAGCTCCTGAGGGGATTACCACTCCCTTTGCACGGTCGCTCTGGAACAATCGCAAGGCATGGACTAAAC
This sequence comes from Bacteroidales bacterium, assembly GCA_020860445.1. Lineage (GTDB taxonomy): Bacteria > Bacteroidota > Bacteroidia > Bacteroidales > Muribaculaceae > CAG-873. Next base: position 7,088 of record JAJBUH010000225.1, on the reverse strand, counting down.
TCACGGATAAGAATGAGACAGTCGAGCTTATAAATAAGGTGGAGGTCTACTTCGCCACTAAGGTCTTTGCGGGATTTAAAGGTGAAAATCCTCGCTCTCGTTTCGCTTGCATTCAAGGTCTTAAGAAGTTGTGCGGCAACGCTTGCACAGCCGACCATATCAACGAAATTCACCGTCTCGCCTCAGCAAATCTTTAACCGAAAAAATGGCAGTAAAGAAATCTCAAATATACAGTACCTTGTGGAGCGCCTGCGATGCTCTTCGCGGCTCCATGGATGCCAGTCAATACAAGGATTATGTGTTGATTCTCCTGTTCGTGAAATACCTGAGTGACAAGGAGAGCGACCCCGATAGCCTTTTTATCATTCCTGACGGTTGTCGATTCAAGGACTTCGTTGCCCTTAAGGGAAACCAGTCAATTGGCGAAAACATAAACAAGAAGTTAGAACAGATTAAGACCGAAAATATCGATCTGCTCAAGAAACTTACCATCCCCAATTTCAATGATCCAGCTAAGCTTGGGAGTCCAAAGCAAATGACAGATACCCTGTCAAAACTGATAGGAGTATTCGAGGATAGCGATCTTGATTTCTCACAAAACCGTTCGGCTGATGATGACATCCTTGGAGATGCCTACGAGTATTTGATGAAGAATTTTGCCGAGCAAAGCGGTAAAAGCAAAGGCCAATTCTATACTCCCGCCGAGGTGAGCCGTGTGATGGCTAAAGTGCTTCGCCTAAACGAGTTCACTTCGCCAAGCACTACTATCTACGACCCCACATGTGGTTCTGGCTCCCTATTGCTCAGAGCAATCAACGAGACACCCAATAGTGCTACTCCTTATGGTCAAGAAAAGGATAATGCCACAGCCTCTCTTGCCATACTCAATATGTTGCTCCACGGCATGCAGTTTGCCACCATCGAGCAGGGCGATACGCTCAACCATCCCGAGTTTGTCACGGGAGGTAATATCGATACCTTCGATGTTTGCGTAGCCAATCCACCCTTCTCAACTAAGCAATGGCTTGGCGATGCCGGCATAGAGGACCAATATCATCGTTGGAACTCCAACCTTTATCCTCCAGCCAAGTGCGGCGACTTCGCTTTTCTGCTTCACCTGATTCATTCCATGAAGACAGAAACAGGCCGAGGCGCTTGCATTCTGCCTCACGGTGTGCTATTCCGAGGCAATGCCGAATATGTGATTCGCAAATGGATAGTTGACCATGGCTATATTGAGGGAATCATTGGGCTGCCAGCCAATGTTTTCTTTGGTACTGGCATCCCAGCCTCTATCCTTATTCTCAACAAGAAAGGCGCGGCCAATCGCCAAGGCATATTCTTCATCGATGCCAAGAATGGGTACACCAAGGATGGAGCGAAGAATCGGCTGCGCGAACAGGACATCAAGCGCATTGTCGATACTTGGAATGCTCGCCAAAATGTGCCTCACTACGCTCGGTTTGTGCCCATCGAGGAAATTCGTGATAAGAATGATTACAACCTCAATATCCCACGCTATGTATCGGCTCCAGATACTGAGGTGCAGCAAGACATCGATGCGCACCTCCATGGTGGTATCCCAGCCCATGACATCGAGCAGTTGGAGCATTATTGGGATGCGTGTCCTTCGCTACGCGATGCCCTTTTCTCGCCCATGCCCGAGCGAGAGGGATATTTCTCTGTGGTTGAAAATCCCTCCGAGGCGATTGAAAAGGATCTGAGTTTCAAAGAGCAAAAAGAGAGATATGCCCAAGCCATCGAAGAGTGGGAATCTCAGGTGCTACCAGAAATGGAGGCTTACGGCAAGGGTGGCAGACCCAAGCAGGTGATTGAGCGTTGGAGCCAAGCCTTGCTCTATACCATGCTCCGAGATAGTAGGCTCGTGGATGGCTACGATGCCTATCAAAAGTTGATGGAGTACTGGGAAGATACTCTCCAGGACGATTGCTACATGGTATCACGGGATGGGTGGATACTCATTCTGAATGCCAAAAAGAAGAATTCCAATTACACTGAATTGGAATGTGATCTGCTACCAGTATCAAAAGTAATTAATGAATTCTTCTCAGCCGAACATGCCGCTATCCTTGACCTCAAGGAGAAATACGACGAAAAGGCCGCTGCCATGCAGCAGCTGATTTCAGAGGCCACCGATTCGCTCGACGACGAAGATGAAATCAAGCAAGAGACGGCTCGCATCAAAAAGACTCCCGAATACAAGGCTTTAGAGAAAGCCAAGAAAACTCTCGACAAGGAGCTGAAAGAAAAAGAGCAACAACTTACCGATTCCATATTCGAGAAATACAGTTATCTGGGCAAACATCTCGATGAGGTTCAACAACTGGTGATTCATCGCAAATGGCTCCCAGCCATTCGCGCTCGCCTCCTCTACCTAATGCAGTCGGTGCCCCATGCCCTCTCCTCCGAGCTTAATGCCCTCGCCGACCGCTATTCCACCCCACTCCCCGAAATCGAGGCTAAGGTCTCCTCCCTAGAAAACAAAGTATGGTCTCACCTCCAAGAAATGGGCTTTGCGCTATGAAAAAGAAAGAAGAAATAATATCTGTCGGGCTTATCAACGATGCTCGCCAAATAATTGAATGGGCAAAAGAGACAGCCTATCGTCTCGCTGACCTTTCCTTAGTGCGTCGCAATTGGCTTCTTGGTAAACGTATAGCCCAAGAAGAGCTCAAAGGAGCCGACCGTGCTGAATACGGAGCTAAAATAATTAAAGAATTAAGTAGAGTTCTCACTAAGGAATATGGTAAGGGCTTTGATTTCAGCTCTTTATATAAATATGTAAGATTCTATAAAAGCTTCACAAATGAGTTTCAGAAGATTTTGGACTCAGTGAGTCCAAAATCTTCTGAGACCAGCTCTAATGGACAACCTTCAATAGACAAAGAAGGAGGATTAGAGATTTTGGACTCAGTGAGTCCAAAATTCAATTCCCAGTTGACATGGACTCATTATCGGATATTACTTCAAGTCGATGACCCTACTGCAAGAGAATGGTATCTCAAGGCCACGGCTCAAGAAGGCTGGAGTGTGCGTACTCTCCAACGCAATATCTCTTCCCAATACTACTATCGAATGCTCAAAACTCAAGACAAGGAGGGTGTACGAAAAGAGATGCAACGGCTTACAGCTCCCTTGCAAGATAAGCTCGAGTTCATCAAAAATCCCGTTGTGGCCGAATTCTTGGGATTGGGCCAACAATGTGATTACCATGAGTCTACTCTTGAGTCTGCCATACTCTCCCATATCCAGCAATTCATGATGGAGATGGGCAAGGGGTATGCTTTTGTAGGGCGCCAGCATCATATCCATACTGAAAAGCGTGACTATTTCATCGATTTGGTGTTCTATAACATATATCTGAAATGCTACGTGCTGCTCGACCTCAAAACTTCTGTGGTCACACATCAAGATGTCGGGCAGATGGATATGTATGTGCGCATGTTTGACGAACTGCGCCGTATCGAGGGGGATAATCCTACCATCGGTATATTACTTTGCGCCGACACAGATGATGACATTGCCCGATTCTCGGTCCTAAAAGGCAATGAGCAACTTTTTGCCTCAAAGTATCTCACCTATCTCCCCACCAAGGAGCAACTGCGTGAAGAAATCGAGCGCCAAAAGATGTTTTACCTACTCCAAAAAGAGGAAAACAAGGAATGAAAGAGACAAGATTCAAATATACAGATATTGGAAATATTCCTGAGAATTGGGAAATCGCTCCTATAAAGGAGCTCACCACAATAAATACAGGAAGTAAAAACACGCAAGATAAATCCGAAAATGGAGTTTATCCTTTTTTGTGCGTTCTCAACAAATTGAGAAGTCCAATTCCTATTCCTTTGATTGCGAGGCAGTTTTAACCGCAGGAGATGGGGTGGGAACGGGTAAAGTCTTTCATTATATAAATGGGAAGTTTGAGGTACATCAAAGAGTCTATCTCATTAATAACTTTAGTCAAAATCTTTTGGGGAAATATTTTTATTGGATTTTCTCAAACAATTTTTATGATAGAGTCCATTCCATGACGGCAAAATCTTCTGTAGATTCAGTAAGAAAAGAAATGATAGGAGATATGCTTATCCCAATTCCATCTATTTCTGAGCAGGAGCGAATTGCTGAGGCATTGAGTGATGTTGATGCCTTGATAGCAGAATTGGATAAGCTGATAGCCAAAAAGCGCCTCATCAAGCAAGGCGCCATGCAGCAGCTCCTCACTGGCCACACCCGCCTCCCCGGCTTCTCCAACCCATGGATAAACACTTCTATCTCTGATGCATTTGATTTTGGCAATGGATACACTCCTTCTACAAAAGTCGAAAAATATTGGAATGGAGGGACATTGCCATGGTTTAGAGTAGAAGATATAAAGCTCCATGGCCATATTCTTGATGACTCAATCCAACATGTTACCCCATTGGCTATAAAAACATCCCTCTTTCCTGCTGGATGCTTTATCCTTTCTACATCTGCCACAATAGGAGAATATGCTTGGTTACAATGTGAAGCATTGGCTAATCAAAGATTCATATTCCTAATACCAAAAACTGAATCTCCCATATTATCTGACTTTTTCTTCCACGTTCTATCAATTTTAAGCGAATGGTGTCAAGCCAATAGCGATACAGGGAGTAGTTTCCCAACTGTGAACATGTCGTTGTTTAAAAAATATAATATATGGCATCCATCTACCATCCAAGAGCAACAGGCCATCGCTGCCATCCTCTCAGACATGGATTCTGAAATTTCCTCCCTGGAACAAAAGAAATCCAAATACGAAAAAATCAAGCAAGGCATGATGCAGCAGCTCCTCACTGGCCGCATCCGCCTGATATAGATAAGTAAGGATAACAAAAAACCCGGATTCATCACCAGCACTTATGTCTGGGGGAGGAACTACCGGGACTGCTTTGCTAAGTTACAAATTGTAGTTTGTGGGACAGGCAGGATTCGAACCTGCTCAGCCTCTGAGCAACAGATTTACAGTCTGCCCCGACTCTCCAGCTTCGGCGCTGTCCCTTTATCTTTTGACGCTGCAAAGTTACAACCCCACTCCGCCACCTATTGTCGCAGATGAGGAAATTAATCAAATATTTTGGTGATTTGGACAAAAATATGTAAATTCGCATTAGAATAACCAATAACAGTGGAACTATGGACCGTCTATCGAAAGACAATCAGAAGAAACTGGGCAATGCGATAATTTTCCTCGCGGAGAGATGCGCTGACCTGAGCAAGACAAAGATGCTCAAGCTCCTCTATCTTATAGAGGAAAGATGCGCCCTCTCTTACCAGATGCCCTTTCTGGGCCTCTCCTACAAGGTGTGGCAAGCGGGCCCTGTTGCCGATTTGGTGTATGACGACATTTGCAACGAAGCCCCAATCCTAAAGCCCTACGTGCATCTCTTCATGAAGAACAACTGCATTTACATCGCTCCCATTAAGGATTTTGATGAAGACGAATTCTCTGAAATTGAATTGAAAGTCATGTGTGAGATCGCTGAGGAATACGGAAACCGTTCCGCTAAGGAATTGGTTAAGATTCTCCATACTCCAGACTCCTTATGGTACCAGGAAGCAAAGGCCAACGGGCTGCTCGAAAGCTTCCGGCAGGGAAAGAGAGCTTCTTCACGCGAAATAGACTTCACTAAGAAAATGGGCCCCAACGATGCGGCCTATTACTCCGAACTCCTCTCTGATTTAAGAGCTTCAAATCACTATGGCCATGTTTGAGGAAGGCAGCAGGAGAAAGCCAATCAGATCCAAATTATAAGCCATGGGAAAATCCTTGATTCCCTATATTCAGAAATAGTAGATTTCATCCGCAATTCCTGCAAAGCCCGTATCCGCTATAAAAAGAAACTGTAATGCCTCTATCCCTTTAGACCCTACAGATTTTGGGCTCATTGATTCTTGGCTAATGTAGTCACTATGGTATTTCTAATGAGTCAAAAGTAATAATGGATTGTCGACACGCTGTGTCGACAATCCACATCTTTAGATTTTCCACACGCTGTGTGGAAAATCTTTGGCTTGATTTCCCTCTGTGGACAGGCAGGATTCTTTCATGGGAAAGCGCTTCGCGATGACGAACCTGCTCAGCCTCTGAGCAACAGATTTACAGTCTGCCCCGACTCTCCAGCTTCGGCGCTGTCCTTTTTGCTTTTGACACCGCAAAGTTACGACTGGATTGATCATAAAGTTAGGACACTATAGTTTAGCGATTTCCTCTTCGGTTAACCCTGTGCATTTGGCAATGTCCGAAGCAGAAAGACCCATGGCTTTCATATTTTTGGCTATTTCATTTTTCGCATTTTGATTGCCGATGGCTATGCCCTTTTCTGTGCCGATGGCTATGCCCTTTTCTGTGCCGATGGCTATGCCCTTTTCTGTACCGATGGCTATGCCCTCTTCGCGGGCTATTTCCTTCTCGCGCGCCTGGGTATAGGTGAAGCTATTGGCATCGCAGTAATAGCGCATGTAGCGGTCTTGCTCGTCGCGCGACATCTTCATGTAGTCGAGCTTGTGGCGAGCGGCCTTAAGACCCTTGTCCTTCGTGTCGGGGTCTATAACCCCGTCCTTCAGGAAGCGCATCCATTCCTCAAGAGGAGTTTTTGCCACCTTGTCGAAATCCTGCACCATGAGGAAGTAGGTCTCTGGCATTGGATCGCTCGGAGAGTTGATGCCAAGTGCTTTTTTATCCTTTTCTGTGAAGGTTAGCGCTTCTTGATTGTGCAAGCCGGTGAACTCATATTTGCCGTGGTATGCATAGTCCGAACCGTTTCCGAGCTTGAAGTAAATGATTGAGATGGAATAAATCTTTGGGATTTCGGCATACTTTCTGCCCTCATCTATATGGCGCACCACAGTTTGGGACACTCCGAACAGGATGCGGTGAAGATAGTCTGCCTCGCTGGTATTTTGCACTTCGATGATTATGACGTGCCCTTTGCTGTTCTTGCATCGGATATCGACGCGGTTGAACTTCTCGTCCTGCTCCTTCTTGTCACCCTCGCTCTCGAGTATGGCCTCGATCTTAATCTTTTCGCCGAGCACGGCAGACA
>JAJBUH010000017.1 GCA_020860445.1 Bacteroidales bacterium | reverse complement strand
CATATATACTCACCTCGGCCTTGATGATGGGAGGACTGGCTTCTTGCGATCTTGATTCAGAGAGCCTGTATGAGAAGGATACTTCCAATTTCCCACTAACAGCTGACGATGCCGCTCAGGTATTGGCCGGTATCTACCAAAACCTCAATGCGGTTAACGCCTATCCGCAGGAAACCTACCACTATGCAGCTCTTCTGGCATCAGACGATATGCTTGGCGGTGGCGGCGAGAACGACAAACTGATGCAGAGCCTTGACTTGCTTTGCAACTATGGCACAAATGCCACCAACGATTTCTATAATGCGCGTTATGAGGGCATTAATCGTGCCAACACGGTGATTGATGCTTTAAATACCGTATCTATGGATGAGACGGACAAGGCTCAAGCTATGGGTGAGGCTCTGTTCCTCCGCGCATACTACTACTATGAGTTGTCATCGATGTACGGCCGTGTGCCCTTGATTACAACTCCGACTGCGCCTGAGGATCTTACTCCTCCTGCGGCTTCTGTAATTTGGGGCCAAATCCTCCAAGACCTGCGCGATGCATCAGATATGATGCCCTCTGTGCGTACAAGCGACACACGCGCTGGCCATGTGGATAAGTATTGCGCCGAGGCACTCCTGGGTCGTTGCTGGCTCTACTACACAGGCATGTACTGCAATGGCGAGGAATTGGCCGACCTTATCAGCACAAATTACAGCCCTCTTACTTCGGTTGCTCTGCCTGATGGCTCCACCCTAACAAAGCAAGAGGTAATTAACTACATTGATGATTGTGTAAACAATTCAGGCTACCGTCTGCTTGGTGATTTCCGTAACAACTGGGCTTATACCAATAAGTACACTGTAGATGATTATACTTATACTGCCGGTGTGACTGGCGTTGATGGCAATCCTCTGGCTTATGCGGAAAATGACAACGCTACGAGCCCTGAGTCGATGTTTGCAGTGAAATTCAACAAGGCTGCCTCTTGGCAGACTACCATCGGCTATTGCAGCGGCTATGCTTTGCATTTTGGCATACGTGGTCAAGAGAGTTTCGCTTCACGCTTCCCATGGGGCGAAGGCTGGGGTGCCGGTCCTGTGGCTCCCAATATGATTTCAGATTGGAAGGCTGCTGAACCCAACGACTTGCGTCGCGACGCATCGGTTGAGGATTGTGTCAATACGCTTGCAAGTTATCGCTATGGCGGCGATTCCAATATGCAAGAAACTGCCCTGCATCAGAAGAAGATAGGCGTAGTCACAGCTAAGAATTCTGAGTTGGAGGTAGGTTATTCTGTTTCGTTTGAGCAAATCATGTATCCTGGCGGTTGGTCAATCGCTGGAAGCGAGAATTTCCAACTTTGCTCTATCCACGATATGATTATGATACGCTTTGCTGAGGTTTTGCTGATGCAATCCGAGCTTAAAGAGGATGCCGATGGTATGAACAAGGTGCGTGTTCGCGCCGGCTTGAGTGCTAAATCTTATTCGCTCGACAATATTCTCAACGAGCGCCGTTGGGAGCTTGCTTTCGAGGGAATGCGCTGGATGGATATGCGTCGCACTCACCGCGCAGCCGCATTGCTTGAAAAGCAAACTGGCGTTACCATCCATAATCAAGGTAATGAGACAACCAATACGGCTCAAAATGGAGGTTATGCAGCCCGCTATAATGCAACAGCAGGCTTCTTCAAGATACCCGAAACTCAGATTACTCTCTCTGAGGGCACTCTGACGCAGAATGCTGGCTACACTGGAGCCACAGCTGATTACAATGGTTGGAATTAATCAGAGTCATAAACGCTAACCACATAAATCGACATATATGAAAGCTAAATATTTGATGATGCTGGGCGCTGCGGCTCTGATGATGACCGCTTGTGATCCTTCCTACGAGAAGACCCCAGTTGATACCAAAATATATACTGCCGATCAGCTTAACCAAATGATTACCTTCACTCAATATGACGTTAATGGTAATCCGGCAGCTGATGGCAATTATATCCACTTCGAGACATCTCCCTCGCAGATTGTGCTAATCTCCAACAGCAATGGAAAGAAGTTGGCACAAGCCGCTGCTGGTGAGTTTGAACTTACCCCTACACCTGGAAGCGATCCCAACCAGATTGTTAACATCACGGCGGTCAACATCGATGGCAGCCAGATAAGCACCCAAAAGACCCTTACCGTGGCTGTTGCCGCTGATTTTGATCCTGAGATCAAACTCCTTTGCTCGGCTTCTGGTACTAAGAAATGGGAATGGGGTCCCAATGAGGCTGGCCGAGTATGGGGCAATGCCGGTAATTCCGGAGGCGCTTTTGACGGCTCATCTATCTGGTGGGGTTGCGGTCCTATTGGAGGTGACTGCGCTGATGGCGATTTTTCCAGCCAGATGAATCATTCAAGCACTGGCCTTGTCGAGGAGACGGAGCTCGGAGCCTATATGGTGTTCAGCGCTGAGGGCGTCGTGACCAAATACTCTAAGGATGGTGTAGAGTTAGGAAAAGGTAATTTCACTGTTTCCAACTGGACCGGTGGAGAGCAGACTGATTGGAATGCTGGCACTCTGCATGTTGAGAATGGAGCCATTCTCTTCCCATTCATGATCAACACAGAAGGCTATGTTGTCACAGACTTCAACATTTCTATCCTCACTACAGATCAACTTTGGCTCACTGCTTATGATGAGACTGGCGAACATCATCCTGACGGTTCAGCCAGTACTCCAGGCAGCTGGTCAGAGGCCACTTGGTGGAGCTTTACCAGCAAAACCGACTACATAGGTATGCTCACCGATAATGGCAGCAAGGATTGGACCTGGGGTCCGAACGAAGCTGGACGTGTATGGGGCAATGCAGGCAATTCCGGAGGCACTTTTGATGGTTCTTCTATCTGGTGGGGATGCGGTCCTATTGGAGGTGACTGCGGCGATGGCGATTTCTCATCTCAAATGGGTCACTCCAGCACTGGATGCGTAGAAGAGACCGAACTTGGCGCCTACATGACTTTCAAGAATGACGGTACCATAATCAAATACTCTAAGGATGGAGTAGAACTCGTAAGAGGCGACTGGACCATCACCAATTACTCACCCGAGCAGACTGATTGGAATGGCGGCACACTTAGCGTAACCAATGGCGCTGTACTCTTCCCATTCATGATCAACACCGAAGGGTATGTAGTGACTGACTTTAACATTTCTGGATTGTCATCTGGAGTGCTTTGGCTTACTGCTTATGATGAGACTGGCGAACATCATCCTGATGGCTCAGCCAGCACTCCGGGCAGCTGGTCGGAAGCAACATGGTGGCGCTTCGCAGCCAAATAAACTGAAGGTTTGACATGTAATTCACGATAGAGGGATGGGGCCCCGAAAGGGGGTCGCATCCCTTTTTCTTGTAAGTAACTTTGGTGGGGAGAGATTTGTTAATTTGACATAGAATTGGTAACTTTGCAATGAAATGGAAGAAAAGACATTGTATATTATCGCTGGGCCCAATGGAGCAGGGAAGACGACGGCGTCGCTGACGCTGTTGCCTGAGTTGCTCGACTGCGAGGTATTCATCAATGCTGATGAGATAGCTCGAGGATTGTCGCCATTTAATCCTGAGGCTGCTGCTGTTGCCGCAGGCAAAATCCAATTGCAGCTTATGGATGAAGCTATGCAGCGCGGTGATACATTTGCAATTGAAACCACTCTGTCGGGACGCACGTATATTAATCTGATTGATAAGGCTCATCGGTTGGGATACAAGGTAACATTAGTATTTTTTTATCTGCCATCTGTAGAAATGGCCATCGAGCGAGTAAGGCACAGAGTGAGCGAAGGCGGCCATAATATCCCAGAAGATGTGATAAGAAGGAGGTACGAGAGAGGACTGAGAAATCTTACCAATATCTATCTGGAATTAGTAGATAACTGGCAAATGATTAATAACGAGACGCTGCCAGGCTCATTCATAGCAAAGTTTGATAAGAAAGTATTAGATATTATAAATAAGTCACTGTATCAGAAAATTTTAGATTATGGAAAAGGAAGATAGGAAGAGCCCGGAGAGAATGCTTGATGTCATCAATGAGGCGTATCGGAAGATGCTGGAGCGGAAGGCGAGGCTGGGGCAGATGGTGGTCACAGACGATGGCACTGGCCAAGGCACCTGGAAGACCCAGCCAGCTCTTGATGTGTATCTGCGGGTGTATGGGCCCCTGCCCCCGCTGCCAAATGCCCCAGTGCCAGATGCGCCGAGGTAAGGCAAAGCCAAGGCTGAGATGAGAGAAAAAATCCCTATATTGAGAGGGGTAGGGATAAAAGTAATGATTGGGTTGATTCAACTTTTTGGGGGGAGAATTGTTTTATAGGAAAACCAAGATTCAAGCGTTTTGGTAAAATATGATAACAAGATTCAACTCATTAAACTTATAGAATATGGAAGTTAAACGCCCATTGTCGCTTGAGCAGCGACGCAAAACCAGCCTCTCTGACGAGCTGCGCGACCTCTTCGTGCTCCAACTCCAACACGAACTCAAAAACTTCACCCTCTATAATAGCTTCTCGGTCTACTTCAGCTGCAAGGGCCTGGAGAAGCTCGGCAAATATTACAAAGGGCGCGCCGATGAGGAACTCAAACACCAGCAATGGATTATGCAGTACCTCAGCGACTGCGATGCCGACTTTGAATATCCCAGCATTCCTATCAACGAGAATCAAAAGATTGACGACAACGTGACCCCGTTCCGTCTGACCGTCGACCGCGAAATACAGACCACCGACATGATCTACCATATCGCCGATGTGGCACAGGCCCAGGGCGACTGGATGACCCTCAGTTTCTTGATGGGCAACTACAATGGCGGTCGCCTCATCCCCGAGCAGATCGAAGAGGAATCGCTCTCACGTACTGCCCTCGATATCATGAGCACCGACGACCATATCCTCAAGAAAGAGGATCAAGTCTATGATCTCTATTTCGGGAATAAAAAGTGAATCGTGAGCCCTTGCGGGCTCTTTACCATAAAGCCATAAGGACCTAAAGCCATAAGCATCCTGGTGGATGCTTAGACCATAAAACCACAAGGACATAAAGCCACAAAATTTGTTTGGAGCTTTATGTTCTTGTGGTTTTATGCCCTTGTGGCTTTATGGTAACAGAGGCCCTCAGGCCTCGGCTTCATTCTACGGTTACGGATTTGGCGAGGTTGCGGGGCTGGTCTACGTTGAGGCCCTTGGCTACCGCCACATGGTAGGCGAGCAGTTGCAGGGGTATCACGCTCAGCAGCGGCACCAAGCAATTCTCGGTGGGTGGCACCTCGATTACCTCGTCGGCGATTGCGCGCACCTCATCATCGCCCTCGGTCACCACAGCGATGATGCGGCCGCCGCGGCTCTTGACCTCCATCATATTGCTCATGATCTTTTTGTGGAGCTTGTGGTGAGTGGCGAGGAACACTACCGGCATCTCGCTGTCGATAAGCGCGATGGGGCCATGCTTCATCTCAGCGGCGGGATAACCCTCAGCATGGATATAGCTAATCTCCTTGAGCTTGAGAGCGCCCTCGAGAGCCACGGGATAGTTGTAGCCGCGACCCAGATAGAGGAAGTTGTGAGCGTAGGTGAATATGCGAGCCAGTGAGCGAATACGGTCGTTCTGCTCAAGCACCTTGTTGATCTTGTCGGGAATGCAACCCAGTTCGCCTATGATGGTCAGATAATTCTCCTCGGTGACCACGCCCTTGGCCTTGGCCAGAGCGAGGGCGAACATGCTGAACACAGTCACCTGACCGGTGAAAGCCTTGGTACTGGCTACGCCAATCTCCGGGCCCACGTGGATGTAGATGCCCGTGTCGCTGGCGCGAGCGATGCTCGAACCGACAGCGTTGACTATGCCGAATACGAATGCGCCTTTTTCTTTAGCCTTCTCGATAGCCGCCAAGGTATCGGCGGTCTCGCCCGACTGCGACACAGCGATGACCACATCGCGCTCGTCGACAGTGGTGCGGTTGTAACGGAACTCAGAAGCATATTCCACCTCGGTCGGAATCTCGCAGAACGATTCAATCAGCTGCTTGCCAATCAGGCCAGCGTGCCAAGATGTGCCGCAGCTCACGATGATAAAGCGACGAGCCTTGAGCAGGCGATCCTTGTAGTTGACCACGGCACTGAGCACCACCTTGTCGGGCAGCAAGCGGCCGCGCATACAGTCGCGCAGCACCTCGGGCTGGTCAAAAATCTCCTTGAGCATGAAGTGGGGGAAACCGCCCTTAGAGAGCATGCCCAGGTCAAGGTTGATTGTTTGCACATTGGCCTCAACCTCTTCGTTATAGAGATTCACAATCTTGAGCGGCTTGCCACGGCGCACCACGGCCACCTCCTCATCGTTGAGGTAAGTCACCTGCTTGGTGTATTCAGCGATGGGCGAGGCATCAGAGCCGATAAAGAATTCATCATTGTTTTGCCCGATACCGATGGCAAGGGGCGAAGACTTGCGAGCCACAATCAGTTCGTCAGGGTCATTCTTGTCAATCAGGGCAATAGCGTAGGCGCCGATTGACTGGCGCAGAGCCATGCGCACAGCGGTGAGCAGGTCGCATTGGCGCTTATTCTTGATATATTCAATCAGCTTGACCAGAATCTCGGTATCGGTCTCGCTGTAGAAAGTCACACCGTGCTTCGACAGATTTTCGCGCAGGGTGGCATAGTTCTCGATGATGCCATTGTGCACCAGAGCCAGAGTGCCGTCCATCGACACATGGGGGTGGGCATTGGTGGCCGAGGGTTCGCCGTGAGTAGCCCAGCGGGTATGGGCGATGCCGACGGTGCCTTTCACATCTTTGCCTTCGGCTTCCTTTTCCAAGTCGCTCACTTTGCCCTTGGCCTTGTACACATTGAGTTGGTCGCCATCGATGATGGCGCAGCCGGCACTGTCATATCCGCGATATTCGAGGCGCTTCAGTCCGTTGATGAGTATTGGGTAAGCCTCGCGGTGGCCAATATACCCTACAATTCCACACATAGTAGTTATGAGTTATGAGTGAATAGTTAATAGTGAATAGTTAATAGTTAATAGTGAATAGTGAATAACTTCCATCCGGATGGCCGTTATTCACTATTCACTATTACTTATTCACTACCTTTGAGTTGGGATATGATTTTCTTGCCGAGGGCGGTTTTCTTGGCGATGTGCTCAACCACGGCCTTGACAAATGAGTTGGATTCAAAGTATCCGCGCACCTGCTCAAAGTCGCGCTCAGCGTCAAAGCTTGAGCCGTCGGCTCCGAAACCGGTCTTGGCTGAAAGCGAGAACTCCTTCTTGGCATCGGCGTAGACCATCTTGTCGAGCGATACCACTGCCTCGATCCATTTCTCCACGATGTCGATAGCGTCTTGGCGCGTCATCGTGTATGGGTTGAGGTGGAAGAAGTCAAAAATCTTCTGATAAGCCCAGGTCCATTCCATGTCATAGTAAGCCTTGTGCAGCCGGGCAAAGCGCTCGTTGATGGCATCGACAGTGTTGATTTCGCCATTCTCGATGTCCGAAATCAATTTGTCGACCTCGTGCTTGGGAGCAATCAGGCCAGCAAGGTCTACCCATTCGCCTTCGCCCGACGGGTAATCGGGACGCAGCATCTCGCGCATCTCCTCGTCGGTACGCGGATTCTTGTCAATCAGGCGCTGGATTAGGCTGTTGCCGAAGAATTTGGTGAGGGCTATGTCGTATAGCTCAAGGCCGCGCTGCAGGGCGTGGTTGGTAATCTTTGTGCTGTGGAACGAGTATGAATCCGAGGTCGGACCGCATGACTCGCATAGCTGGTGCAGCACACGCTTGCCGCGCAGAGCCTTCTGCATGGTGTAGGGGCTGAGCAGGTTGTAGTTGATTTGGTCAAGCTTGACTGGGTCGGTGCGGTTGTCGCGCTTGGGCCATTTTTGGGCATCGCGGATAGTGCCTACCGACTTGAGGTTGACAGCCGGTGCCAGGTAGGTCGAATCGCCGTCCTCGATGAGGTATGAGAATGGCAGGTCGCTGGTGTCGACATTGCCGACCACGCGGCCCATTACCAATGAGAATGCGCCGATGCGAGCGGGCCACAGGATATAGGAGTCAGACGATGTCTTTGCGCCACGCTCCATGTGCCCCTGGTGGATAGGACCGAGCTTGTACATGTGGTTGCTCTGGTTTGAGCCCGAGCCAGCATTCATAAACGAGAACATGCCGGCAATCAGCAGAGTCGACTTGTGGTGGGTCACAGTGAATGGGCCGGCAAATATAGCGCAGGCCTCGCCGTTCTCGCCGTGGCAGTTGCTGAAGAATAGAGAGTCAGAAGCCGAATAGGTATGTGCCATCTTGCAATTCTGGCCCACAAAGCAGCGGCTCATCATCACGCCATCCTCGATCGAGCTGCCGCTCTGCACGATGAAGTCGGTCATCACCACTCCGTAGCCGATATGCACGGGTGCGGCCTCGTTGCTGACGATTGTGCCATTTTTGAGGCTGCCAGCGCCCTCAATCTTGCAATAGTCGCCGACGCGCACATTCTTGATGTACCCGGCATCGACAATCATGCAGTTGCTGCCTATGGTGCCACGGTCAGAGCGCTGAGCCTCGGCGTAATTCTGAGCCATCGAGCGCAGACACTTGATGATGTCGGGGCGGTGGCGATACATAGCCTCGATGTAAGCCTCGTGGGCTGAGAGCTTGTCATGGATCAGCACCTCGCGGCCGCCGGTCTCGATCAGCACCGAAGCCTCGATGCCGTTGCCGAAGGTTGAGGGCTTGTCGACCAGAATGATGTCGACATTGTCTATAAAGGTATCATGTCCAATGTCATAGTTGGCTATGTAATTCTTGATGTTTTCGATGCAGCAGTTGTCGCCTACGGTCACATTGTGGAGTGTGGATAGGTACACGCCGCTGTGCTTCTTCACGCCGCCCGGCATGATGAAGCTCTTCTCGAAAAGTCCGAGGCGGATTTCGCCAGAGAATCGGCTGTTGCGCACATAGCGTATGTCGATTCCCTTGGCCACTTGCACAGTGGCCCAGTCTTCGGCCGAGCATCCTTGTTGGCGCAGCTGAAGTATCTCAGGCTGAGTGAGATTGCGGTATTCTGTAGGATTCAAGAGATATATATTGATAGGTTAGTACTATAAAGCAAACGTTACTAAGAAGCATAGGCGCAGGCCCCTGCCCCTGTGGTTAAGAATCTGAATATCTAACTGCAAAGTTAGAAAATTTTTTGTGAAACTACAATAATAATGACATAAAACCGCCAATCTTTAGCTTTATGTGTCAAAAACCTCTCAAAATACTGTTTTTTATTTTGACATATTTTCAAAAAAAGCTAACTTTGCACACTTAAGACTGACAAACCTTACAGACAATGCTGACATACAATACCCAGCTCAAGAAACTCGCCCTGCCGGAATATGGGCGCCACATACAGAATATGGTCGACTATTGCCGCACCATTCCCGACTTTGAAGAGCGCACCGCTTGCGCCTACACCATCGTTGACACGATGGAGCAGATGTTTCCCACCGAAGGCGACCTCGAGGAGTATCGCCGCAAGCTGTGGGACCACCTGGCCATCATGAGCGAATTTGACCTCGATATCGACTGGCCATTCGAGGTGGTGCGCAAAGACGAACTCGATACTCGTCCCGAGCCAATCTTGCTGCCTGACCCCCGCGTGCCTTATCGCCACTACGGCCAGCTGCTCGTCTACATGGTCGAGGAGGCCTCGATGATGGAGCCCAGCGAGGAGCGCGACGCACTAGTGATGCTGCTTGCCACCACATGAAGAAGCAGTTGCTGACATTCAATCCCGATGGCGTGGATGATGAGCGCGTGTTTGCCGACATACGCCAAATCACCCACGGAGCTATCAATATCCACAGCGACGAGCTCAGCCTATACGACTTCAAGACATTGCCCGCACCCAAGAAAAAGAAAAAGAAATGATAACCTCAGCGTCGCTCACCCTGGTTGGCAAGATCAATAAGACCCACGGGGTGGGGGGAGAGTTGTCGGTGTCGTTCTACACCGACGCGGTGATGGACACTGTTGATGCGGGCAGTTGCCTGATTCTCGACATCGATGGCATATACACTCCATTTTTTGTGGGGTCGGCTCGGCCGCGCAGTTCTGAGGCTTTGCTGCTCAAGCTCGACTTGATCGACAGCCAAGAGGCTGCCGCGCAATATGTGGGCAAAAATGTGTATATGCTCACTGCCGACTTGCCTGAGGCTGAGGAGGACGATGATGAGGATGGCCTCTACGCTGGCCAGCTGATTGGCTATCAGGCTGTTGACAATGATGGCAAGCAGATCGGCGAAATCGTTGACATCGACGATGCCACCGAGAATGTGCTGTTTGTGCTCACTACCCCCGAGGGCGAAACCGCCTACATACCCGTGGCCGATGAGTTCATCGCCGAGCTCGACCAAGACAACAAAGTAATAACATTCGACTTGCCCGAAGGCTTAATCTGACAATGGCTGACAATCCACAATACGGCTCGCGCCAGAAACCCCAACATAAACCCGCCATCGATGCCTCGGGGCGCATACCGCCTCGCGACATCGACCTCGAGGAGGCTGTGCTCGGTGCCCTCATGCTTGAGAAGGATGCCTACACCCGAGTGTGCGATATCCTCAAGCCAGAGAGTTTTTACGAACCCAAAAACCGTCTGGTCTACAAGGCAGTGCAGACCCTCGGCGCCCGCCAGCAGCCTATCGATATGCTCACCGTCACCGAGCAGATGCGCCTAAATGGCACAATCGACGAGGTGGGCGGACCCGTGTTCATATCCGAATTGACATCGCGCGTGGCATCGGCTGCCAATGTCGAATTTCACGCTCGCATCGTGGCCCAGAAATATCTGGCTCGCGAGCTGATATCATTCGCCTCCGACATCGAGGGCAAGGCATTTGACGAGAGCAACGATGTCGACGACCTGCTGCAAGAGGCCGAAGGCAAACTGTTTGAGATATCGCAGCGCAATGTCAAGAAAGATGTGACCCAGATCGACCCGGTGATCAACGATGCCGTGCGCCAGATGCAGGTGGCGCAGAACCGCGCCTCGGGTCTCAGCGGCTTGGAGACTGGCTATCGCGAGCTCGACAAGATTACATCGGGTTGGCAAAATTCGGACCTTATTATCATTGCGGCTCGTCCGGCCATGGGCAAGACTGCCTTGGTGCTGTCAATGGCTAAGAATATGGCGGTCAATTTCAATACGCCGCTGGCTATATTCTCGCTTGAGATGTCGAATCTGCAGCTCGTAAACCGTCTGATCAGCAATGTGGCAGAGATATCGGGCAGCAAGATCAAGAGTGGCGACCTGTCGCCGATTGAGTGGCAGCAACTGTTTGCGCGCATCAAATATCTGACTGGAGCGCCGATGTATATCGATGACACCCCATCGCTATCGATCTTTGAGCTGCGCACCAAGGCTCGCCGCCTCGTGCGCGAGCATGGCGTGAAGATTATCATCATCGACTATTTGCAGCTGATGAATGCCTCGGGCATGAAATTCGGCTCGCGCGAGCAGGAGGTGAGTATGATTTCGCGTTCGCTCAAGCAACTCGCCAAGGAGCTGAACATTCCCATTATAGCCCTGTCGCAGCTCAACCGTTCGGTTGAGAGCCGCACCGATGGCAAGCGACCGCAGCTGAGCGACTTGCGCGAATCGGGCGCTATCGAGCAGGATGCCGACATCGTGTGCTTTATTCACCGCCCGGAGTATTACACTAAGAGCGGACAGGATGCCGCTGGCAACGACATACGCGGCCTGGCCGAGTTTATCATCGCCAAGCACCGCAGCGGCGCCGTGGGTGATGTGCAGTTGCATTTCCGCGCCGAGTTTGCCCGATTCGAGAATTTTGGCGACTTGCCTCTCGGCGAGCCCACGCAGGTGCAGAGCAAGCTCAACGCGGCCTCAGAGCCCCCATCCTCAGTCTCGCAGCAGTTCCAAGGGGGCACTGCCGACTTCCTCTCCCAAACCCCCGACCCCGCCCCATTCTAAAATCGATAGGAATCATAGGCATCTT
>JAJBUH010000229.1 GCA_020860445.1 Bacteroidales bacterium | reverse complement strand
TGATTCGGTCACAGAGACCGCTAAAGCGGTGCCTGAGTTCACGGAGTGTGGACGTCATCCTCGCGCTCCGTGACCTCTATTGCGGCGTTGCCGCCTCTATGACCGATTCCAGAGCACAAGCAGAGTAGAAAAGGAAAGACTCCGTGGGCTCCGAGTCCCTCCGTGCACTCCGTGTTAGAACCTGTGTTTAAGGTAAACACCTGTGTTTAAGGTTTAAATCAAAATGAAGAATGGCCATCCGAGGGAATGAAAAATGAAAAATGAAAAATGAAAAATGGCCATCCGGGGGAATGAAAAATGAAAA
Source organism: Bacteroidales bacterium (assembly GCA_020860445.1). Taxonomy (GTDB): domain Bacteria; phylum Bacteroidota; class Bacteroidia; order Bacteroidales; family Muribaculaceae; genus CAG-873. The sequence continues at coordinate 11,772 of JAJBUH010000229.1, read as the reverse complement.
ATGAAAAATGAAGAATGGCCATCCGGGTGGGGTCCGGATGGCCATTCTTCATTTTTCATTCTTCATTTTTCATTTTTCATTTTTCATTCTTCATTCCTCATTTTATTAGGTATTGCGAGGAGATGGATTCGTTTTCGTGGACGCGACGGATGGTGTCGGCAAAGAGGCGAGCCACGGAGATGACCGTGCACTTGTGACAATCCTTGGTGTAAGGGATTGAATTGGTGAAGATTATCTCCTGCAGCGGACTGGCGTTGACCCTCTCTGTGGCCGGGTCGCTCATGATGGCGTGGGTGCACAGGGCGCGCACGCTGGTGGCTCCATTCTCCATCATCAGCTCGGCAGCCTTGGTGATAGTGCCAGCCGTGTCGACCATGTCGTCGATCAATATGATGTCTTTGCCCTCGACATCGCCAATCACCGTCATCTTCTCGACCACGTTGGCCTTGGCCCTCTGCTTGTGGCACAACACCAATGGCACATCGAGATATTTGGCGTAGCTGTTGGCGCGCTTGGCACCGCCCACGTCGGGGGTCGCGATCACCAGATTGGGCAGGTGCAGCGACTGGATGTAGGGGATGAACACCGATGAGGCGTAGAGGTGGTCGAGCGGGATGTCAAAGAATCCTTGTATCTGGTCGGCATGCAGGTCCATGGTGATCACGCGGTCAACCCCGGCAGTGGTGAGCAGGTTTGACACCAGCTTGGCGGCTATCGACACGCGAGGCTTGTCCTTGCGGTCCTGTCGAGCCCAGCCGAAGTAGGGGATTACAGCGATCACCGACTTGGCCGAGGCCCTCTTGGCAGCGTCAATCATCAGGAGCAGCTCCATCAGATTGTCGGTGTTGGGGAAGGTCGACTGCACCAAGTACACTTCATGGCCTCGGATCGATTCTTCGAATGAAACCTCGAATTCGCCATCGGCGAAATGGAGGATGTTCATTTGGCCGAGTGGAACTCCGAGTTCTTGGCATATCTCTTCGGCTATGTACTTTGACTTAGTTCCAGAGAATACCTTTAAGGGTGGCAAAGAATAGTTCATATGTGTTTTAGAAGTGAAAAGTCGTCTTTTCAGAAGTCTGGCACAAAGTTAGAGATTTTTTAGGAAATCATTACTCTGTTTAGGCAAAAATTTTCAACTTCTCGACAATTTTTTGTGTGTGAACTTCCACACCATGGCCGAGCGGGGCTTAATCTTGACCTCAACGGGCCGTTCCCAAGTGATATTTTTGGTCGAACTCTCGCCAGTGAGCAGGTCGGTGCCGCGGTAGCGCCCGGGCGCCATGTCGTACATGTCAAATGCCAGCTGCGGCAGGTTGACCTCGGCATCGGCCTCCATATTCGAGAAATTGGCCACGATCAGGATTGTTGTCGAGCCGTGGTGGCGCATAAAGGCGTAGAGCGAGTGGGGGTTGAACGACGGGTTGGCGTAGTTGACATACATCAGGTCGAAGAAATCGCCCTCCGAGATAGCCTTCTCGCGGTTGCACAGCGTCAGCACGCGAGTGTATAGGGCTCGCAGGCACTCCTGCTCGGCAGTGAGTATGCCGTTGCATTCGCCATGGTTGAGCCATTGCTGTATGGTGGGAATCACCCAGTAGTCAAATATGGTGGTGCGGCCATCATCGCCGCTGTATCCGGCCTCGCCATGGGCATTCTCGCCCAGCTCCTGGCCGGCGTAGATCATCACGGCTCCCCGGTTGATCATCGCGGTCACGACAAGCGACGGCTCAACCCGCATGGCATCGCCGGCAAAGAATGGCGAGGCGTACCTGACCTCATCGTGATTCTCAAGGAAACAGAGCATATTCTCGTTGATGCCCTCGACTGACTGCCAGCACGATGTGATATTGGCAGCCGATACATTGTTGCGGTCAATGCCGTAGAGGGTGTCGTACAGGCTCACCTTGTCGTAGAGATAGTCAAATCCGCCCACCTCGATAAATGGTCGATACAGGCTGACATCGTAAATCTCAGCGATGAATTGCATCTTGGGGTATTTCTCCTTGATATTCGAGATGGCCCAGTGCCAGAAATCGAGCGGCACCATGTGGACCATGTCGCAGCGGAACCCGTCGACGCCCTTGGCCGACCAGTAGCGCAGGATATGCAGCATCTTGAACCATGTGGGCGGAATCGGCGAGAAACAGTGGTTGCCATTCCAGGGGTCTACGCCGTAGTTGAGCTTTACGGTGTCGTACCAGTCATTCTTGCCGGGATAGGCGGTGTAGCAGTCGTTGCCCGACGCCTTGGCCGGAAACTCGACGTAGGCGTTGCGACCATGACCGAGGTCGACATCGACGGGCGAGAATTGCTGACGGGTGATGTAGAAGAAATTGTTGCTGGGCGAGAAGAACATATCCACATTGTCGCCTTGGCCCAGGTCGCGGATGCCCACCGGCTTGGCATCGCTGTGGTATTGGCGAGCCACATGGTTGGGCACAAAGTCCATGATTACCTTCAGTCCGGCGTCGTGGGTGCGCTTGATCAGAGCCTCAAATTCGGCAATGCGGTTTGGCACGTCGACAGCCAGGTCGGGGTCGATGTCATAGTAATCGGTGATGGCGTAGGGGCTGCCGGCATGGCCCTTGATCACATGGGGGTTGTGGCGGGGTATGCCGTAGGCGGTGTAGTCGGCATCGTGGGCGTGCTCGATCACACCGGTGTACCATACGTGGGTGGCTCCCAACTTCTTGATTTCACTCAGGATGTGGGGAGTGATGTCGTTGAGCTTTCCTGAACCATTGTGCATAATGGTGCCATTGCGCAGAGGATTCTCGCAATAGTTGGTGAATAAGCGTGGTATTAGCTGATAGATTACTGGCTTTGCCATTTATTCAGGATTTTGTGGATTCTCCCACCAACCCTTTTCGATCAGAGCTTTGCGGGTCTGGGAGTATCCGGCGTTGAACATTTTATTCACTTCTTTGAGATTAAACACGTTGTATTGCGTAATCTCTTGGGTCACGATCGATAGGTCACACATCTCCATGTCGAGATGCTGGTTGCTCTTGGCCATGAGCGAATATGTGCGCATAGCCATGTCGAAGATTGATGAGGGAGAGTAATCGCCATGGGCAACGGGGCTGACGTTGATTCCGATCAGCCGTTGGCATTTGTCACGTATAGTCCAGGCCGGCAGGTTGCGTAGCACCCCGCCGTCGCTGTAATTCACACCGTCGATACTGACCGGAGGCATGACCACCGGTATGCTGCACGAGGCCATTATCCTCGGGCCTATCTCTCCAGTATGAAATTCTTCGGCTATCCCCTGATCCATATTTGTAACCCCTATGTAGCAAGGCATCCTCAAATCTTCGATCATCTTGTTGTGCCCTAAAGCTCGTGTGATGTAGCGAATAAATTTGTCGATGCGGATGATGCCGCCTTTGCCCCATGTAAGTTCTGTAAAGTCGGATACCTTGACGTCGGTGAACATGTCCAGTATCCTCTGTGGCCTGACCCCGGCCGCGTAGAGCACAGCCACTATCGAGCCCGCACTCACCCCGGCCACTATGTCGGGTTTGAGTCCGGCCTCCTCAATGGCTTTTAGCGCCCCGGCTTCGGCCAGGCCTCTCGCGCCTCCGCCGCTCAGCGCAACCCCTAATTTGTAGGGTTTGCCCTGGGTAAGCTGTAGCATATTTGATAACAAGTGTATCATCGCGGACGCAAAATTACGAAATTTTTCTGTCTTTAAAAGTATATTCTTTAATAAAGAACACTTGAATTGGGAAAAAATCCGTAATTTTGCACCCAGAAATAACAAAATAAAGCCAAAGTCAGGCCCGGAGGGTCTAAACAGAGGCGTTTTCAAAAGAATTTTTACCGCAATGGAAGAACTCGCTACAAAGTACAATCCTGCTGAGGTGGAAGAGAAATGGTACCAGTACTGGGACAAGCACGGGATGTTTCGCTCAGTGCCCGACCAGCGCCAACCCTACACCTTAGTGATACCCCCGCCAAATGTGACCGGCATCTTGCACATGGGCCACATGCTCAACAATACAATCCAGGACATACTCGTGCGCCGCGCCCGCCAAGAGGGCAAGAACGCTCTGTGGGTGCCCGGCACCGACCACGCTTCAATATCTACCGAGACCAAGGTGATACAGAAACTGGCCAGCGAGGGCATCAAGAAGACTGACCTGACACGCGAGCAATTTCTCGAGCACGCCTGGGAGTGGACACGCAAACACGGCGGCATCATCCTGCAGCAGCTGCGCAAGCTCGGAGCCTCGTGCGACTGGGAGCGTACCGCCTTTACGATGGACGATGTGCGCTCCGAGAGCGTGATCCGCGTATTCTGCGACCTGTACGACAAGGGCCTCATCTATCGTGGCCTGCGCATGGTCAACTGGGACCCGCAGAACCGCACCGCCATCAGCGACGACGAGGTATTCTATGTCGAGGAGCACAGCAAGCTGTACTATCTGAAATATTACGTGGCCGATGATGACATGAGCGGCGAGACTGGCGAGGAAGGCGAGGTCGTGCATCGCGATGCCGAGGGTCGCCGCTACGCCGTGGTGGCAACCACTCGCCCCGAGACAATCATGGGCGATACGGCAATGTGCATCAACCCTAAGGACCCCAAGAACCAATGGCTCAAGGGCAAGCGGGTGATTGTGCCTCTGGTCAATCGCGTGATCCCCGTGATTGAGGACCGCTATGTCGAGATCGACTTCGGCACTGGCTGCCTCAAGGTGACCCCGGCCCACGACAAGAACGACTATATGCTGGGCAAGACCCACGACCTCGACACCATCGACATATTCAGCGAGGACGCTACCGTGCTGCCCATCGCCGCTGAGAACGCCGACGGCACCGTTAATCCCCTGACCGAGAAATATGTGGGCAAAGACCGATTCGAGGTGCGCGAGATGATCACCAAGGACCTGGTCGATGCTGACCTGATGGAGAAGATTGAGGACTACCAGAACAAGGTGGGCTGCTCAGAGCGCACCAAGGTGCCTATCGAGCCCCGCCTGTCGCTGCAATGGTTCATCAAGATGAAGCATTTCGCCGACATCTCGCTCAGCCCGGTGATGGAGGATTACATCAAATTCGTGCCCGAGAAGTACAAGACCACATATCGCACTTGGCTCGAAAACATCCAGGACTGGTGCATCAGCCGCCAGCTGTGGTGGGGCCATCGCATCCCAGCTTACTATTTCACCGATGCCAACGGCGAGCAGCAGATAGTGGTGGCCGAGACCCCGGAGAAAGCCTTAGAGAAGGCTCGCGCAATCGTGCCAGACCTTAAGGCTGAGGATTTGAAGCAAGACCCCGACGCGCTTGACACTTGGTTCTCGAGCTGGCTGTGGCCGGTGTCGCTATTCAACGGCATACTCGACCCGGGCAATGAGGAGATGAAGTATTACTATCCCACCGCCACGCTGGTGACGGGCCCGGATATCATCTTCTTCTGGGTTGCCCGCATGATTATGGCCGGGTATGAGTACGCTGGCGACAAGCCCTTCTCGAATGTCTACTTCACCGGCATCGTGCGCGACAAGATTGGCCGCAAGATGTCGAAGATGCTTGGCAATTCGCCTGACCCGATCGAACTGATGGAGACCTACGGCGCCGACGGCGTGCGCATGGGCCTGATGCTTGCCGCCCCGGCTGGCAACGACATCATGTATGATGACAAGCTGGTGGAGCAGGGCCGCAATTTCTGCAATAAGATTTGGAATGCCTTCCGTCTGGTCAAGGGCTGGGAGGTTGACGATAAGCTGGAGCAGCCCGAGAGCTCGCGCCTCGCCGTCGAGTGGTTCGGCCACAAGCTCAACCAGGCACTCGCCGAGATGGAGGACAGCTTCGGCAAGTTCCGCCTCAACGAGGCGCTGATGGTGGTGTACCGTCTGTTCTGGGACGAGTTCTCATCGTGGTACCTCGAGATGGTCAAGCCGGCCTACCAGCACCCCATCGACAAGGCTACCTACGAGGCTACGCTCAACTATTTCGACATGCTGCTGCGTCTGCTGCACCCGTTCATGCCATTTATCACCGAGGAGCTATGGCAGCACCTGGCAGAGCGCGGAGCCGAAGAGAGCATCATGTACGCTCAGGTGCCTCTGGCAGCCGAGTATGATGCCAAACGGGTGGCTGACATGGAATTTGCCAAAGAGATTATCACCGGTGTGCGCGGCGTGAGGGCTCAGAAGAATATCGCTCAGAAAGAGCCGCTGCAGCTCAACGCCGTGGGCGCTGTGGATATGCCGCTTGAGAGCATTGTCAAGAAGCTCGCAAATCTTGAGACCCTTGCTGTTGGTGCAGAGAAGGACCCGGCTGCCGCTACGTTTATGGTCGGTACGACAGAGTTCAACGTGCCTCTCAAGGCCCAGATCGATGTGGCTGCCGAGCTCGAGAAGTTGCAAAAGGAATTGACACGCCTGCAGGGCTTCCGCGCCGGGGTGGAGAAGAAACTGAGCAACGAGCGCTTTGTCAACAATGCTCCGGCAGCGGTGGTCGAGGTCGAGCGCCAGAAGCTGGCCGACGCCACGAGCAAGATTGAGAATATACAGGCCACGATTGCCGCTCTCCAGTGATGTTGTGGCAGCTATTCATAACCTTTTTTAAGATTGGCGCATTCACCTTCGGTGGTGGATGGGCCATGATTTCTATTATCGAAAAGGAAGTGGTCGACAAGCGCCATTGGGTGACCAAGGAGGATTTTCTTGACCAGCTCATTGTGGCTCAGTCGCTTCCGGGCCTGTTGGCAGCCAATATTGCCGTAGGCGTGGGCGATAAGATACGCGGTCGCATAGGCAGCATTATCTCGACCATTGGCATTGTCCTCCCTTCTTTCTTGATGATTCTGATTATAGCCATATTCCTGACGCCTGACCTGATCAACCATAATCCCACATTGGCGGCTATCTTCAAGGGCATACGCCCCGCTGTTGTGGCTCTGATTATCGCACCGGTAATTACCACTGCCAAGACGGCAAAACTGAAGTGGAGCACAGCGTGGATTCCGTTTGTCGTGGCCCTGCTCATCTGGAGCAAATGGCCCATAGTATCCAACCCCATCCTCTGGGTAGTGCTCGGCGCCCTCGGTGGCATCCTCATTGCCCACCGAGCAATGCGCCGAAGTCAAAAGACAAAAGTCAAAAGTCAAGAGTGAAAGTTACATTTCGCCTCTTGTATTTGCTTCTTGACTTTTGCCCCGCGTTAGCCCACTTTTGACTTTTGGCTTTTGCCCCGCGTTAGCCCACTTTTGACTTTTGACTTTTGACTTGATATGATATATCTACGGCTTTTCTGGAGTTATCTGAAGATCGGACTGTTTGGGTTCGGTGGCGGATATGCTATGCTCGCGCTCATCGAGAATGAGATTGTGGGCTCAGGGTGGATTACTGAGAAGATGTTTACCGACATCGTGGCTATTTCGCAGATGACACCTGGCCCGATAGGCATCAACTCGGCCACATACATTGGCTATGTCGTGCCAGCCGAGTCGTCAGCGGCATTCTCTAATCCGTTTTGGGGAGTGCTGGGCGCGATTTTGTGCACCTTTACGGTAGTGCTGCCATCGTTTTTGTTGGTTGTCTACACGAGCCATCTGATCAGGAAGCACCATGATAGTTGGGTAGTCAAGGGATTGTTTTCGGGCTTGCGCCCGGTGATTGTGGGCATGATCGCCTCGGCGGCAATGCTGCTGATGAATGGCGAAAACTTTGGCACCGACACGCGGGATGTCGTCTGGAGCATCTCGCTCTGCGCAGCGGCTTTCTGCATCGTCTATTTCGCCAAAATCCACCCCATCTGGGTGATCATCGCTGCCGGCCTGGCCGGCTACTTCATCTTCATCTAACCACATTTTCAATATTATATCTAAACAAATATTAGGTTTAAACACGTCTTAGGTTTAAACACGTCTTAGGTTTAAACACGGAGTCCTCGGAGATACTCTGAGTCCACGGAGTTTTTCTTTTCTGCCCTGTTTGCGTTCTGGATTCGGTCATGGAGGCGGCATGGCCGCAGCAGAGGTCACAGAGCGCGAGTCCTCTGTGCTTCTCAGTGATCTCCGTGTTTAGACCCTTGGTAAGAAAGATAGGTTTTTATCATAGTCAAGGATTATGAATTATCAGGATACGATAGGGTGGCTGTATGAGCAGCTGCCGATGTTTCAGAGGCTGGGAGCCGGGGCGTATAAGCCCGGGCTGGGCACCAGCCGCGCCTTAGACGATGCCTTCGGCAATCCGCACCGCCGCTTCAAGACCATCCATGTGGCTGGCACCAATGGCAAGGGCAGCGTCAGCCACTCCATCGCCTCGGTGCTGATGGCTGCCGGGTATAGGGTGGGGCTGTACACCTCGCCTCACCTGTTCGATTTCCGCGAGAGGATCCGCATCAATGGCGAAAAAATCACCGAGCAGGCCGTCACCGACTTTGTCGAGCGGTATCAAAAGCTCGGGTTCGACTGCTCGCCATCGTTTTTCGAGCTCACCACCATCATGGCATTTGACTATTTCGCCAAGCAGGAGGTTGACTTTGCCGTAATCGAGGTGGGACTTGGCGGCCGATTAGATACCACCAATATCATTACGCCCGAACTGTGCGTCATCACCAATGTCTCGCTCGACCATACCGAACTGCTCGGCGACACCATGGCGCAGATCGCTGGCGAGAAGGCGGGCATCGTCAAGCCGGGCATACCGGTGGTGATAGGAGAGACCACCCCCGAGACGCGGCCGGTGTATGCCCGTAAGGCTGAGGAGGTGGGAGCGCCGATCACCTGGGCTGAGGAATCGCCACGGTCGGTGCCGTGCGACCTACAGGGCGAGTGGCAGGTGCGCAATGTCAACACTGCGCTGCATGCATTAGATATACTTTTTCGGGATTTGCTGCCCACGCCGCTGCCGTCTGGGCTGACGGCCGACGAGGCGATTGCCCTCGGCATGGCCGATGTGGCCGGGCGCACGGGGCTGATGGGTCGCTGGACCAAGCTGCAGGACAATCCCACGGTAATCTGCGACACTGGGCATAATCTGGGCGCATGGCAGTATCTCGCGCCAAGGCTGGCGCGGATAGCTGCTGAGCTGGCTGCCTGTGGCGCTACCCTTAGGGTAGTGCTTGGCTTTGCCAATGACAAGGATGTTGAGCATATCTTCCCGCTGCTGCCACGCGATGCGGAATATTACTTTGTGCAGCCTGATGTCAAGAGGGCGCGGCCCTCATCATCCCTCCTCGCCCTGGCCCAATCCCACCACCTCCTCGGCCGCGACTGCGGCCCCGTCCCCACCGGCTACAAAATAGCCCTGAGCGCTTGCGCCCAGGGCGATACCGTATTTGTCGGCGGCTCCAACTTCGTCATAGCCGAGCTGCCAGTATAGGCCGGGTAGGAATCCTAGGCTGCCTAGGATTCCTACCCTTAGAGGATAGTTAGGCTGCCTAGGATTCCTACCCTGATAGTGGTGTAGGATTCCTACTTTGATAGCTGGGCAGCCACGATGGATTTGAGGTCGGCACCGACGTGGTCGCGGGCCAGGATGGTGCCGTCGGGGCCGAATAGGATGATGCAGGGGATGGCCGGGATGCCGTAGGCATCCGTGGCAATATTCTGGCTATTGATGATGCACGGCCAGGGGATGTCTAAGCGCTGTATGGCGGCGACAGTATCCTCGGGCTTGTCCCACACGGCTACGCCGAGCACCTGCAGCCCCTTGTCGCTATATTCATCATAAATCTCCTTGAGCGTCTTGATCTCGCGTATGCACGGCCCGCACCAGCTGGCCCAGAAATCAACCAGCACGTATTCGCCCTGGCCAACATAGTCGCTCAGATTCTCGGTGTGGCCTTCCCATTCGACTGAGAAATCCACCATGGGCATGCCCTCGGCGGTGGCGCGCTTGGTCTGTATCGACTTGAGCAGCCCTTGCACGCGCTGATAGCGGTCCAGCCCGTACTTGCCCACTGCTTGCTCAAAAGCATCGGGGTCGATATATGACAACTCGAGGCTGAGCACATACCCGATGGGGTCGTCAGCGTGTTCGGCAATCTGGCTATTGAGGTAGCCGATCCATTCCTGCTGCTTCTGCTCGAGCGCGGCTCCGGTCAGGCTCTCAAACTGGCTCTCAAGGGTGTTGAGCGAATCGCTGATCATGTTGAGCTGGTCGTTGAGCATCGACCCTACGCCACGGCGCTGCTTGGGGTTGATGGCCAAAGTACCGAGTTCGACGATGAATGTGCCGTGGCGCCTGCCGTCCTGGCCTATCAGACGAGCCGGAAACGGCTCATCGAGCTCGCCGCTGAAAGTTACAGCCTTGTCTGAACTGACGATGGCGCTGTCAAGCTTGGCTCCGGTGTCAAAATTAGTCAGGTATATGGTCGTGCCGGGTTCGGCATCGACCGGGGCGATGACCTTGTAGGGGTCTAATGCCAAAGCGGCCACGCTGAGCGCGGCCGCTGATATCGTTAGGGAAATCTTTTTCATTAATCCATGCTGGGTTTGTCCTTGGCCGGGTTGCGGAAGTGGATCTTGTGGTCCACATACTCCTGCGCAGCGATGAGGGTGGGTTTGGGGAGCTTCTCGTAGTAGCGCGAAATCTCGATCTGTTCGCGGTTCTCCGACACCTCTTCCGTGTTGTCGTTGAGCGAAGCGAACTCTTGGAGTTTCTTCTCCAGGTCGTGCTTCATTTCCATAGCGATCTGGTTGGCGCGCTTGGCGATGATGCACACGGTCTCGTAGACGTTGCCGGTATCTTCTGAGAGCTCAATCATGTCACGCGTGACGGTATTGAGCGGGGCGTTTGTCTTCTTGTAATCCATAGATTGTGATTATAGAGTTAGTCTTTAACGTATTTCTGAGCTATCTTTAGGATGTTGTCGGCCTCTTGGCGGTTTTTGCTGTCGGGGTAGTTGTTGACGAAGCTGTAATACTCGTCGATCACCTCGCGGAATCGGTCAACCTTCCTCTCATCGATACTGAGGTTGGCTTCTTGGAAACGCGATTTCAGCACCAATAGTTCGAGTTCTTCCTTGTATTTTGAGTAGGGATAGTCCTTGATGGCGTTGCGGGCCACGATGATGGCGCTCTCGTAGTTGTTGCCGAGGTATGTGCCCAGGTTGTAGTAGAGCAGGGCGTTTTGCAGTTGCTTGAGGGTGAGCTTGTCTTGCAGCTCAAAGATGGCTTGCTGGGCCAATGGCACCTTCTCGCTGCGGGGGAAGTAGTCGAGGAATGCTTGCAACTCGTTGATGGCCTGGATAGTAGTGGTCTGGTCGAGCTGAGGCTCGGGCGAATCGAGGTAGTAGCCGTAGCCGCTGTAGTAGCGGGCCAGTTCGGTGTATTTGCCCTTGGGGTAGCGGGTGTAGTAGCTCTTGAAGTAGGCTCCCGAGCTGATGTAGTCTTTGTTTTCGTATTCGCTCATAGCCAGCAGGTAGAGGGCCTCTTCGGCCTTGTCAGAGCCTTTGAAGACGGTGCTGCACTCTTTGAGCAGGGTCGAGGCTTGGACGTACTTTTTCTGTTCGAAGGCGCGCTTGGCGTAGTCGAACTTATAGTTGTAGTCGGTGCTCTTTTGTGCCTTTTGGTATTCTCCGCAGGAGCAGAGCAGAGGGATGATGAGTAGGTATAATAGTCGTTTTAGCATACTCGTTTGCAAATTATCGTGCAAAGTTACAAAAATTTTTCCAATCCCAGCATACCCTTTCTCTACATAACCCCAATTTTAAGATTTTTTGTTACACCTCCTCCCCATCCCGAATCCGGATGGAGAGTGCGTAGCACGGCTCTTGTCTGTTAACTATACCTTTGCATATCCATTTCAA
>JAJBUH010000101.1 GCA_020860445.1 Bacteroidales bacterium | reverse complement strand
CCTCCGAGCTTCGCCTGCGCCCCGGGGGCCCGGCGAGGTCTAGACTCCACAGGGGCATGGGTCAGAGGGGGCTGGTGGGGGAGCTGGAGGCGAGCATGCGCTGCAGCTCTTGTGTGGTTTTTATGACGGAGGGGAGGTCGCGGCGCAGGATGCGGAATGGGTAATCGTTGAGGCGCGAAATCACCACATTGCTGCGCGAGTTGGAGAGATGGTCGATGACCTCGGTGAGCTGTGCATTGGCCTTGGCGTAATTGGCCGGATGCAGCAGCCTCTTCAGGGCCGGGCGCTTGCTCAGTGTCAGCAATTCCTCGCAGGTCATCAGCAAGCGAGCCAACAATTCTTGCGCTCGCTGCGGGTCTACCTCGGCCATGATTACCTCTTTGCGCACCAGCCCTCGCTTGGGTCGGCGACCGATCAGGCGGTTGAAGAAGGTGGCGTAAGCGTCCATGTTGAACACCTGGGAATCGCCTACCGCCTTGTAGGTAAAGAAGATGCCAAGGGGCAACAGCACAGCCGAACTCAGCCATACGCCCTCCCAGACGAGCATTTTGCCATCTCGCGCCATCTTGAATCCCATGTTGTCGAAGATGTAGTACACGATAAACAGCAGCACCGAGATTACCAGCGGCGTGCCGATGCCGCCTTTCTTGATGATTGCGCCGAGCGGAGCGCCGATGAAGAAGAAGATCAGGCAGGCAAACGACAAGGTGAATCGCCTCTGCAGCTCTATGCCGTGACGGCGCATCAGCTTGGCCTGCTCGAGCACCAGGGTGCTCTTGAAATCGTAATCTTGCTTCTGGCGCTTGGCCTTGGCCAATGCTTGGGCTATGATATTGCGGGCATCAGATGGGGTTGAGCCGGCGAATATGCTGTCGAGGTCGAGCGGCGCGGCCAGCGTCACTGGGGGCGTCACTATGCGCTGCATACCGCTGTCGGTGCGTATATTCTTATAATATGGCACGTTGGCGTAGTTGCGCGTCTTGATGTCCTCGGCGTAGGTGTCGCCGATGCTGTCGACCATGTGGCTCAGCGAGTCGATCGATTGTCCCAGCTCCTTGATGTTTTTGCCGATGTATTGGTTGCGCATTGCGCTCTCGTCAATCATGTTGAAATTGGCGTCAAACACAAAGTAGATCTGCTTGTCGGTGAAGCTCTCTCGTCGGAATGGCAGATAGTTGCTCGACGATGACCCCATGGCGTTATCTTTCAGATTCTCAAACATTTCGCCCCGGTAGAGGTGCAGGAATAGGTGGGTCTTGTCCTCAGTGAAATTGAGTTTGCCCGAGTCGGCCAGAATCACGCGCGAATTGTCGAGGCCACGGCTTATGTCGTAGATGATCATGTCGTAGAGCACACCCGTCTCTTGGTTCTTGCGGTCTACGTAGAGGTTCATGCCGGGGATTTGGTCGTAGAATGTGCGCTCGGGGATTTCCATCTCGGGCGATTTCTGGCGCATTGAGAACAGCAGGGTCCACATCTTGGTCTGGGCCACAGGGAGCACATTGTTTTGGAAGAAGAAAGCGCCGATAGCGAGCAGTATCATAAAGATTATCAGCGGTTTCATGATGCTGAAGAGCGAGATGCCAGCAGCCTTGAGGGCTGTCAGCTCAAATTTCTCGCCCAGGTTGCCAAATGTCATCAGCGAGGCGAGCAGCACGGCCAGGGGGAGGGCGGTCGGCACCATCGACAGGGCCGCATAGAAGAATAGCTCGCCAATCACGTCGATCGACAAGCCCTTGCCCACCAAGTCCTTGAGGTGCACCCACAAGAACTGCATCAGCACGATGAACACGCATATAAAGAACGTCATGATCAGCAGTGGCAAAAACTGCTGCAGCATGAACGTGTGTAGTCGTTTAATTATGACCATAATCAAATTATGGCGCAAATTTACGGATAATTTCTGAAATTACAAAGCCATAAGACCAGAAGAGCATTTATCATAGGAGCGCTTGCGCTCCATCGACCCTAAACCATAAGGCCATAAGAGACTGCGGCGCGGTGCGCCTTTAGACCATAAAGCCACAAGGACATAAAGCCACAAAGGTTTTGTGCCCTTTGTGGCTTTATGTCCTTGTGGCTTTATGTCCTTGTGGCTTTATGGTGAAAGGAAGCGCTTGCGCTCCTCATACCTTTTATATTACTATTGCCTGGGTTGGGGTTTCATTTCATAAGCGGCCATCGAGATGGTGAATCCCCAGTAGATAAAGGCGATTGACACCAGGAATGAGCTCATGAATATGGTCGAGCGGAGGCCCGACTCGACAAATAGGAAGCCAATCACGCACAGCAAGATACCGTTGATGATGCCCAGCCACCACAGATGGCGGGCGCTGCTCGAAGCCGAGACAAACTGCTCAATGCCCCAGTAGATGAAGAAGAATGCCATGAAATAGGGGAATACCTCCATTGCCAGCGGCAGGTTGCGCACCAGCACAAAACCGATAAACATATCGATGACACCGCCGGCAAGCCACCAGCCCCAGCCTTTGGGTCGATTTTCGCCTGAAGAGACGCATAGCTGCACCAGCGCAGCCACGATAAGCAGCCATCCGAATAGGAGTGATGCCACCTCATATCCAGCTACCGGCCAGAACCAATAGCAGAATCCGCCAAGCACCATCAGGATGCCTACAATCATTACAAGCCACCAAAGCTTTGACTGGCCGTAATAAGATAAATTAAGAGCTTTCATAACATCAGTTAGTTTAAAACGTGTGTATGTTGAATTATTGTATACATCTTATATCTTCTGAATGTGTTCACAATAATAACAATCAAAATCACCTTTCAGCTCTTTGGGGTATGTTTTTTCTGGTACCTGTCCCCTGTACACAGAGGCGACCCTACGGGCCGCGGTGGTGGGTCGGCCCACTGTGCTGCTACACAGAGGCGACCCTACGGGCCGCGGTGGTGGGTCGGCCCACTGTGCTACACAGAGGCGACCCTACGGGCCGCGGTGGGTCGGCCCGTAGGGTCGTCTTTGTGTAGCATATTGGCGTTGCTTCCTATGCTGCGGCCCGTAGGGTCGCCTTTGTGTCTATTCGATGTATTTGACGCTGATGTAGCCTGTCTGGCCTTTGTAGTCAATGACGGCAAAGCCGTTTAGGACTTCGGTGGGCTGAACTTTGTCGCCTTTGCGCAGTACGCCAAGAACTGAGGAGCTGGTTGAGGGGGCTGAACGCACATTCAGTACACTTGCAGTGACGGTATATGTGGTGAAGTTCTGTTGGACCTCTGTGGTTGTAGTGGGTGTATAGCTGGTTTCGGAGTCGGCATAAACAGCTACGCCTATTATAATAGCTATGGTGGCCAGCAGGGTATAAATATTCTTGAAAATATACCGAATCACCCATAGTGGCGCTTGCAGCACATAGCCAATCAGGCAAAGAGCGTAGAATCCGATGTAGCCAGCAAGGTATGCCACCACGGCGCTGCCAAGAGCCCACCAGAAGCCGCTGTCGATCCATACGCTGATGACCCAACCCACAAGACAAAGGATACCGATGCCGCACATAATCAAAACATACCAGCCCACCACGTCGCCGATATGTCGGTCAATCCAGTCGCCAAAGCGGCGAATGCCTTGGTCGATAGTTTGCCACCAGTTGGTCGAACGCCGAGATGAATGGGTTGCGCTCGGTGCGTTAGGGGTCACCCAGCGGTTGTACATGTAATCGATCTCGCTCGATGAGTAGGAGCGGGTAGAGGAGGTTGACGATGGACGAGAGGCTGTGGCTGTCGATGACACACGGGGAGCCGCAGCCGGCCTGGGCGCGGCCGACTGGGTGGAAAGTCCGGGTATCACCTTTAGCTTTCCGGTAACAGGATCAAAATTGGCAGGAAGGTTCATGTATCAAGTCAAAAGTCAAAAGTCAAAAGTCAAGAGTGGGCTGACGCTGGAAAGGCTACCCCGTTAGGGGTTGTTTCAATTAGGTCAAAAGTGGGCTGACGCGGGACAGGCTACTCGGAATTATGCGTTGCGGATGGTAATGGAGCCGGAGGAGGCATCGATGAGAATGGGACGGTCTTTGGTGATGCGGCGCTCGACGAGGGCGTTGCTCAGCGGGTCCATGATTTGATTGTTGATTACTCGTTTCACTGGCCTTCCGCCGTATTCGGGCTGATACCCTTTGCGTGCCACATATTCAGCCACCGAGGGGGCGAAATTGAGCTGTATACGGTTGTTGAGCATCTTCTTGGCTATTGACTTGAGTTGTATCTTGGCGATTTCGCGCACATCCTCGGGGGTAAGGGGCAAGAACATCACAATATTGTCGATGCGATTGATAAACTCAGGAGCCACGCGCGTCTTGAGCTGGGCGATGACCAAATCTGAGGTGCGCTCGATTAATTCGGGCGTGGGTTGGCGCCCGGTGAGGTTGCGCATAATCTCAGACTGGCCCATGTTGCTGGTCATCACGATGATAGTGTTCTTGAAATCCACCACGCGCCCTTGTCCATCGGTCATGCGGCCATCATCGAGCACCTGCAGCAAGGTCTCGAATATCTTGGGATGAGCCTTTTCGATTTCGTCAAACAGCACCAGGCTGTAAGGTTTGCGCCTCACGGCCTCGGTGAGTTGTCCGCCTTGTTCGTAGCCTATGTATCCCGGAGGGGCTCCGAATAGTCGAGCGGCTGAGTGCTCTTGCTGGTACTCGCTCATGTCGATGCGCACGATGGTGTCGCGTGATCGGAACAGATACTCGGCCAAGGCCTTGCACAGTTCGGTCTTGCCGGTGCCGGTTGTGCCAAGGAATAAAAAAGAACCGATAGGCTTGGATGCATCGCTGAGGCCGGCGCGTGAGCGGCGCACGGCATTGGCCACGGCTTTGATGGCTTGCTCTTGGCCTACTACCGACTCGTGTAGATGCTCCTCGATGTGCATCAGCCGCTCAGTGTCGTCCTCATTCATGCTCTGCATGGGGATGCCAGTCCATTTTGTGACCACATCCATCACATCCCGCTCAGTCACAGCCTCGTGTCGGCGCTCTAATCTGACCACAGATGCGGCCTCGTCGACCAAATCGATGGCCTTGTCGGGCAGTCGGCGGTCGGGGATGAAGCGATGGCTAAGCTTTACGGCAGTCTCGATCACTGCGTCGGGTATGGTCACATGGTGGTGATTCTCAAGCCGAGGCTTGATGCCCCGGATTATCTTGATGGCCGAATCGGTGTCCGGCTCGTTGACAGTCACTTTCTGGAAGCGGCGCTCAAATGCCTTATCTTTCTCAATATGCTTGGTGTATTCGTCGAGGGTGGTGGCTCCGAGTATCTTGATGGTGCCTCGGGCCATTTCGGGCTTTAAGATATTGGCAATCTTGTTGTTGGCGCAGCTTTGGCAACCGATCAGAGAATGTATCTCATCGATAAACAGTACCACATCGGGGTCTTGCTTCAGCTCTTCGATCATCTTGCGCATCACCTCTTCGGCATTGTTGATGCTCTCAATCACACCGAGGTGCAGTTCGTATAGTTTGAGTGAGGCCAAGTCTTGGGGTACGTCACCAGTGAGGAGTTGGCATGCCAGACCCTCTACGATGGCAGTCTTGCCGGTGCCGGGTTCGCCCACCAAAACGGGATTGTTTTTGGTGCTGCGGCTCAGGATTTGCAGCACTCGCTTGATCTCCTCATCGCGGCCGATAGCGGGCTGTACCTCGCCCGAGCGAGCCTTTTCGAGCCAATTGGTGCAGAACTGCTCCACTGTGGGGCAGTTGCGAGCCTTGGTATCCTCCTCGGGGCGCGGTTGGGGCTGTGGGGAATAGGAGCCGTAGGAAGCGTAGGAATCCTGGGCGCTGCCAGAGGGGCACGGCTCCATAAAATGCCGAGTAGCAGCCGTTTGCAGCGTGTCTGAATCCAGACCAAAGCTCAGAGCCAAGTCGCGCATCGGCCCTCGGGCTATCAGCATGGCGATGAATAGGCCGCAGTGGGGCGACATTCCGGGGATTTGCTGGTCGATCATAGGCCAAAGGCGCACAGCTGCTTCGGTGTCGCTCGACATTGGCAGTTGGCCGGAGGCGTAGTCGGGGCGCCGAGGCAGCTGGTTCATCATTTGGGCCACCTGGGAATAGAAGACAGCGGGATTGACCCCGGCTTTGAGCAGGAAGTCATCGAGCTCGGCGGGATAGCGCTGCTGGGTGGCTATGAACAGGGCCGGAAGCTCAACCTGGGCCAAGCCGAATTGCTGGCTCAGTTCGCCGGCAGCGCCGAGCAGGGTATATATGTCATCTTGGGGCATAGGGGGAAGTTTTGACCGGCGCCCGAAGCGCCGGGAACAGTGGTGCTATGGTGGTATTGCGGCAGCATATTGCGCATAGCGCATATTGCGGTAGCATATTGCGCCAGCATATAGCGCTTGCGCTATGGGTCTGGGGTGGGGAAATTGTCGAGGGATAGGTCGGATGAGAAATCCATCTTGAGGTCGGAGGTGTCAAATTCTTGGCTTAGGCCCTGGCCGGTGTCGAGGGTAGTGGCGTTGCCGCAGAGGGCGCAGCCCGGGTCGCGGTCAAGCTCCACGCTGTACCAGCGCATGATGGTGGGCATTTGGCCGGGATGGGCAAACGAGGCCCAGTGGGCATAGTTGCGTTCGCGGCGGTTGGCCCACATATAATATGAGTCAACAAATTCTTGCTCAAGCGATGAGATGCCCGATTCAGAGCCTCGCGACAATTCCACGAGGGCCAATTTGACCATCATGTTGCACATCGGCTCGATGTCGGCGCTCAAGCCCACTTGTACCATCGCATCGGCATCTTCGGCACTGGTATAGGCGGCAATGCGGCCATCGCGCCGTGCGCTCTGCTCATCGGTGATTTCCTCCATGGTCGAGTCATACCAACTATTGCCAAGCAGGCAACAGTAGCAGGGACCGCCAGGGCGGTAGCGGAACACGTCGCCGCCCTCGGCGCGAGTGATAGCTCGGCCGAAAATGCCCACGGTCTGGGTAGAAATCAGGGCTGACGACAGGTTGAAGCGCGAACGATTGTTGTCGGTGGCGCAAATCACCAGGTCGGCTTTTTCGCACTCCTCGCGCAGCAAGTCGGGGTGGTCATTGATATCGATGGGGAATTTATCTACCTGAGCGTAAGGGTTTTTGCCCTTGATGGCGTCAGCGATTACCTCGGTCTTGAGGCGCCCCAGGTCGTTGAGGCATGAGGTGTGGCGCGCCAGGTTGTGGAGTTCGACTCTGTCGAAGTCCATCAGGGCAAACTGTCCCACGCCGGCCTTGGCCAACTCGATGGCTATCTGCGAGCCGAAACTGCCGAGGCCAACAATCATAACACGCTTGCCCTCGAGGATATCGAGTTCGATTAGGCCTTTGTTGCGCGAGTACAGGTCTTGCTTGGCTGGGATTATTTGCGGGGCATAAGTTTGGCCGGGGCGCGACTTTATGGTCACGCTCACTGAGCCGTCGGGGGGCGATGTCGGCCACGATGTCGTAATCATCGGCATCGATTTCGGGGCTTTTGCGCCAGAGCAGCGAGTGTGGCTGCCCAAAGCTGTGGCGTAGAGGGGAGAAATGGAGATGGTATACATTCTCGCCTTCCCACTCATAAGCGACGCCTTGGGCCTCACACCGGTCACTTTTTAGGAACTCAGCGAGGCGTTCGCCCTCGAGGTAGATCACGGGAGCGTCGGGTTTCATGCGAATCCTTCGCGGGTGAATTCGTTGGCAATCAGGCCCGATGCAGGGATAGGCTGGTTGGCGTCGATGACGTCCCATTTGCCGGTCTGTACGTTGTAGACCATGTTTTTGTTGCGGTTGCCTTTGCTATCTTGGCTCACGGCCTCGGCCATCTGGTCAAGATTGATATTTTCAAATGCCATATAGTAGTTATGAGTTATGAGTTATGAGTTGTGAGTTATGAGTTATGAGTTGTGAGTTATGAGTTATGGGTTAGCCCCAGCGTCCCATGTCGGTGGTGGAGCGGGACTGGTGGTTGAGGTAGTAGTCTATGGGCTTGCCAGTGCGCAGGTGGGCGCGGTACATCTCCAGCCATAGGCGACATTTGAGATACACCTTCCAGAGCGTCACATCGGGTGTCCAAGCGTCAGAGGCGTAGTGGCAGAGCTGGGTCCAGCCATTGGGGTGAGGCGTAAGGGTGTGGTATGAGGCCGATACGCTGTCCATCTTCTGGCCTGACTTAGTGTAGAGCATCTGCTGCACATACACATTAGGTTTCTGCTGTGGGAAGGTTGTGAGGTCGAAATAGAGCAGATAGGCTGCTCCATCGTTGGTTTGGGCTGCGGCTTGCAGATAGGGCTTCGAGGTGCCCATGTTGCAAAAGCGGAACACGTTGCTTGGCAAATAATAGCTGAGCACTTGGTGCTCAATCTGTTGGCGTTGGCTATCCATCATAAAAATCAATTTAAATCGCCCCCTTTGGGGGCTCCAGTTTAGGGGTATCTTTTTAACCCGGCATTCCCTACGGTCATGCCGGGTTATGATTAGCTCGCCCCCTTTGGGGGTTCTGATGATGTTTGTGCTGAGTAGAGTGAAATCCAGTCGCGGAAGGTGTCGAGGATGTCGGCATCGGTGACGGGGATGTCCCAGTGGGGCAGGTCGGTCCAGGGTTTTTCTTGTCCATCCTCGATGATGATCGGTCGCTGGCGAGGGAAGAAGCTGCCGAATCGAATCACCAACCAGCCATCGCCGAGGTTGACTTGCATCAGTCCCTCCTCGTTGGCTTGCACTGCCGCTTCGCGCTCGGGCCATAGGGCCTTGACATGGGCCACCATCTGCTTTAGGCGCTCGATGTTACCAGGACGCGAGAGCCAGGACTTTTCGTCAATCTTTATGCTTTTGCCTTCGGGCTTGGAGGGCTGTTTGTTGCCGATTTCTCGGTTCTCGCCATGGGCTGGCTGCGTGGTGCTGGGGTGGATTAGGATATCGTTCAATTCACGGTCGATGATTGGTCGGAAAGGACTCTCCATCTCTATCACCTGCCATTGGGCATCAGCGTAGTCGCGCGGATGGTCTTCGTGAAATGTATACGGGTTGACTGTCGAGCGGCCGTTGCGGTAGTTGCAGATGCATAGCAGCACGTGGCGCATCTGAGCCGAGGCCATGCCTCGGTGCATGGTGTTGGCATCATGGCCGCTGGGACGAGCCAGGCCCAGTTGGTGATGGCTGTGCCATTCGCCGATGTGCTGCAGGGCGTAGCGCGACAGCAACTCATTGCCCACTTGCATCAGGTAGGGGATATCTTGGTTGAAGAATGTGTTCTCATGATTCGCATTGCGCCCCGGGCCGATGGCGTAAAGCACAACGGGCACTCCCTGATTGGTCCAGAATCCAAACAGTTGGCCTCCAGTCTCTATATTTGGATAGTCGAGCACGCAGCGCGACAGATAGTCGAGTTCGCTGCGGTAGATGATCGCCGTAGGCGATGGCGCCTTCTCATCAATCAGCTCAGCCCTGGGCTGAGGCAAAGGCGGGGGCTGTAAGCGCCCTTTCTGTGCGAGTATATTGTCGAAGAAACCCATAGGCAAAGAGAATATAGATATATGTAGAAGTAGGGTGGATATAATTTATGGCAAATTTAAGCATTAACCGACAATATTCCAAATTTAGTGGGAAAAAATTAGTAATTTTGCAGTATGCAAAAGATTTATCCTGATACGATCGAAAATAAGATTGGCTTTGACATCGTGAGGCAGATGGTGTCGAGCCAGTGCCTCTCATCATTGGGCAAAGCCGAATGTGAGCGAATGCAATTCAGCCCTATATATAAAGAGGTGGAGCGTCAGCTTGAGGAGACCCACGAGATGGTGCGCATTCTCGAGGGACCCGACGAGTTCCCTCTTGGCGGCATCCACGATATGACCCAGCAGCTCAAGACCATCAAAGTAGCCGGAACGCATATCCCCGAGGGCGACCTGTCGCGTCTGCGCAGCAGCCTGGCGGCAATGGCGGCAATCGCCTCATTCTTCGCCCATTGCAAGGAAGAGAATCCCTATCCGCGCCTCGATGAGATAGCCCAAGGCATAGCCTCATTTCCTGGCGTGCTTGCTGATATCGACCGAGTGATTGACAAATTCGGACAGGTTAAAGATACGGCTTCGCCCGAACTGGCGCGTCTGCGTTCCTCTTTGGCCTCGATGCAAGGCAGCATCAACACTGCCATGCGCCGAGTGATAGCCAATGCCGTAAAGGCCGGTCTGCTCGAACCTGACACTGCACCCTCGTTGCGTGATGGTCGTCCGGTGATACCAGTCGCCCCGATGAACAAGCGCCGCATCCCAGGCATCGTGCATGATGAATCGGCATCAGGCAAAACCTATTATATAGAACCAGCCGAGGTGGTCGAGGCGAGCAACCGCTTGCGCGAATTGCAGCTCGATGAACGGCGCGAGGTGCTGCGCATACTAGTAGAACTCGCCGATAAGCTGCGCCCTCATGTGCCAGAGATGCTTGAGGCTTACGGGATATTGGGTGTGTTCGATTTCATTCACGCCAAGGCTCGATTTGCTGGCGAGGTAGGAGGCATGATGCCCCATCTGCATCAGGATATGCAGCTCGAGCTGTACCATGCCGTGCACCCGGTGCTGAAGCAGACGCTTGAAAAGCAAGGACGCGAGGTCGTACCTCTTGACATACGCCTTGTGCCTGACGAGCGGTTGCTGGTCATCTCTGGTCCTAACGCTGGCGGCAAGTCGGTGACGCTAAAGACTGTAGCCATAAGCCAATATATGGCCCAGTGCGGATTGTTGCCCCCGGCGTATGAGAACTCGCACATAAGCGTGGTTGACGGCATATTCATTGACATCGGCGATGACCAGTCGATCGAAAATGAATTGAGCACCTACAGCAGCCATCTGCGCAATATGAAATACTTCCTGAGCCAAAGCACAGACCGCACTCTGGTGCTGATTGATGAGTTTGGCAGCGGCACCGAGCCGCAAATTGGCGGAGCGATAGCCCAGGCGGTGCTTGCCGAGTTTGCCAAGATTGGCCTTTGGGGAGTGATCACTACTCACTACCAGAATCTTAAGCATTTCGCCGATGATACCCCGGGATTGGTCAACGGCTCGATGCTGTATGATAGGCAACTGATGCAACCGCTGTTCAAACTGCAAATAGGGGCTCCTGGCAGTTCGTTTGCCATCGAGATTGCTCGCAAGACGGGTCTACCGGCATCAATCATCGCTGAGGCCGAACGCATTGTGGGCAGCGATTACATCAATCTGGACAAGTATCTGCTTGACATAGCTCGCGACAAGCGCTATTGGGAGGACAAGCGCCAGCAGATTCGCCTTAAGGAGAAGAAGATTGATACCCTGATTGACAAATATGAGACCGATGCTGAGCAGTTGCGCCTCAAGCGCCGCGAGATAATCGACGAGGCTCGTACCCAGGCGCAGCAAATCCTCGAGGGCAGCAATGCGGCCGTTGAGAAGGCTATCCAAGAGATACGCACATCGCAAGCCGAAAGAGAACGCACCCTCGCGGCGCGTAAGGAGCTTGCCGAGACAAAGCGCTCGCTCACCGAGGAGACATCCGATGACAACCACCCAATGCTGAAAAAGCGCAAGGGGGCCAAGAAGCCCAAGGCAGAAAAGCCCGAAAAGGAAGACCGGCCAATCGGGGTTGGCGATCGCGTATTGCTCGATGGCTCTGGCACAGTGGGCGAAGTGCTGGAGGTGAGCGGAAAGAATGCCACTGTTGCTTTTGGCATGATCAAGACTACTGTCAAAACCGACCGGCTAAAGCGCACGATGAAGCAAGTGCAGAGCGGAGCGCAAAAAGCCGCTTCGTTTGTGTCGGCCTCGACGGCCAACGCCATGCGCGAGAGGCAGCTCCAATTCAAACCCGAGATTGATGTGCGCGGCATGCGCGTCGACGAGGCGGTGCAAGCCATCACCTATTTTATAGATGATGCCACTCAATTCAGCGCACAGCGCGTGCGCATCCTCCATGGCACCGGCACCGGCGCCCTGCGCCAATACCTGCGCGACTACCTCGCCACTGTCCCCTCGGTCGCCTCATTCCGCGATGAGGATGTCCGTTTCGGCGGCGCCGGGATTACGGTGGTGGAGCTGAAATGAAAAATGAAGAATGAAAAATGAAAAATACCATCCGGATGGTATTTTTCAT
>JAJBUH010000196.1 GCA_020860445.1 Bacteroidales bacterium | reverse complement strand
GCTGCGCCATGATCTTTGGCTAAGCCTCAGCCACGGACTTTTGCACATGAGCCGAAATCTTCTCTTCATTGCCGATGCCAAGGTATTTGAGGTTGAAGGGTTCGGGATGCCCAGCGGCTGCGCGCACGCTCCCCCACTTGCTGTCGGCTGGTCCGTTGGCCCACTCGATGAGGTCGAGAGCTTCGTCAACCCATTCGTCCATCTCTTCCATAGGTTTAACGTCCTGAGCCTGTTCGGGCCACATTCCCCAACCGCCATTGGCACCTTGGCAGCTAACTCCGCAGGGAAGGATTGGCAGTGGCTCCATGCCCATGTCTTCACAGAGCTGGAAGTATTCATAATATCCGAGGTTCATCGACTGGTTGTAGCCCCAGCAGTTTTTCATTTGTTTACGAGTTTCCTTCGGACCTACTGTCTGTTTCCAACGATAGGTATTCCAGAAGCCATCGCCACCACCGTGCACGATACAGCCACCCGGGAATCGGAGGAAACGAGGATTCAGAGCTTCGAGGGCCTCAGCCAGGTCGCGGCGCAACCCGTGACCCTTGTATGTGTCTTGTGGGAGGAGCGACACCATATCTACGTCCATTTCGCCATTGTTGAGCACCAGAATTTGGACAGCAGCATTTGGACAAGATACTGAGGGCACAAGCTTGCATGAGTATTGCTCCCACTTATTACTACCGACTGTGATTGTGTCATCGGCAAGGAGAATGGGATTCTTTCCCCATTCCACATTGGGATTTACCAAAGCGATGCGCACTTTCTTGGCATCCCCTTTGATGTTGCGAGCGAAAAGCGAGAAGTTGTAGACTGAATCAGCCTTTAGATTGATGCCATTGAAGCCATCATTTTGGAGGCCAAAGCCATCAAATCCGCTATAGTCTTTGAAGCGGCGTGTGCGCTCGGTCATGATGCGCATGTAATTGGGATTGTTAGGATGGATAGGATCCTGTTGCAGCACCGTGATGTTGCCAAGAGAATGGCCTGGACGCACCATCTTCCAGGCTGTGCCAGGACCCCAGCCGTCTCTTTCCATGGGGTTGTATTCGAACGAGCCGTTCTGAATGAGTTCGGCATTGAGACCTCCATCGGCTGAAGAACTGATGTCTTCGAAGAAGATGCCGATAAGGTTGTCGCTGATGGGCTTGCCGCCTTGCGGGGCCTTCATGGGTTTCTGCGCTGAAGCACCCAAAATGGCCAAAACTGCCAATGCACCGGCCAATAGTTGATTCTTCATGTAGATTGGGTATTATGAGATTTGTAAGAATTTGCTATATTTATCTAAATCAATCTACAAAGGTAAGGGTAATATTTGAGAAACAATATTTCTCACCTCATATTTTTGCAAAATTTCATAAACCCATTTCCACCAGGTACCCTCCTTCCCCCTTTAGGGGGTTAGAGGGCTGGGCTAAGGGACCATTAGTGGTACGTTGTTGCTCCTATACACAGATTACACAGATGACACACAGAGACCACCTCTGAGGAATCAATTCCATAGAGGCGCAAAGCGCCGCCAGATGGCACAGATGCCATCCGGATGGTCTGTGGAATCTGTCAGAGCCTATGGCTCTCTATGAAATTTAAACGCCATCAAGGGAAAATCTGTGTGACATCTGTGTAATCTGTGTATCGCCACCAACAACGCACCACTAATGCTTAGGGACTTCATCAGCAGGCGGCAGCCTCCCCCCTTAGGGGGTTAGGGGGCTGGCCGTTAGGGGGCTGAGCTTAGGAGGCTTACTTCAGCGAGGGAATTGAGTTGGGGTTGAAGTCGTTGGTGGAGTTGTTGGTGTCGACGAGACGACCAGTGGAGGGGTCGGTGCGACGACGCACACTCAGGCCATAGCGCTGCGAATCGGCATCGATGTTTTGCGGCGAGGCGTAGGTGTAGCCAGCATCGAGCGTGGTCGAGAATTGGCGCGTCTGGTTGATGCTTGGCACCGTGCACATCACGGCATCAATCACCCATGAGTTGGGCACTTTGTAGGCATCGGTGAGCGTCATCTCAAAATCGCCAGCCAAGCTGTGGCTGATGTAATCAGCATTCTCCCAACTATAGTCAGCCAGAAAACTCTCCTGAGTCACCTCAGCTGGCGCCGTAGCAATGGCATAGCTCTGGAAACCACGATCGTGGAGAATAAAGATCGACAGCGAGTAGCAATACCACATCTCGACATTCGGCACCTCGGGGATATCAATATCAATGGTCGAGTTGGTCGACTGTGTATACCACTCAAAGTCAGCTTGCGACAGGTCGATTCCGTCAGGATTGATTTCGACCATAAAGTCAGTGCTGCCTTGCGTATAACCCTCGCGATAATTGATTGCATTCGAGGCTATTATCAGTGATTTGCCTGGCTGCACTGGCACATCCTGGCCAGTCCCGGGGATGCACATCACTGCCCCAGCCTCGCAATAGTCATCGATAATGGGATCCAAGAATTCTTTCCAGGTCTTGCCAGCGTTGGCATTTTTCGACTCGATAATCAATAGGCGATCGGCGTAGAGAGCCTCATCGGTGTTGTTGGTGAGCAAGAAATATTGGTCTTTGTTCTTGCCATTGGGCACGCCAGTTGAGGGCAACGGGGTACCAGTAAAATAAATCTCCTCTATGAGCATTTCGCTCGGTTCGATATTGCGCCAACTCTGCTTTACAGTCACCAAGGCAATCTCTTGACCCGAGGTAGAATTGACAATAATCTCAGCAGTACGGTAATCCGATGTTTGGTTTTGCTCAAACCATAAGGTCATCAGGCCCGATTCGCGAGCCGTGCAAGTGACCCAACTCTGTGCGGCAGTCGGAATCGACACCGTATATGCCACGCCCGATGGCACCTCGACCGAAATTTCACCGCCGTAGGCACGCACAGCCACAGTCTGGTCAGTGGCATCGACAGATGCCCCAGCTCCGCTTTGGATTACAGCCACCTTTTTGGTATAAGAGCCGCAAGAAAATGTCAAGAATCCGATTCTTGAGGCCGAGGCGCTGCTGAATATGTCAAATTCTTCGGCCGAGACAGTAATCACCGCATCGCCAGCCGCGCCGCTCTGCGGGGTATAGCTATACCAGGCCTGGCCATCATCGGCGATTGACCAAGCGCCAGTAGCTGAGATCGAGAACGAGGCCTCGCCACCCTCGACTGGCAATTCTATATCGGCTGTATCCTTGCCATCAATCTGTATAAAATCAATGCTGTCAGGCCTATCGTTCTCGCAAGCGCAAAGAGCGATAGCCAATCCCCAAATCAAATATTTTTCATTTTTCATAATGAACCTTTCAAATTAAACATAATATGGATTTTAACCACAGATTTACACAGATTTACACAGATTCCTTAGATGGCACTTTCCAGATTCCATAGGGCACCAGAGGTGCTGACAGATGTCACAGACCATCCGGATGGCATCTGTGGAAATCTGTCGGCGCGACTGCGCCTTTATGAAACGATTGATTACCATGGCTAAATCTGTGTAAATCTGTGGTTAAAATCCATATTACAATTTGTTTTTACTAATTTTATTTTTCCTTAAAATCGGTAACCAATAGAAATGTGTAGGGCGTGATTGAGGCCGTAGTCAGAAAATACACGCTGATACTCAGCCTTGAGGAATACTGCTCCTTGACCTACAGCGCGTTGCGCCATAGCGTAGGGCCGAATCAAGACTGCATCAGCTGTAGCGCGCTCATGGTCGTAAGAGAGCTTGGCGAGGATTTCCTGTTCGACATGGCGAGCTGGCACTGAGAAATCGGTATCAAGATTTTTGCGCCAACTACCTTGCGCTCCTATTTGGAATAGCCACGCATCGGTAGCATGCTGATAGTCAATGAGGAGCCCCGGCAGCACCTCGGTGCGCTTCATTTCGGCC
Organism: Bacteroidales bacterium; assembly: GCA_020860445.1. Taxonomy (GTDB): domain Bacteria; phylum Bacteroidota; class Bacteroidia; order Bacteroidales; family Muribaculaceae; genus CAG-873. The sequence goes on along the minus strand of JAJBUH010000196.1, from coordinate 8,227 downwards.
CAAGGCTCTATGTATTGCTCCACAAGACGCATAGCAGTCACTTGCGGCACTATGCTGACTCGATGGCAGTCGTTCTGCCATTGCAAAGCCCATTTTAGGCTCCCCTCATATCTGTGGCTATCATAAAGTGTGTGACGGTCAAGTATCTCATAACTGCCAAGATACCCATTGTCGACCACCGCCTCCTCGCCTTGGCGCCTTTCGTAGGCACCCTCAAGGGCCAGTGCATGACCAAAAGCCTCAGTCTGGCGCTTAATGCCAAGGGCAGCCGAGAGGCGATGAGTCCAAAGGCGAGTAATCGGGGCCTCGTTGAGTTCATGGATTTGTCGGTCCATCTTGAGTTGGCTGAATCGCGCCAATGCAAAGAGGCCATTGCCATCAGTGGGCAAAAGCGAGACCTCGCCATTGAAACCGAAGCCCTTATGGCGCGTCTCAGTATAGGTCACGCCATCAAAGCGACGATATGTCTGGCCCAAGCCGGTCATCTGAAATTGGGTAGAGTTGGCGCCGGTCTGACTGAAATATTCCACATCGAGCACCTGCTTGTAGAATCTTGCACCAGCAGCCACACCCAAAGCATAGCGCCCCAAGATGCGAGCAGCTGATAACTCAAATTCCAAGTCGGTAGCCATGTTGCGGGGACGCGGGTCAACCTGGCGGTAACTGTGCACTGCGCGATAGCTGCCGCTCAAGCCATAGACCCATTCGCCTCCGCGATGGGCAAAGCCGCCGTAGAAATGATATTGCTCACGCCTGAGGTCGCCACCCACGCTATCGGCCAAGATATAGGGATAGAGCATCTCATAGTCGGCAGTGGAGTTCCACACCACATTGCGCTGTTCGCCGTATTCATACCCGGCTCCAGCATACGCCACGCCATTCTTACCCATGCGCACATACGCCTGAGCATCGAAATAGCCCTGGTCCAGGCCATCGCCATTCCAAGTCTCGGCCGCTTGGTCCTCGCGACGCATCTGATAGCCAGCCGAAATTTCGCTCAGCGAACTCGAATATTGCCAAAACCGGTTGACCGAGGATTTGCCATAGACAAAATCTACGGCCTGATCGGTAGCCTGGGAGTGCTCCCAAGTGCGGTAATTGGCACTATCATCGGCAAAAGAAACCAAAGCCGAGGCGATTGATAATATGCTCAGCAACCGTCTCATTGCAAATAGCTCAAGTTGAGGGTTACTGATTCATAATCGCCAAGCAGATAAATGGCCTCGCGCGTCACCGAATAGTCGGCAAGACGCACCGAGCGCACTGTGCCATCGGCCATCACCGCCTCGCCCTCAAAAGCAATCAGATAGATGCCTTTTTGCACACGGGCGGTGGCGCGATTGTTGACAAAGGTAGGTATGGTGTACTCAATCTGAGTATTGAGATTGCGAAAAAAGGTGCCCTCGAGGTCAGTATCTGGCCTGAGCAGGGCAATCTGAGCATTATCAGGGAGTTGCAGGGCTATCTCCGCCTCGCAATATATATTTTCATCGTGGTCGACATCGCATCCTGCCAGCCCCCAGGCCAGCATCACGCCCATCACCACTGATATTATTTTCATCATACTAAATATTTTTGGTAGGTCAAAACCACTGATTTTCACAGATTTTCACAGATTCTTTATTCACTTGATCATATCCTCTATTTAATCTGTGTAAATCTGTGGTTTCTAAAACTTTATATGTTATAGTCTGAGGTTGAGTTCCATGCCGAAATAGGGGTTAACTTCGCGGCGCACTTTCACGCCGAGAGGCGTGGTATATGAGGGAGAGACATCGATGAGCTTGTTGGCAAACAGGGCCAACGATATGCGATTCTGGTAGAGACGCTTGCTCACCTTCAGGTTGACATTCATCTGGAATGGCACACGAGTGTAGACGTAGGCCATCTGGTTGTAGCTGCGTATCAGCTGCTTCAGCACACCGTCTTGGGCCGAGGCATCGGTGAAGTCATGCCAAGTGAGCTCCTTGTCGATGTACTGCAGAGGATTCGGATCGCGGTATTTGCTCTGGGATCCAGTGAACCATTCGCACTGGAACGAAGTAGAGAAAATCAACCCGAATGTTGGCATCTGCGTGTCGGTCGAGAAATTGGTGTTGAATCTCTCACGCAGATAATTGTCGGTCGAGGCGTAATAGCCAATGTAGGGAAAAGCCTTGCCGCCTATCGACACCGACGGACGATAGTATTCCGGTTGGCTGTTGCGGTATTGAGTGCGGAAATACGCGCCGGTCACACTGATTCGGGTCATAATGCCCGGAATGCGAGGCGACTGCATCGTAAACTCCACGCCGCTCTTGATGGTGCGGCTGCCGTTGGTGGTATAGCTATGCGTGGTGAGCAGAGTATCCATCTCAAAGGGAATCGATGAGAGCTCGGGCGGCAAACCGCCAAGAGTGCTGGCATCAATGCCCGACGAATCGTAATTCTTGTAGATATACCTCACCGGGGTCGAACTCGAGCGGAATCCGCTCTTCATATCCTCGCGGAATACTGTCACTGCCATCGAGAATCCGCCGCACTGCGCCTCCAGGCTTGCCTCCCATTTGAGGTTGCGAGCAGCACGCAGCGCATAGTTGGTGACATCGGTCTGGAATACAGCCATGTTCACACGGCGCAGATTGGGGTCTGAGGGCCAATAGTTTAGCTGGGTAATGTCATAGTAGAGAGGATCGGGATATAGCTGCTCGGCAGTGGGCAACTTGGTATGCCAGCCAGCGCCGCCAACGAGAGCAATCTTTAGGTCGCGCTCGCCTATGGCGATAGTTGGCAGGTCGATGCGCAGATTCACACGCGGGTCGAAATGCCATTTGCTGCTCAGCGAGTATGCCTTGTCAAGTCCTACCAAGCTCATAGCCCTCACGCCAGCCATAAGGCCAAGCTTGGTCTGGCCCACGGTAGCAGTGGTATTATTCTCCACAAAGAAATGGAGCTGGTTGAGAGCCGGGATGTCCTTAAACACTCGCGGCCTGACATTCATATCCACGCTGTAGGGGCGCTCAAGGTCAAACACTGTGCCATTGCCGCGATTTTTTGAGTGGTTCCAGTTGGCACCAGCCTTAAACCCAAGCACGGCATTGCCTACCTCTTGGCTGAAATGGGCCATAAGGTTGGAATAGGCGTAGATTGGCTTGCCTTCGACCGAGAGAGTGGCTTCGTAGGTATACGGCACGATTGTCGCATCCCACTCGCCGGGAGCCTGGGCGGTGCAAACCGGGCTGTCCATACCGAGTTCCACTACTTTCCATTGCTCAATCTTGTCTTGCTCGGCTGTGAGCGACATGGTCAGGTCAAGACGACGGAAAAATCCATCCTCCTGATTGCGGAGCTTAAAGTCGAGAGCACCGGCAAAGCGGCTATAGGTCGACTTGTATTTCTCAATCGGGCCGTTGGTGCCATCATTGAGGTCGGCATCCGACTTCTCATCGTCAAAACTGCCGGTATAGTCAAGATTCAGACCGCCCACCAAGCTGAAATTGCCCACATTGGCCCATCGGCGGCTGAGGCGCAGACTGCCGGTTAGGCGCTGATAATTCTGGCGCGTATTGCGGGGGTCGGTGCGCGAATCGAGATAGCTAAGGTCGGCATTGAGGGTGAAATTGTCGCCCATGTCGCCTTGCCACTCCAAGCCCTTGCCCACCGACATGAGCTTACTGTTCATATCAGCCTTGAATCTCAGGTCGAGATTGGAGCCTCCGCGCTTGCGCTCGATTTTGACCAGACCGCTGGTCAAGTCGCCATACTCTACCGAGGGAATACCGCGCACAATCTCTACGCTCTGGATATTGTCGGTAGCGACAGAACGCATGTCTACGCCCGAACTCGTAAACGAAGTGCCAAGCGTCGAAGACACGGGCGAAGCCTGCAGGTTGGCATCATTGTTGATAGGCACGCCGTCGACCATAAACTGAGTGCCGAGGGAGGAGGTGTTATATGACGACACTGGGTCAGCCTCGCGCAGTCGTATGGTTTGGGCCGAGCCAAACTCTGGGTCCTTGGCGCTTCCGCCAGGGATGAGTTCGAGCAGGTCGGCGATGCTTGATGGCTGGATGTGCTGGATGGCATCTTGGCCAATCTTTGAGGCAGCGGTCAAGCCGCCACCCTCTTCGGCTGTGATTACCACTTCGCGCAGCACATTTTGGGTTGAAGAGAGAGAATCGGTACGCTGCCGCGCAATGCTATCAGTAGCTTGCGCGGCAGCAGAAATGCAGGATAGGCCGAGGGCCATTATTGTTAATGCTCTGGCCATGGCAGTTATTGTTCAAGAGGCTCTGAAGCCATGGTGATTTCAATGCAACTCTCAGCATCAACCAGCGTCTTGGCCATATTCCTCAGGTCATCGGCTGTGACGCTGTCGACCATCTCAAGGTATCCCTTGTGGAAATCCACGCCCTTGTAGAGCAGATTATATAGCACGTAATCCCAGTAGCCATTGTTGGTGAGATTTTGCTCGTAATTCTTGCGCAGGAATTTGCGGGTCTTATCCATTTGCTCGTCTGAGGGGCCTAGGCTTGCCATCTCCTTCATCACCTCGTAGATCACGGGGATTGAACCAGCATATTTCTCAGGCGCAGTGTTGTACGAAATGGTAAGGGTAGCCTCCTCAGTGGGGATTCTGTCGAGGTCGAAATTAACGCCAACGCCATAGCTGGCGCCTTGCTCCTCGCGCACTCGCTCGGTGTACTGTGCGCGCATGGCTTGGCACAACATGTCGAGCACCAGGTCATTTTTAGCGTTGAATGGAACATCGGCGGTGTAGAACACATTGACCTTGGCGGTGGGGGTATTCTGAGGACGCACCCAGCGATGCTGCTCTACTACTCGGCGCACCTCTACTCCATGGTCGACATACTGCTCCTGTCTGCCCGTCGAGGGCAGCGAAGCTATGTATTGGCATAGCAGCGGACGCAGCTGGTCGAGGTCGATATTGCCAATCAGAATCATAGTGAAATCTGAGGCATCGGCGAAGCGGTCGCGATACATCTCCACGCAGCGGTCATAATCGACAAGCGGCAAGCGCTCTTTGGTCATCGGCTGCATGCGCGGATGGTCGCCATAGAGGATTGAGCGGATTGAATCGTTGTAGACCACCTTGTCGCTTGCGCCGCGATTGGCGATGAATGACTCTTGCTTGCTCATCAAGCTCTTGAAATCATCAGTGCTAACTCGTGGCGAGGTGAAATACAGATAGGTGAGTTCCATCAGCGTGGGGAAATCCTTGACTGACGAGTTGCCGTTGATGGCTTCGGTCTGTTCGCCTATCGATGGGCCGCACTTGATAGTCTTGCCAGCGAGGGCCTTTGACAGGGTGGTTGCATCCATGTCGCCCACGCCTGCGGCGGTGACAACGCGAGTGATATAAGCAATGTTGGCCTGTTCGGCAGTGTCATATTGCGATGTGCCGCCAGGGCTGTAAAATCTCATCGAGATGGCATCAGCAGCATAGTCGGTAGGCTTGACGCAAACGCGCACACCGTTTGACAAGCGCAGTTCGGTCACTCCGTAGTCCTCCCACTGTGTTTCGCTCACGATAGTGCCGGGTTCGGGCAGATTCTTGACGAGGCAGTCGCTGATTTCTGGCTCTTGGTAAGCCTCGTAGGTGCCTTGAGCGGCTCTATCGAGGACATCGAGAAATTCAGCCTCGGTCGGGATGGGCTGATTCTCATTGTCAGGCGAATATACGATAAGCACTCGGTTGTCGGGAGTGAGCACTTCGGCCATGTGGGCATTGACCTCATCGAGGGTCACTTGCTGGAGGATTTGGGTCATCACCTCAAGTCTCTCAGATGGCGAGAGCAGCGGCTCGAAATAGAGGAAATGCTGGAGCGCGCCCTTGACATAAGCGCCGTTTTTGCGCTTATCAGCCTCGTTGGCTGCTTTTTGCAAGTAGTTGATGGTCTGAGCGATGGCGCGGTCAAGTTCGGGCTGGGTAAAGCCAGTCTGGCGAGTGCGCTCTACCTCTTGAGCGACCTCGCTGAGGCTTTCAAGCACGCGACCCTCTTTGCTCACCACGCTGCAAGATATTGCATCCTTAACTCTCGACACCAAGAATTGGCCCGAACGAGCCGAGGCACCCACGCAAGGGGTGGTTTCGGCTTGCACCAGATCGGCCAGACGCCCAGAGAGCATTGTGCCGATGGCTTGCTCAATGAATGTCTCGCGCAGATGCTTAGCCGAAAGGCGCTCGCTGTCGGGCGTAGCCGGATTCTTGAAATACAGCGAGAGGTTGAATGTCGGTTGGCCTGGGTCTTTCTGTATGCTCACGATGGTGCCTTGGTTGTCGGGCACCTCATAATATGGGCGCTCGGCAGCGTTGGCTGGCATGGGTATCGAGCCAAACATCTCCTTGATTTTCTGCTCGATGCGGTCGGCATCAATGTCGCCCACTACCACCACGGCCTGCAGGTCGGGGCGGTACCATTTGTGGTAATAGTCGCGCAGTGCGCCATACTCAAAGTTGCGCACCACGTCCATATTGCCGATAGGCAGACAGTCCTCATATTTCGAACCGCGATAGGCATCGGCGTAGGCTGGCTCGGCCATGCGCTGCGAGGCGAAGCCGGTACGGCGCGAACGCCACTCCTCTTCGATCACGCCGCGCTCTTTGTCGATTTCCTCATCGGTGAGCAGCAGACCGCAGCTCCAATCGCGCAGCACGAGCAGACACGAGTCTTGCACGCCTATGCGCTGGGTGGGAGCCGAGGCTATGTTGTAGATGGTCTGGTCGACATTGGTCGAAGCGTTGAGATTAGCACCGAATTTGATGCCTACGCTTTCGCACCATGGCACCACGCCCCCGCCATTGAGATTGCCAGGGAAATTCTCGGTGCCGTTAAAGGCCATGTGCTCAAGGAAGTGGGCCAGGCCGCGCTGGCGGGGCTCTTCGAGGATACTGCCTACGCGCTGTGCCAGATAGAAGTCTGCAACGCCGGGTGTCTGGTCGTTGTGGCGCACGTAGTAGGTGAGACCGTTGTCAAGACGGCCGATGCGGAAAGTCGAATCTTGCGACAGAGACTGCGCCCCGGCCGAGATAGCCAAGGCGCAGCAGATGGGGAAAATGGCTTTCCTCATATCCTTACTCCTCCCCTACTATTTCGTAGCTGTTGGCCACGATGTGGAAAAAGCTCAGATAGGGTTTGCCACCGTTGGCAACTTGCTCGGCGATGCGCTCGCGATATCCGGCAATGCGCTCAGCCGGGGTGTCGCCGACCTCTTGGCGAGCTTGCTTGTCGGTGTCGCAGTGGCCTTTGGCTTCTTTGGTGGTATCGGCCTCAGCGACTTCGGCTCCGTTGGCGGCAGCGTTGGCAGCCTCGGCTGCGGCTTTGGCTTCAGCCTCTTCTTGCTGGCGCTCCCAGCCCATCAGGTAGTCTTCGTCGATGCGCTGCTCTACCAGTTCGCCAGTCACCTTTACCGTCTGGCCTACTGTCTCCTGGGGGAAGGAACCAAGCTCGCCAGCCTCGACGCGCAGCAGGCGTCCGTCCTCGGTGTCTTTGAGGAACATCTTCTTGCCGCCGTGCTTGCACAGGTGGGAGCATACGCCCTCGACGGTCACTTCCTGACCTGAGAGGCTATCGCCCGCCTCGAGCACTTGCTCTACGCTGTAGACTACTGCTTCTTGTTGGGTATCGGCCTTCTTGCCGCAAGCTGCCATCAGGCAGATCATGGCTATGGCAGCCATGAAGGATATGGTCTTTCTCATAATCTGATTGTTTGTTTTTGTAATTGCCTTAATATTTTGTGCAAAGTTACAAAATTCCAATCAATTACACCATACTCACTTTTGAGTATTCTTACGGGCAGCCCCCTAAGCTCAGCCCCCTAACCCCCTAAAGGGGGGGGGGAGGCTACCCCCTGCTGTGGAAGCCACACTCCTCAAATTATGTGCACAGGGGCTTGCCCCTGTACACACAACATCACTCCCCGCAGCTACGCCCAGGCCCGCTATCGCCTCCGCAAAAAGCTCGGCCTCCCCTCCCCCGAAGCCCTCGCCTCCGTCCTCGCCTAAAGTTTATTTTCTCTGTAATACCCTCCGTTATTTTATTTATTGAGATATTTTTCCTATCGGTAATTTTGTAAAAATTACCGATATCCTCGAAATGTAGCAACGCGGACTCTCCGAGCAATCGGGCTATAGTTGAACTCTCAGAATTGAGCAAGGAGACTTTCGTAATCTGTAAATTAAGAAACGAAGTGCAATCATTCCACTGGATAGCCCTTAGTTTTTTAG
>JAJBUH010000248.1 GCA_020860445.1 Bacteroidales bacterium | reverse complement strand
ATATTAACATTTTTTCACGTAAAATTCACTAATTCATCAGATTTTCCCCTTAAGGCTTGAAATGCTAAAGATATTTTCACAATTTTAATTTTTTCTTGACGTGTTCCTCCTTCCCCACCTCCTCGGCCCCTCCGGCATCTGGCTCTCCATGCCCGCCTCCGAGACCCTCGCCCTCCTCTCCATCATCCTCTTCTACCTCCTCACCAAGCGCCAATCCCTCCAAAACCAGCCAGTATGATACCCCTATAGCCCGAAAAATAGGGAAATTTTTGAAAATTTCCCTATTTTCCTCTTTTATTGTTTGTGAGTTGGAAAATGTTCGGTTACTTCAGTTGCGGCGGTAGCTGCTACCGCCGCAACAGCAGTAACCAGTTGAGTTAGTTTGTGGCAATCTTGTAGGTGCGGTCTGAGAGGCGCAAAAGGTAGATGGCAGGAGCGACGTCGGTGATTTCGTTGCTGCCTGAATGCAGGGAGATGCGACGGAGGAGTTTGCCATCGATGCTGTATAGGATGGCCGACTGCGCTTGGCTGACCGTTACGAATATAGTAGAGCCAAGGCTATAGACGCGCTGCAGAGGGTCAGTGACTATTGTGCTCACGATTCCGCCTACTTGGCTCCCAAGTTCGGCTATGCGCACAGGGGTGCTCATCGGGCTACCATTGGCATTGGTCAAGTAAGCCTCAAATGGAAAGACTTCGCGCAGACCTGGCACAAATGCCGAGCCCTCTGTTAGACCTCCGATATTCGCTTCTTGTCCCCCAGCCATAGAGGCATTCACTGGAGCTACAACATTACTGGCATCAATTCCTACCATAGTGCACGCAAATCGGTAATTGCCACTCTCACGGACAGGAATTTCTGTCACTGCGAAGTCAACATCCTCAGCGCTGAACTCAACTTTGCCCGTAAGTAGATAGTCATCTATATATACGGCATTATTGGGCATCGAAATAACATAAGGCTCATAAGCCTCAATCTCGGAGGCGGCTTGCCATTGACTGTCAAGGCTATGTAGCCAGAATGGCTTGGCATCGACAAGGTTATCACCAAGGGCGGCAAATGGCTGGATTTCGCCTTTGGCAGGCACTTGGTCGTTGCCGAGATGGCGAATCATGGATGGCGAGAATGGCAAGGCGAGGGTTTCCCAACCTTGAGTGCCACCGTCAATGGCCGTCTCCATGGTGAAGGTGCGAGTATAGTATGCGCTTTCAGCTCTGAAGGCTATGGGGCAATAAAAATCTTCGGCTTCTTCAAGTTCAATGAGACTGGCAATGCCATCAACTACCACATTGGCATGGCTTATGCCATTCATTACGTCAAGACTGGCGATGTAGACGAGACGATTGAAATTAGTGTAAAAGACTCTGTCTGACAACATTACAGGCTGGATAGTCCATTTTACGGCAGCCAAATGGGGATTTCCGAAATAGAAGTCGGGATCAACATCCGAGTCGCCAAAATCAACGAAGCGTAGGCCATCGAGCAGTTGCAAAGTCTCGGCATCAACGGTGTTAACAGAACCGGCAATTGTTAATTCGGTGATCGCATCTTTGTCCTCAACCCAGCCGAAGGCAGTCTCCATCTGTCCAGCTTTATGCACGGTGACAGTAGTGCCATCATAATAGGATGGCACTTCATAAACAGCAGTTTGGCTGTCATAATAACCATCCTTCTCGGCCCAAGCCTCAATCTTGGTGGCACACTCCACATCGAATGGAGCAGTGTAGACCGCTGGGTTGCCATCATCAAGGGTGTAGTGCACCGTTGCTCCCTCCTCTCCAGCAATCACTGCATAACGACCATCATAACTAATAGTTGGCATCACGCACTGATCGTCTGGGCTTACCGACACCTCGCAGCTGGCTGATACACTCCCACAAGCAGCAGTAATTGTGGCATTGCCCACAGAGACGGCTGTTATCAACCCATTCTGGTCGATCGTAACCACCGATGTATCGGAACTACTCCAAATCACAGTCTTGTCATTGGCATTCTCAGGAAGCACTGTAGCGGTAAGTTCCCAGATATCGCCAATATGGAGATTGAGGCTTGACGCGCTCAGGGTGATCGATTGGGCGTCAATTTCAATAGCGGGAACAGTAACAAAGCAATTAACATTGTCAAGAGAATGTTCACGCAAAAGATAGTCAGTTATCAATACGTTCTCTATCTCTATCTCGTATTTAGCGGCTTCTCCAACGATATCAAGCTTTAAATAAAAGATGTTGCCATTATAGTATTCAAAGGGATAGATATTTCCACTTATTGAACTTTGGTAGGAATAAGATATGAGGCGGTAGACCTGCGGTGCAATTTCATTTATGGCAAATTCCCAATCCGTAAGAACATAGGGCCATTTGCCAGCTCTGTAACTTCCGCCTTCCTCAGTCGCGACTCTCAAGCCTTCTGGCATCACAATGTCCATTTGGATTCCCAAAATTTGAGAAGAATTATATATTCCAATATCCATTGATTCATAATCTCCTATTTTATTTCCTTCTTCATCATACCGAAGTTGGACTTCAAAGTCGTCAAGCACAAGATGGGTGGGAAGAATTGTCAATGCCACGGACATGTCTTCAAGCTGATGTTCTTGCAGGTCACTGTCTGTAACCAAAATGTTGTCAAACAGTATTTCATACTCTCCTGGGGCACTATCAAATAGAGCGTAAAAATCGAATAAACATTGATTAATCTGAGGAAGTGGAGTGTTATTCTTAGAATAAACCAACAACCTGTACCTATTTGTTTCCATCTCACCTATGTACCACCGCCATTTTGATTGAAGGTCAGTACCATTAAATTGTGCCTCATACTGGCCTTCAGAATCTTTATAGAGAGTTGTGCCTTCTGGAAAAGAGATATCACACTGAATGGCTATTATTGCCATTCCATCTGGATGGTATCCAATAGGAATAAGGTCCTTTCTAAAACGTCCTACTTCTAGGACATTAAAATTTTGCCCAATATCATATTGGTCTACATAGATAGCGGTGGCTTCCGCGCATAGTTGGCCTACAGCGATGAGCAGCAGGGTTGCAAGTAAGCGTATATGCAATTTCACTGTTTTCAAGATTAAATTGATATTTAAGCTAACTATGTCACTTTACAATCACTTTCTTATCCCCTACTACATACACGCCCTTTGCATGGATGGGATAGGAATTTACGCCAGCCCTAACATCGAGCATGAGGTTCATGCCATTGAGAGTAGCCAACGGTACTTGACAATCGTGGGGGGCCACGATGTAAAGCACTCGGTCGATTACGTAAGCGGATATTTGGTCGCTATCGATGTCTGAAATGCCAGATGCTTCGGTGATTTCTGCTGTGCAAGCTGGCAGACTGTATTCATGGCCATTTCGCTCGGCAGCACGAGCATTGTCGATGAGCATAGTCTTGTCCTCAAGGATTTGGGTTGTAGCCACCAAGTCGAGCAGCAGTACTTCTCCGGCATTTCCTGTCAGCAGCGCATTGTTGAGTGAGTAAGACACTAGGCGATAACACCCATCTGACAACTTGTTATAATCTAATGTGTGGGCAGCACAGCGAGAGCCAAGGCGAGCATCTATAAGCTCTACTCCCTCAGGGAGATAGAGGTCAATTTGCAGCCCTGTCAACTCAATGTTATTAGTAAGGTCGATGCTCACTGTCTGAGGCACATTTGTCATCAAGGCAGCCTTGGATATTGATAAGCTGCAATTTGATGCATTGCGGCGAGGAGCGCGAGTCAATTCCTCTGGATTGAGACCGAGGACAATATTGACAGTGCCCACGATATCGCTGAGCGATATCTCATCGTCCTTATTTACATCCGCTGGAATCAGCATGAATGGGTTTGGATCCGAACCAATTGTATATGCGGCTGTAACAGCTACATCGGTTACGGTGACGGTGCCGCTGCCATTGGAGTCGCCAAGTGGGAACACTGTTTCATCGAGCACCTTGACATCGCATTGAGCCGTGTAGTCTGTGTCTTTGAGGCTTACAGTGATTGTGGCTTCGCCATCAGCCACAGGCTTCAGCAAGCCCTTGCTGTCTACTGTCACCACAGAGTAGTCACTGCTTGTCCAGGTGAGTACATTCTCCCAAGTGTTGTCAGGATTCACCTCGGCATTCAGTTGGTGAGTGTCGCTGAGTGTACGGAAACGGACAAAGTCCTCATCAAGGTTCAGGCCCTCGGCATGTACAACAACGAATTCTTTTATGTAGCTTGTACCCCAACCACCCGCCTGGCTATGGGCACGGATTGTCAGATAATAGGCATCTTCGCCCTCTGCAGGAAAGTCAAGATCTAAGCTCTCTATATTGACAACTTCTCCTGGGGTGATTGACACTGCGGTGCCTTTGCCAAAGCCAGGATCGGTACCCCAGAAATATTCTACTGCATCTACGCGGTCACTGCTACTTGGCTTTACGTAGACAATATTCTTTGTGGTCGGACTCCAATAACCATTCACCAATGTGCGTAGACCCAAGATATGCAAGCCAGTGGCTATGCCATTAGTATCAATATCAAACTCAGTGTTGCCAGCCGAATTGATAGTGAGGGTCAACTGTTTGGCCAAGCCGATGCCAGGGTCTTCATCCCAGAAATATTCACAGAGCGAACTCGTGGGAGCTGGATAGTCGGGTGATATATATACGTAGCGGAAGATCGTAGGACTCCACTGACCATTGAACACGCGCAGTCCCAGGATGTTGAGGCCAGCATGTGTCCCATCCACTTCGACATTGGTGTCTAATATGTTGTTACTGCCTACATTGACGGCAGCTATCTTGTTAGCCTGTCCTATGCCGGGGTCGGTGTTCCAGAAATATTCTCCGGTATAGTTGGTGGCAAAAGCAATCGAGCCGCACGTCAGAGCTGCAATGGCAGCGACGTTTCTCATTGCTTTATTCATTTTGTGTAGTGATAGTGAGTTTTACATTGATTTTGCCATCAGTAGGCTTACTCGATACGTAAGCTTCGGTAATTTGTGGCATGAAGGCTGGAATGCCGCTCAATATGTAAGGTTCAGGACCACCGAAAGCTCCGCAGTCACCGCCATCAGATGCAGCGCCAATAGCTGGGCTGCCCTCCTTAAGCATATACATGGCATCGAGAGCCCCACTATTCACGAAGGTGTTTTCTACCGTGGCCCCAACGTAGAGATTGTTGGGGAAGTTTTCGTTGGCGTAGTCTGATACGATGCTGAATACATTGTTGAAGATAGCGATGTTGTTGCTGAGAGCGTGGTCAAAGTCAATCACATTGTTGCAGTAGGGAGCGCCTGTTGAGCTGTCAACCTGGTTGGAAGTGTTGATTATTATATTGTTGTAGATTCGTGAATTGGCTATGATGCTAGAGGTTAACAAATTACTGGTGCTTTCGAATATGAATACATTGTTGAAGATATCTGATGGGGTGCTACCCGAGAAAGGCCTAATCCCTCCGTTTACAAATATATTGTTGAAGAAGGTTCCGTAGTTGAATTGGTTAAACCATCCTGTAATATAACAGTCATGCACTAATAGATTACTCACATAATACTTACCATCCTGATATACTTTACATTTATAAATCTCATTACTGCCTCCAGCGTTAATGGTAGAGATTTCCAACCCTATCATTTTGGAATTGTCTTGTGTGGTTAAAGTACTGAAATAGGCAGCTCCAGTTTCAGACCAATCTGTATTGAGGCCCTTGAAATATCCAGGTCCCATAATAGTTATGCTATCGCGTTGCACTGTAACTTCGCCATAGTTGCCAGCATCGCATAGGATAGTATCTCCAGCTTGGAATTCATAATTGTTGTTGAGGTCGCTGATATTGGTGTATTCAGCTCCGGCATTGGGATTGGGGTTGACGCGCCAAGTACGCGCATCGGCGGTGGTAAGCATCGCTGCCCATACCACCATCATGATGAAAACATTTACGAGTTTCATAGCATGAAATGTTGTGGATTGGTTAATTTGCCCCTCGGCCCTAAGAAGCACTACAAATGAAAAGCGTGGACCGCTATGCCACAGTTCAGATGAAGGTCCTAGGAAAACCCGATATACAACATGTGGTTAGTAGACCACGCATATATGCGCGGAGCTACTACGCCATCTTCTGTATATCGTATGAAAATTTCCTAGGTTCTCATCTTACAGATAAGCATAGACGCTTCTATTATCGATATGTATTCAGCACCGCCTCTGCGGCATTGATAGGTAGCACCAGTGGGTATAGTACTCCTCTGTTGCAAAATTAATGCAATTATTCGTACTATACAAATTTTTGTTTAAAAAAGTATAAATGATAAATAAACTTACTTATAATCTTTGCAGAAATCACGGAATTGGGCGGGGAGACTTTCGTGATATAGAAGAATTTTGACTACTTTTTGAGGATATCGGTAATTTTTACAAAATTACCGATATCCTCAAAGTTTATGTCCTCTCTACAACAGAGCTAAAAAGAAAAAGCTCAAGGGTAGGCAGTCCCATAAGGCTATTCGTCCTCAAAGTATCCATCATCTTCCTCTGATGATTCCTCTTCACGCATTAATTCCTCTGCTTCCTTTATGGCATTCAATGTTTCCGGAGGAATTATAGGAAGTAACATCCTGGTGATTTCTTTTATAAATGCCTCTGATTCTGAGTATAAGGTTTCAACATCTGATCTTTTGAAGTCCCAAGATACATCATAGTCACCCTTAGACCGAGCTCTGAGAAGGGTGGAATATAGATTAAGCCATTTGTTATCCAAAACTCCAGGTTTTACAAAATGGAGTGACAGTAAGGGCATGATGGATTTGTGTCTATTCACCGAAAGGCCTTTAGATATCATTAGGGCACTCGCTGCATAGAAACAAGCGTAGTAGAGTCGGTTTATCACCCCAAAAAGGAAATAGCTATTATCGAGAACCAATTTGGCTGTAAGTAAGGACTCTGTAGCTCTTTGTAAATAAAGAGCAATGCTTTGAGGAATGTCAGGTAGGGTGGGATTCATAGACGGACGCCTTCGTTCATTACATTGCAATAGAATGGGGTGAGTATGTGATGGTCATACCATTCATGTTTGGAGTAGACCAATGGATTGACCTCTATGTCATGTTCCCAAAGCAATTCGAAAAGAGGAAAAGTCAACTCCCCCTCTTCTTGTAAATTCAGTTCCTTGGAAGTGAGGATGAGAAGATCAAAATCAGAATCAGGGCGGGCATCGCCTCTGGCTTCCGAACCAAATAAAATCACTTCTGCGTCAGGAGCAATCCTACGCAGCACACGGCAGATAATATTTAGTTTCTCTGGCCTCTTCATGCCTTTGGTTTTAGTGTTGCAAATTAAACACTTATTTTTATATAAAACAAATTTAAGAGGAGAAAATTTCTCACCAGAAAGAAGCCTACTTATAATTTTCGCAGTAATCTCGGAATTGGGCAGGGAGACATTCGTGAGCCAGAAGAATCTTGACTACTCTGCGCTCAAAGGCCTTTTGGCGATAATCGAACCAAGCTTGTCGCGCTGAGCAGTTGTGGATTATGGCATTGAAGTTGCTGAATGGATGCTTGCGTCGGAGAGCCTCCTCGAGCCTTTGCTGCAATTGGCTTCCTGCTGGCAATTCATACAAGACGAAATCTTCCATGATTTGGAAGGTTTCGTAGCTCGGCAAAGCCTCAAATTTGATCATATTATCCCAACTGTAGATTTTGTCTTCAGCCTCATTTACAATCTCTTCATCCCAGTCATCACAGAAACCGTATGGGCATGGGAGGACCTCTATTTCTCCAGTTTCCAAATTGAGGTACTGGTCCACGTATTGGCCTGCGCTCAATTCTCCTGCGATTTCTCGCACTAATCCTTGGATGTCGATTTTTGATTCATTCATATTAGTAAAAAAACTCATGGATGGGCAATCTAACATTTTTTATTTTATAGTTTGCGGCGGTATTTCTGGCGCGGGTGGCGCGGTTGGTCTGGGTATAAAGGCTCTATCAATCCAGCCTCCAAAGCTGGATTGAGATAGGTTTAGATGCCAATGCTGGGGGTGCCGCAGCCATTGTTTGGGCGACCATTTACCAAAAGTTCAGATTTTCTCAAAATGTTCTCGATTGGCTCATACATAGCCGTCTCGGGCATTCGGCCTCCCTCGACACCTAAACGCACCAATCCGCGTATTCGGTTCTCATCAAGGTCTGACACAGTGAGGCTGTCTGCCATGATCTTTTCCCAGGAGTATTGCTGCGGCTTGTAAGTGCGTATACGCTCCTCGAAAATCTCGCGAGGCATTACCATGGTTGTGCTCTCCACTTTCCAATAAGGGCAGCCGTGAAATGTGAAGGGCTGTTGGCCTCTCACCCATCCATCAAAACGTAAGGCGATAACCCCAAAAATGAGCCAACCGCCTTCGGTATTGAGAAAGGCACATGCCGAGTGCATACCGTCCTTAAATTCGCCGGTAGTTTTCTTTAACTCTAAATGGCGGGACTCATCTTTAGCCACAAGCCGCTCTATATACTCTATTGTCATTTGGCTGTACTGTTAATAATAGTACAAAATTACATAAAAAACTTGGGATATTCCACACCGATAAATAAAAAGTCAAGGTTATAACATATTTTCTCCCTTTTGATACCATGTTCTTGTCATATTTTGTGTAACTTAGTTGATGAGAAACCTAAATCTTGTGATTGAGATGTGTAAAATTCCAACAATAAATTTGGTGGGTTGGGAAATTGTTTGTAACTTTGTTACGGCGGTAACGGTTACCGCCGTAACAGAAAAATTGTAAGGTATGAAATTCTATGATCGCGTTTCCGAACTGAAAGAGCTGCGGAGGATTCAGCGCCTTGCTTTCAGCGACTATTCGAGGATGACAGTAATCACTGGGCGTCGACGCATAGGCAAGACCTCTCTTGCCGTTGAAGCCGCTAAGGGTGAGGAACCCACCGTGTATCTGTTTGTGAGCCGCAAGAATGAGGCTGCGCTGTGCCAGGAATTCTCGCAACTGATTTCAGACTCCTTAAGCATCTATGTACCGCAAGAGATAAAAAACTTTAAATCTCTGTTTCAGCTTATTTTAGAAGCGGGAAAAACCAGGCGGTTCAACCTGATTATAGACGAATTCCAGGAATTCGAGAGGGTAAATCCTGCTGTCTTCAGCGATGTGCAAAATCTTTGGGACCAATATCGAAAGGACACCAAAGTGAATATGATTCTTATGGGATCTGTTTTCTCAATGATGCATCGCATCTTCGAAGGAGCAAAGGAGCCGCTGTTTGGAAGAGCTGACAACATAATTCGGCTAAAGGGATTCGGCACCCATACTCTCAAAGAAATAATGGAGGATTTTCGGTCCGGTTATGGCAATGACCAATTGCTGGCTCTTTACTCCATTACAGGAGGGGTGCCAAAGTATGTTGAGTTGTTGGCGGAGAATACGGACTTGTCAATAGAGGGGATGTTTGATTACATCGTAAGAGAAAATTCGCCTTTTACCGATGAGGGAAAGAATATTCTGATCGAGGAGTTTGGCAAGGATTATGGGCTATATTTTTCCATACTCAGCAGCATTGCAGCCGGCATAAATACTCAGTCGGATATTGAGGCCTCGCTTGGAGGTGTAAGTGTCGGTGGCCAATTGCGCAGATTGATGGAGGACTATTCCCTTATTAACCGGCATCGGCCCATTATGGCTAAGGAAAATTCCCAGGCTGTAAGATATGAGATAATTGACAATTTCATGAAGTTCTGGTTTCGCTATTTCGACCGCAATAAGTCGATGGTGGAAATCGGCAACTATGGTCTGTTGCGCCAGATTGTGGAGAATGACTATCCTACATTCTCTGGTCCTATGCTTGAGCGGTATTTTAGGCTCAAACTAATGGAGAGTCAGCTGTTCTCAGCCATAGGCTCATGGTGGGAGCGCAAGAAGGGCAAAGAAGCCAACGAGATTGATATTGTGGCCATTTATGGCACCGAGAAAAAAGCCCTTGTGGCCGAGGTAAAACGTCAGCGCCGTAACTACGACCATAAAGATTTCATGACAAAAGTGGATAGAATCAAATCCATAGCCCTGTCTTCTTACGATATCGAACCTCGCCTCCTGACCATGGATGACATGTAAGGGGTCTCTCCTTCCAGCCCATCTCTCTCCAGCAAGATGTCTACTTATAATTTCCACAGTAATCACGGAATTGGGCGGGGAGACTTTCGTGATCCAGAATAATCTTGACTACTCTGCGCTCAAAGGCCTTTTGGCGATAATCGAACCAAGCTTGTCGCGCAGGGCAGTTGTGGATTATGGCGTTGCTCTCCATGATTATTATTTTTCACAAAATTACAGAGAATTTCCGTATCACCCAAATAATTGTTATGTAAATGATGAGATAAATGACGAGATAAAAAGATGTTGGCCATATTGGCATAATCACCGAGTATAACGCAGGAAGTTAATCAAGCCCATGTTGAATTAGGCTCATGTGGCCATTATCTTCCATTTGGAGATATTGTGGGTGGTGGAAGAAAAGGTAACACCGATTTTGAAAAGGGTGCGACCATCAGAGGAATAAGGGATGGCATAACCGTTGGAATCAATTTGCTTGAGGGCTTGGGCCGGAGTGCCATCGAGCTTAAACTCCATGACATAAATGTATTCCGGAGTTTTGGCTACCATATCGATACGGCCTCCGGCTACACTGATTTCGCTTTGGGCCTCTATGCCAAGGAGCACAAAAGCTTGGTATATCATCAAATGATAGAATCGCTCCACAGGATTCTGCTCATCTTTTACCAAAAGTTGGTAAGGAGCAGTGGAGATTAATGACTGCAAATCGGTCAACCATCCATCGATATTTCCCGACAATACCTTTTCCTTTAGGGCTATGAGCCTACCGGGGATGTTTTTGCTTGCTACCCCCATATACATAGGCAACAGTTGCATAATCAAGGCCTCGCGCACCTCCCCGTTGGGGATAGAGAGTTGGTAAAATTTATCGTCTTTGGCTTCTTTGATGGTAAGGTAGCCAGTCTGATAGAGGAGAGGCACAGGCTTTTTGGAATCAAAGGTGCTGGCGAGAGTGTCCTCATCATACCATTGCGTAAGCAGATCGTCAAGGACAAAGTCTGACTCAGAGATATAGTCGATAAATACCTTAGAGGTGCCGGTCATCACCCAATAGCTGTTGAGCTTTTTGTCTTGCAGCACTTTAAGCAAGCTATAAGGATTGCACACATGTTGATCCTCGCTCGAAAATCTATAGCCATCGTATTTCTGCAAGATGACCTCTATCATGCTATCGGCATCCATGCTCTTGGCCTCAGCAAGACCCGAAATGCCTGGATTAAGGTAAGCGCGCATCTCCTCGATAGTGATGCCGCAGACGCAAGCATAGTCGGTCGACATGGAAATGTCGGTAAGGTTATTAAGGCCAGAAAAGATTGTAAGATGCCTGAACCTCGACACTCCAGTCAACATCACGAATCTGAGATGTTTGTCATTGGCTTTGAGCTGAGTGAAGAAGTTACGGAGCACCCTACGGTTTTTGTTGAGCTTCTTTTCATGCTTTATCACCTCCAGGATGCCTTTGTCGTATTCGTCAATCAATACGACCACTTCCTTTCCAGTAACTTTGTGAACCGATTTGATTAGATTTCCAAATCGCTGCCCCAAGCTGGGTTGACGCTTGCCTTCGGCCACTTGGAACTCTACGCCATATTCTTGCTCATATTGCTCTAAAAGGTATTCGATATCTCCTTTTAGAGTTTGATCAGTGTCTGCCTCAATGGTGCTGAAATCAAAATGAAGCACAGGATATGACCGCCAATCCTTTTCTAATTTCTCTATCTCTAATCCCTCGAATAGGTCTTTGCGGCCCTGAAAAAAATACTCTAAGGTCGAGAGCAACAAGGTCTTTCCAAATCGGCGCGGTCGTGACAGAAAATAATACTTGTTGCCATGGGCCAAACGATAGACATAAGAAGTCTTATCGATATACACCTTACCGCTTTGACGTATTTCGGCAAAGTCCTGCAATCCTATGGGGTAATTCTGCTCTGTCATAAGTATTTTTCTCTATCTCACCGCAAAGATAACAATTATTTGGGTGATTTGGAAATTTTCGTATAGATTCTTCTGGATTGAAGATTAAACAAGCAAGTGCAAATTTACGAAAGATTTTGGAAAAACACTTTAA
>JAJBUH010000158.1 GCA_020860445.1 Bacteroidales bacterium | reverse complement strand
TGAATCATATGTTTAAAAGTACTACTAAAATTTCTATAAACTAATAACTCATAACTAATAACTAATAACTAATAACTCATAACTCATAACTCATAACTCACAACTCATAACTCACAACTCACAACTCACAACTCATAACTCATAACTATGATATATACTTTTCTCCCCTACCTAAAATCAGTAATCTGGGGTGGCGAAAAAATCAAGGCCCTCAAGGGCATCGTCACCGACCAGGAATGCATCGGCGAAAGCTGGGAAATCTCAGGCGTCCCCGGCCATGAATCCGTCGTAGCCGATGGCAACGACAGGGGCATGAAACTGCCCGAGCTTATCGACAAATACAAGGGCGACCTCGTGGGCAAAGAGGTCTATGCCCGCTTTGGCAACAAATTCCCCCTGCTCGTCAAGATCATCGATGCCAAGCAAGACCTGTCGGTGCAGGTTCACCTCGACGACGCACTGGCCGAGAAGCGCCATAACAGCCTCGGCAAGACCGAGATGTGGTACATCATGGACACCGACAAGGATGCCAAAATCTATGCTGGCCTGTCAGAGCAAATCGACCCCGACAAATATACCGAACTGGTGGCCGAAAACAAGATTATGGATGTCATCGCCAAGCATGACTCCCATCCCGGCGACCTCTTTTTCCTGCCCGCTGGACGTATCCACGCCATAGGCGGCGGAAACCTGCTCGCTGAGATACAAGAGACAAGCGATATCACATACCGCGTCTACGACTTTGACCGCCGCGATGCCCAGGGCAATCCCCGCGAGCTGCATACCGAGCTCGCCAAGGAAGCTATCGATTATACAGTGTATCCATCGTACACAAGCGACTATGACCGCCAAGCCAAAGGCGAGACCGAATTGGTGAAATGTCCCTATTTCATCGTTGACCGCGTAGCAGTCGAGGGCGAGACCCCGCTGCGCCACTCGTCAGAATCATTCACCATCGTGATGTGTCTTGATGGCGACTGCACCATCGAGTCAGATGGCGAGCGTCTGCACATGCGCCCAGGCATGACCGCCCTGGTATCGGCCGACGCTGTCACCCTCTCGGCCGACGGCCTGGCTACCCTGATTACAGCAAGAATATGAAAGTACAGATTCCCGACGGCTATCGTCCATTGCTCGATCTGAAGCAGACCGAGCAGGCGATCAAGCTAATCAAAGATTTCTTTCTCGACAGCCTCAGCACTGAGTTGAGGCTGCGTCGAGTTACCGCTCCGCTGTTTGTGCTGCGCGGCCTCGGCATCAATGATGACCTCAATGGCGTGGAGAGGCCCGTAACCTTCCCCATCAAGGATATGGACGAGGCCACTGCCGAAGTTGTGCACTCACTGGCCAAGTGGAAACGCCTCACCCTGGCTGAATACGATATTCCGCCGGGCTATGGCGTGGTGACAGATATGAACGCTATCCGCGCCGATGAGGAGCTCGATAATATCCACTCGATGTATGTCGACCAATGGGACTGGGAGCGCACCATACGCCCCGAGGACCGCAACATCGACTATCTCAAGCGCATTGTGCGCAAGATTTACAATACCATACTGCGCACCGAGTTCTTCATCAGCGAGAAATACCCGCAAATCAAGCCCTACTTGCCCGAGGAGGTTACCTTTATCCACAGCCAGCAGCTGCTGGCCATGTATCCCGACCTCTCGCCCAAGGAGCGCGAGGATGAGATTTGCCGCCTGTATGGGGCTGTCTTTATCATCGGCATCGGCGGCAAGCTGTCTGATGGGCAGCCTCATGACCTGCGCGCCCCCGACTATGACGATTGGACCACGCTCGACGAGGCTACCGGTCTGGCGGGCCTCAATGGCGACTTGATGATATGGTACCCGGTGCTGGGCCATGCTTTAGAGCTCTCATCGATGGGCATCCGCGTTGATCCGGCTGCCATGGAGCGTCAGCTCATCCTCACTGGCAAGACCGACCGCAAGGACCTGTATTTCCATCAGCAGTTGCTGTCGGGCAAGCTGCCTCTGTCGATAGGCGGCGGCATAGGCCAGAGTCGCCTGTGCATGTGCCTGCTCCAGAAGGGCCACATCGGCGAAACCCAATCGAGCATCTGGCCCCCATCGATGCGGCGCCAATGTGCCGATGCCGGCATGCCCCTAATGGGATGAAACGTAAGCACGTAAGTTAAACGTAAGCACACCTAAGAGAAATAATTTTAACCTTAGGGGTGCTTACGTTTAACTTACGTGCTTACGTTCTTAAAAGATAAAAGGCCCGCGCCATCGGCGCGGGCCTTTATGTTAGGCAGGAATTGCTTTAGAGTTGGGGACCAGCGGGAACGAGAGCCTTGCCAGCTTCGTTGTTGGTGTACTTCTCAAAGTTCTTGATAAAGCGGCCAGCCAGGTCTTTAGCCTTGGTGTTCCAGTCTTCGACGTTGGCGTAAGTATCGCGCGGGTCGAGGATGGCGGGATCTACGCCGGGCAGAGCTGTCGGGATCTCGAAGTCGAAGATCGGGAGCTTCTTGGTGGGAGCGGTGAGGATGTCGCCGTTGAGGATAGCGTCGATGATGCCGCGGGTGTCGCGGATCGAGATACGCTTGCCAGTGCCGTTCCAGCCAGTGTTGACCAGATAAGCCTTAGCGCCGCTCTGCTCCATGCGCTTAACGAGCTCCTCAGCATACTTGGTGGGGTGCAGCTCCAGGAATGCCTGGCCGAAGCAAGCCGAGAAGGTGGGGGTAGGCTCGGTGATGCCGCGCTCTGTGCCAGCGAGCTTGGCGGTGAAGCCCGACAGGAAGTAGTATTTGCACTGCTCGGGGGTCAGGATTGACACGGGAGGCAGCACGCCGAATGCGTCGGCCGACAGGAAGATGACATTCTTAGCAGCGGGGCCAGCCGATACGGGGCGTACGATCATCTCGATGTGGTCGATAGGATACGATACGCGGGTGTTCTCGGTCACGCTCTTGTCGCTGAAGTCGATCTTGCCGCCCTTGTTGACGGTGACGTTCTCAAGCAGAGCATCGCGCTTGATAGCGTTGTAGATGTCGGGCTCGCTCTCCTTGTCGAGGTTGATAACCTTGGCATAGCAGCCGCCCTCGAAGTTGAACACGCCCTTGTCGTCCCAGCCGTGCTCGTCGTCGCCGATGAGGAGACGCTTGGGGTCGGTCGAGAGGGTGGTCTTGCCGGTGCCGGAGAGACCAAAGAAGATAGCGGTGTTCTGGCCGTTGAGGTCGGTGTTGGCCGAGCAGTGCATCGAAGCGATGCCGCGCAGAGGCAGGTAGTAGTTCATCATTGAGAACATGCCTTTCTTCATCTCGCCGCCGTACCAGGTATTGATGATCACTTGCTCACGCGAGGTGAGGTTGAACACAACAGCGGTCTCGCTGTTGAGGCCGAGTTCCTTGTAGTTCTCGAGTTTAGCCTTTGATGCGTTGTAGACGATGAAGTCGGGGGTGAAGTCCTTGAGTTCCTCCTCGCTGGGGCGGATAAACATGTTCTTCACAAAGTGAGCCTGCCATGCCACCTCCATGATGAAGCGCACTGCCATGCGGCTGTCCTTGTTGGCACCGCAGAAGCCGTCGACAACGAAGAGCTTCTTGCCAGAGAGCTGGTTGAGAGCCAGGTCTTTGCACTGCTTCCAAGCCTCCTCGGTAGCGGGCTTGTTGTCATTCTTATATTCGGGGGTAGTCCACCATACGGTGTCCTTTGAGGTCTCGTCCATGACGATGAACTTGTCTTTGGGCGAACGGCCGGTGTATACGCCGGTCATCACGTTGATGGCGTCGAGCTCGGTAGCTTGGCCTTTCTCGTAGCCTTCGAGAGACTTGAGGGTCTCTTCTTTGTAGAGTTCTTCGTAGCTGGGGTTGTAGATCACTTCGTTCACATCCTTGATGCCGTATTTGGCAAGGTCAGCCTTGATGGCTTCGATGCGAGCAGCTTTGGTTTCTTCGATTTTGCTCATGATAAAATCGGGATTAATATTGGGTTGTTACTGTATTTTTTAGATATTCTCGATCAGGTGTCGCACTGATTTTCCTATTGGTTCGTAATTATCCAAAATTCCAACGCAAAATTACAAAATTTTGTTCAATCGGCGATAATTTTCTGAGCTACTTTTTCACCCTAATTTAAAAAAGTTAGCCAAAAGAGCTAATTTTGACAACATTTCAGCTATATGGGACAAAAATTCCGAACGTTTGCCCAGTAGCGCGTTAACCAATTTTGGAATAATCTGAGATAAAATTTGATAATAGAGCGAACAAAACACAACAGTTTTAAATTATTATTATATGTATTGGAGAGTTGAGTGGGGCCGATGGCTTTGGTCATACCGCAAGTCGTCAGTTTAGCCAACTTTTCCTATTTTTGCCATTGAAATTTTGTCTGGTCTGTGCGATGTCGCACCTTGCACTTCGCGCCTAAATCGAACCCATACCTAAAGTATTATACAACATAGATTTTGAACCACTTAATTAGACAATGAGACTAAAGCTGTTTCTCCTACTGCTCTTGGCGGCATGGTTGCCGTCGATAGCGCAAACCGTAAGGGTGCAAGGCTCAGTGGTGGATGCCTCCACTGGCGCGCCCATCAAGGGGGCTGTGGTCACTCTGCGTGACCAAAGCTTGGGGGCCCAATCAGGAGCCGCCGGCGATTTCATTATCTCCGGAGCTGGCCAGGGCACCGACTTTATCATTATCGATTGCGATGGATACGAACCGGTGGCAATCGATGTAAACCTCCCCAATGTGCGACAATTCGAAATCGGCGAAATCAGACTGAACAAAAAGAACGCCGTGGTCGATGAGTTCACTTGGGATTTGAGCGACATGCTGTTCGACGAATCAGCTCTCGAGGACGATGAGGGCAACTCGCAGAACATTGCCGCACTTACTGGCGCAAACGACAACCTCTACTACAATACCGCCAGCTACAACTTCGGCCCCATGTACTTCCGCTATCGCGGTTATGACAGCCGTTACCAGATGGTCTATCTCAACGGCATGCCGATGAACGACCTGATCCGCGGTCGTTTCAATTTCTCCTCTCTCCTGGGCCTGACAAGCCGCGCTTTCCGCAACAAATCGACCACAGTTGGTCTTGATGCCGCCCTGTATGGCTTTGGCGATATCGGCGGCAGCGTCAACTACAACACTATCACCGAGAATTACGCTCCCGGCACCAACGCATCGGTTGCCTTTACCAACAGCAACTATATGTGGCGCGCCCTGGTGCAATACTCGACCGGCATGTCAAAGACAGGCTGGGCATTTTCGGTGGCTGCCATCGGCCGCTACGCCAAGGAAGGCGTAATCGAGGGCACATTCTACAACTCGGCCGGTCTGTTCTTATCATTGGAGAAACGTCTAAATAACCACAACTCGCTTACCCTCACTGCCTTTGGCGGTCCTACCCAGCGCGCCGGCGCCTCAGCTACATATCAAGAGGCTTACGACTTGGCTGGAAGCAACACCTACAACCCCAACTGGGGCTGGTATCAAGGCAAGAAGCGCGCTTCGCGCATCACCGAGACATTCGACCCCACCCTGATGCTGACCTGGCTATACAAGAAGGGCAACACCACCCTTACAACCTCGGCCACGGCCCGCTGGGTGCGCTACAACTCGGCTGCCTTCAACTACTACAAGGCCAACGACCCCAACCCAACCTATTATCGCTACCTCCCCTCATATTATAAGGATTATCCCGAGGAGTATGAGCTGTACACCGACCTGTGGGAGAACAGCGAATATATGCGTCAAGTAAAGTGGGACGAAATCTATCAAGTCAACGAACTCAACAATCAGCACAACATCGGCAAGTCAGACGATGAGAAGATTGGTGCCTCCTATATCCAGGAGAATCGTCACTCAAACCAATTCGTGACCTCGATCAGCACCTATCTCAACCAGCGTCTCAACCGCTATATGACCCTCCAGGCAGGCGCGTTTTTCAACTGGACCAATGGGTCATACTACAAGACTATCCGTGACCTGCTCGGTGGCGAGTTCTGGGTCGACATCGATCCGTTCTCTGACCGCGACATCACCCTCGCTCCTGACAACCTGCAGAACGACCTCGACAACCCCAACCGTCGCGTGTACAAGGGCGACAAGTTTGGTTACGACTACAACTTCTACGCTCTCAAGGGCCAGGCTTGGATCCAGAATATGGTAAACCTGCCCCGCGTAGATTTCTACTACGGCTTGCAAATCGCCTACACCCAATACCAGCGCGAAGGCCACATGCGCAACGGTCGCGCACCGTACAACTCGCTGGGCAAGGGTAAGATGCACCGCTATGATGATGCTATGATCAAGGCTGGCGCCACATTCAAGCTCGACGGCCGCAACTTCCTGCTCGCCCACGCTACCTATGGCACCCAGGCCCCGATTATGGAGAACATCTACGTATCGCCTCGTGTGAGCGATGCAGCATCTGATGCCGGCAGCGAACGCGTATTCTCGGGCGACCTGTCGTACAACTGGAACTATCGTCGCTTCCGTGGTAGCATAGCCGCTTACTACACCTCGGTAGCCAATGCCACTGAGCGTCTGAGCTTCTACGACGATCGCTACGCTACCTACACCAACTTTGTGCTCTCTGACGTGAAGCGCGTGTACAGCGGCTTTGAGGTGGGTATGGCATACAAGATCACTCCGTCGATCTCTGTTACATTTGCTGGCACTTATGCCAAGTATCAGTATAAGAACAATCCTCAGGGTACCCGCTCATTTGAGAACGGCCTCTACGCCGACACCACCCAGACTGTCTACCTCAAGAACTACCACGTGGGCTCAGTGCCTCAGACCGTGCTCAACCTCGGTATCGACTGGGTAGCTCCTAAGCTATGGTTTATCAACATCAATGGTACCTGGCAAGGCCAGTCGTATGTCAACATCTCGCCGACATATCACGAGGCACTGCCCGACCTGTGGCAAATCTGCACCACTCAAGAGGAACTCGAGGCTAAGCTGGCCGACCTGTCAAAGCAAGACAAGCTGCGCGATGCCTTCTCACTCAATCTCTCGATTGGCAAGCTGATGTACATACAGCGCAAGTATCAGTTGAATTTCAACCTGTCGATCAACAACATTCTCAACAACCGGAATGTGTGCACCTACGCCTACCAGCAGAGCCGTATGAACACTAGCACCTACGACCGCTCGGCTTACCCCAATAAATACACTTACGCCCAAGGCATACGCGTGTATGTCAATGTTGGCTTCAAATTTTAGACATACGCACTCATGAAAAGATACTTATACAACACACTGCGCGGCGCTGCCTTGGCCTTGGTGGCGGCATCTGTCGCAAGCTGCGGTGGCGACCGGGAGATTCCCCCGATGATTATCCCTACCGCTCCTGATGGAATGGAGGCCACCACTACCATCGCCGAAATAAAGGAAAAATACTTTGACTCTGCTAATCGTAACTATACTGTGCAGGATCCAATTGGTACCCTTGAGGACGGTACTGACATGATTATCAAATGTCGTGTGATATCTTCGGATGCCACTGGTAACATCTTTAAGACAGTATACTTTGCGGATGAAACAGGGGCAATTCCCTTTGCCATCAATGCTTATGATTTATACGAGTCATATCAGTTTGGCCAAGAGTTCTTCATAAATCTGACCGGTCTTTATGCTGGAGCTTATGGATATCTTGTTCAAATTGGCGGCTCCAATGGTGCTACTTCCTCACCAGCACGTCTTGAAGAGGATGTGATGGCTGAGCATGCCTACGGCAATGGTCTGGGCAATCCATCGGCTGTCGATACGCTCACTGTCGACCTCGCCACCCTTAAGGCTGCTACTCTTGGCACCCCCAATTGGTTTAAGTACACGGCTCAGTTGGTGCGCGTCAACAATGTTCGCTTTGCTGATGCTGGTGTGGCAACATTGGCTTCACAGAGCACCAATACTTCGCGCACTATCCTTGATGCTGAGGGCAACAGCATTGTTTTGTACACATCCGGTTATAGCGATGAGGACATCTATAGTTTGATTTGCCCAGAGGGGTATGGCGACATTGTTGGTATCCTGAGTTACTATACTAATACCTGGCAATTGGTTATTCTAAATTTGGATGGATTGATAGGATTTACTCCTGTAGACCATCTGCCAACCAGTGGCGAGCCAGAGGGTTCAGGTACTCTCGAGGATCCCTATAATGTGACCCGTTGCTTGGAGCTCCTCAACACCAATACTTATACCAGTGATAAGGTATACATCAAGGGCATCATCTCTTCTATCAATGACCTTGACTACACCAACTATGGTAATGCAACCTATTTCATCTCGGATACCGGTAAGGGATTCGATGCTTTGGAGGTTTATCGCGGATATAGCCTCAACGGAGAAAAGTTTACCAAGGCTGATGAAATTCAGGTAGGCGATGAAGTGGTAATCTATGGACAGCTTACCATTTATAACTCCACTCAGGAGGTCAATCAAGGTAGCTCAATTATCTCAATCAATGGCAAAACCAGCCTCTAAACCCAGTGAATTATTATGAAGACAATATTGAAATATATATTCGGGGTTGCGGCGATAGCGGCCTTGTCGGGTGGGCTCAGCGCA
This sequence comes from Bacteroidales bacterium, assembly GCA_020860445.1. Lineage (GTDB taxonomy): Bacteria > Bacteroidota > Bacteroidia > Bacteroidales > Muribaculaceae > CAG-873. Next base: position 3,614 of record JAJBUH010000158.1, on the reverse strand, counting down.
TGCCAGGACCATTTCGACGACTATGTGCCCACCGCGCCCGTTGCCACTCTTGACGCCAATATGACCATCCTTGAGCTCAAGGAGAAATATTGGGACAACGATGTGGACAACTATATCTACAAGATCGGCTACACCATCGAGAATGGCGACACCATCGACGATGGCCAGTCGTATGTGATCAAAGGCCGTGTGATATCATCTGACCAGGCTGGCAATGTCTACAAAAACCTGTACATCCAGGACGAGACTGCTGCTCTGCCTATCGGTATCAACAGCTACAACCTGTACCTCAAATACCGCGTGGGCCAGGAGATCGTAATCGACCTCAAAGGCATGTACTGCGGCAAGTACAGCGGCCTGTTCCAACTGGGTTTCCCGAGCTATCGCGACAGCTATGCCGCTTGGGCTCCGAGCTTTATGGCTCCAGAGTTCTTCCAGACCCATATCGAGCTCAACGGGTATCCTGACACTCTCAAGATAGATACTCTTGAAATCAATGAGTTCTCGACCATCGGCACTACCACTCCTGCTATCTTGCAGAAATACCAGGGTCAATTGGTCAAGTTCAACAACGTCTACTTCCAGGGCGCTGGCGAGCTGCAATTTGGCGAGTATCATGTGAGCGGTACTGACCGCACCATCGTTGACACTGAGGGTAACACTATCACTATCCGCACATCGGGCTATAGCGATTTCTGGAACCAGTATCTGCCTGAGGGCAATGGCGACGTGATCGGTATCCTCAGCTACTATGGCACCAGTGGATGGCAGGTTTACCTCAACTCGATTGATGACTGCGTAAACTTCGGCAATCCTACCGTATCTCCCGGCACTGAGGATAATCCTTACACCGTGATGGACGCTATCGGCGTAATCGAGAGCGGCAAGAGCAAGAGTGGTTGGGTCAAGGGTTACATCGTGGGCGCTGTGGCTCCTGAGGTAACTCAAATCACCAGCAACGATGATATCGAATGGGGGGCTGACGTAACTTTGGCCAATACCCTCGTCATCGGCGCTACTGCTGACACCAAGGATATCTCTGAGGCTCTCATTATAGCTCTGCCGCAAGGCTCGGTTCTGCGCCAATATGGCAACTTGGTTGACAATCCTATCAACTACCAAAAGGAAATCTGGGTTAAGGGTACTCTGGGCACCTATATGGAGACCTACGGCGTGCTCGACAATAAGGGTACTAGTGATGAATTCAAGATCGAAGGAGTAGAGGTGCCTGGCAGTGGCGATGAAGATGGTGATGGCACTCAGAGCAATCCCTATACCGTCTCCCAAGTGGTAGCTATGAATCCATCTTCTACTACTGATGCGGTAGCATCCAGTGTATGGGTTAGTGGTTATATCGTAGGTTACATGCCCTCTACCGACACTTATCTTAGCAATGCGATCTTCAGTGCCGATGGGGCTGGTTATACCAACCTTGTACTTGGCCCAACAGCTGATTGCACCGATGCTAATAAATGTGTGGCAGTTCAGTTGCCTAGTGGTACGAGTGTTCGTACCGATCTAAATTTGGGCGATAATCCTAGCAAGCTAGGTGCAAAGGTGGAAATTCAAGGTGACGTTATGAAGTATTGCGGCGGTCCTGGGCTCAAGAACTGTACAACTTATGAACTGCTCGAAGGTGGTGGTAACACCGGTGGAGGTACTACTTCTGGCTCAGGCACAGGCACAGAGAGCGATCCCTACACTGTAGCCAAGGTCATTGCGCTCAATCCCACCTCAACTACCGAAGCTTTGGAGTCTGGCGTATGGATTATGGGCTATATCGTAGGTTCTATCCCAAGCACTGCTTCCAACACATCGCTTGAGTACACCGACTTTGATGCCAACAGCAACTCATCAGTTTCCAACCTCGTGCTCGGCCCGTCGGCAGACTGCACCGACTACTCCCAGTGCATCGCCGTCCAGCTTCCCACGGGCAGTGTGCGCTCAGCACTCAACCTAAAGGACAATCCCGACAATCTCGGTGCCAAGGTTGAGATTCAGGGCGATATCATGAAGTATTGCCAAGGCCCTGGCGTGAAGAATACCAGTGATTACAAGATTCTTGAGACTGGGGGTAACACTGGCGGTGGCACCACAGGATCAGGCACTGGCACCGAGAGCGATCCCTACACTGTGGCTAAGATTATAGAGGTCAATCCTACCTCAACTACCGAAGCTGTAGAGTCTGGGGTATGGGTAATGGGCTATATCGTAGGCTCTATACCCAGCACTGCTTCCAACACATCGCTTGAGTACACCGACTTTGATGCCAACAGCAACTCATCAGTTTCCAACCTCGTGCTCGGCCCGTCGGCAGACTGCACCGACTACACTAAGTGCATCGCCGTCCAGCTTCCCACTGGCAGCGTGCGTTCAGCGCTCAACCTCAAGGACAATCCCAGCAATCTCGGTGCCAAGGTTGAGATTCAGGGCGATATTATGAAGTATTGCCAAGGCCCTGGTTTGAAGAATGCTTCTGAGTACAAGTTCCTCGAAGGCGGCAACACCGGTGGCGACACCGGTGGCGACAGCAACAACACTGTTGACAACCCTTACACAGTAGCTGAGGCTCTGGCTATCATCGCAGCTGGAAACTACACCAGCGATAAGGTGTATGTCACAGGCATCATCTCTCAAATCAAGGAGGTGGAAACTAGCCAATATGGTAATGCAACTTACTTCATCTCTGATGATGGCTCTACCTCAAATGAGCTTGAGGTGTTCCGTGGCTATTACCTCAATGGCGACAAGTTTACTGCAGAGGATCAAATCAAGGTAGGGGACAAGTTGGTAATCTATGGCCAGCTTACCAACTACAACGGCACCTACGAGGTCACCACTGGCAGCTCGATCATCAGCATCAACTGACAATAGGTTTTTGGCTTTTAGTTTTTGGAAACATTACCTAAAAGTTGAAATACCCACCCCCAATAAAAAAATGCACATCCACTGTGGATGCGCATTTTTTATTGGCCATGTATTAATTTTGCTCTTGTCGGTCTGAGTTGAGTAGGGTAGGGTAATTTTAGCCTCGGAGAGGCTAAACAAGGTTAGCCCCAGACTGTCAGGGAGCGTAGCGACTTGATTGCCTGGGGTCAACAACGTGCCATCAAACGAGCCTCGGAGAGGCTCAACAATGGGGTGTAATCCAATAGATTACACTATGTAATCCAATCGGTTACAGCGATTTGCGCGTTTCGAGGCAAAAAAGCCGTATCTTTGCAATGCAAATCTCGCACTACTCAACCCAATCGTTTTCACCTCCTCTCCTCCAACCCAGGTAGAGTAATCTGCTTGTCAATTATGTCAGTAACCAAAACCAGAAATATGTTGACCCCCAGGGTCACTAAAGATATTTTACAAGTAGTAAAAGTAGTTATGTAAAACCTTTAGGTCGTGCGTCTGTCTATCCCTAAGCGAGACGCGCGCCCCTCGTCTTTTCTAATACTGCACACAAGAGAGCGCCCTGTGAGCGTCTAATCGCGATGATTAGCCTCCCCCAGAGCGCCCTTTTATTTTTCCCTCCCGGAATTTGGTCTTGGTAAAATAATTTTGCAGAGAAAATAGGTTTATTCAGAGATGATTTGTAAGTTTGAGTAAAGAAAGAATGGAAG
>JAJBUH010000107.1 GCA_020860445.1 Bacteroidales bacterium | reverse complement strand
CCTCTCTTCCACCCCCATAAATTCCCAATAATCCCCCATTAGCACTCCCCATCAAAAGTTAACGAAGCTCTTAATAGAAATAGAAAATTCTTATTCTTGAAGACATTAAAGGCCCAGAAACTTATCAATTCTGGGCCTTATTTGATTAGATCTATAATTCCTACTTTCTGAGATAGTCTACCACAGCCTTGTGGGCGGCTTTTGAGCCTTTGGATTTGAGGGTGTCGGTGAAGAGTTGGGCGATTTTGGCACTTTCTTCTTCATCTTGGGCTGATGCAAAGGCATGGCGATAGGCATCAAGGTCATAACAATGGCCTCTGGTGAAATCGGGGACCTCAACAGGAGAGCAGCCATTGTCCATAGAAATGGCACCCAGTTCGGCTAAGCAACACCATTCTGCCAAGTCATAAACATCCATATCGAGAGGCAAGCCGTTTTGCAAGCAATACACCAAGCGTGAATCCATAATAAAATCCATGCCGCCATGGCCTCCCACCTCTTTGGCCATATCACCATACTTAGCTAAGATAGGGCTATAGTATTTCTCTTCCAGGGCCTTATGGTCTGTTTCGGGCATGAAATCGTGGCCAGAAAAGTCCTCATGGTCAGGCGTGACGCCACTGGCCAGCATCTGGCTTGCATCCAACGCATAACCCTCAACAGGATATTTGTTGGCAAAACCCCGGGTGCCAGTAATTTGGTAAAGGCGGTTATATGGCTGAGGATTCATGACATTATGCTGTATTTCAATCACTTTGCCACGGTCTGTACGTATCAATGTAGTAGTGTGGTCACCTTGTAGAAAGTAATCGCAAGGCTCACCAGTGGCTTTTTCCACATACTCAGGACCATGCACAGCCTTGGTATCCATAGCCACCAAGGTGCGCATACGGTCGCCGCGATGGATATTGAGCACCTGCGCAATTGGGCCAAGGCCATGGGTAGCATAGAGGTCGCCACGGTGCTCTTTATTATATGCCATGCGCCAGCCCAATTGATCTTCTTCGCCATCTTTCCAGTAATGAGGCCAGAATGGATCCAGAGTGTGAATATAGGCGCCTTGTACGCGTAGTACCTCGCCAAACACTCCTTGTTGAGCCATATTGAGTGAGTTCATCTCAAACCAGTCGTAACAGCAATTCTCTAGAATCATACAGTGTAACCGTTTGGACTCGCTCAGATTGATTAGACTCCAGATTTCCGTAAGATTCATTGCCGAGGGCACCTCGATGGCTACGTGCTTGCCATTTTCGAGAGCGCATTTAGCCACCGGGAAATGATGAAGCCAATCCGTGGCTATATATACCAGGTCTATGTCATCGCGTTGGCATAGCTGTTCGTATCCTTTTTCTCCGCTGTACACCGCCGCCTCTGGCATATTGGCCTCGGTCAGATATTTCTGGCAGCGCAGAGCTCTGCTCTCCTCAGCATCGCACAGAGCTATTATTTCTGTTCCAGGAATATGGGTCCAACGCTCTACAGCGCCAGGCCCACGCATACCTAAACCTACGAATCCTACCCTTACCACAGGCATTTTATCAACGGTGAGTCCTAAGGCAGATTCTTGGCCCGCTGGTTTTTCGGGCACCTCGGTGACGATTACGCCTAGGTCATTTCTTTGCCAAGGCCAATTGAATTGAGATTGCGAATACCCATCAAATATCAATGAGAGGATAAAAGCAAGCAGAATAATTGATTTCTTCATGGAAGCAAGTATTTATTGAGTGATGCAAACTTTACGAGCGCCTTCGGGAGAAACTTCTATGTAAAAGCCTGAGTGTAAAGGCTTAGATGTGAGTGGACGGCCATTGAGGTCATACCAGCGAGAAGATGATGAGGTGACTTTAGAGGAGGAATCCACACTGATTACCGGGAGGACACTGTAATTACTATAGAAAGGAGTGTATCCAACAAGGGAGGCAGTGTAGCCATTGCCGCTAACATCTGGGACACCCAGCCCGCTTATGGTTTCAAATTCATAATACATCCAATCATTGTAGAGGTCGATATAGGATTGCGCATCCGTGATTGTAATATTGGAATCTGAGATTAAGACATCATCGATATCGCCAGTGAAATAATTAGCGTATCCGTAGGCAGTTATGGGGTAATTATAGGGCCATTGAGCGCCTACCAAGGGGTCGAAATAGGTCCTTACGGAGGCACCAGACGGTACGGCCTCAGTCTGGGCTAATACTGCTCCGTTGACCATTAGGGAGGCCACACCAGCTGGGCAATCATATAGCAAATCAATGTAGCTCCATTTATCAAGAGGCAAAATTGGCTCAGCCGAGGTAGCGATGGCTTGGAGGGTGGTGGACTTGGTATCCTCAAGATAGGTAATGGCAGCGACTACCTGATATTCGTTCTCTTTATTGGAGAGATAGATCTCCCATCCCGACAACAACTTATAGGCAGTGGCATAATAGAGGGCTGAGATAAGACGCGGGGTAGTGCCAATTTCGAGTTGTGTAGGGCGTACCTTTAATGAGACAGAAAATACATCCCTTGCATTGAGTTCATATAAAAAAGGCGTAACCGGAATGCTCATGTGCTGAGTGCCATCCAATGGCAGGTAACCCGGGGATTCTTGCCGCCCCTCGCTCTCGAAGAGATATTCTATCGGGAAGGTCATAAATGAGAGTTCGTAGTTGCCGCTTACGCTATGGTCACGGCCATCCTCAACAAAGAGGCCTATGCGTCCATCCTTTAGTACGCATAGGTCGGAATACGCCGCAAGGTCAGGCAGCAAGCATTGCATCCAAGGCCAGGTATAGCCATTATCCATTGACACGGCCACAGTCAGATCCCGACGGGTGGTGGAATTGGCAGGATAGGAATGGAGAAGCACAGTCTGTCCATCATATACAGTTGAGATAATTGCCCCATTGCAGTCAGCCGAAACCAGACCTCCAGCGGTGATGGGTTCGCTCCAAGTGACACCGCCGTCATACGAGCGCGAGAATTTGCGGCATCCCGGAAAGCGGATGCTCATCAGCAAAGAACCATCCTCTAATTCAACCAATTTCGATTCATTGCCTTGATCAACATTAGGCGCAGAGTCTGGGTTGGCCACTCTCCAAGTGTCACCCAAGTCATCAGTATACAGTACATACTCTTTGACATTGGTAGTGCTTGTACCTCCAGCCTTGGTGTTGACATTGCACACAGTGTAGATGCGGCCAAGCACGTCGCCATATTTGGAAACAAGCATACTGCCAGAGGCGCAAAATGCTCCCTCCCAATTGTCCTGATATACTTGGCTTTGAAAAGCAGTGGGCACAGTCCAAGTCTCTCCCTCGTCATAACTGCGGTTGTAGTAAAGGCCACAAGGGTCAGAGTTTGTACCTTGCCAGAATCCTTTGTCACCAATAAATACGGTAAGTAATGTATTTGATTCTGGATCATACGCCAAAGCTGGGTCTCCATAAGTTTCGGTAGAGGATACTCCCTGTGCGATAGTCCTGGCTTCGCTCCAAGTCAAGCCTCCATCGTCAGAAGTCTTGCATACAATACTGATGATATTGGGCAGGTCTGAATTGCTGGAGCCTCGCTTATCGGCAAGAGCAACTATTCTACCAGAATTAGTAACGGCCACCGCTGGGATACGGTAATATTTCGACCCAACCTCATCCTCGCTGAATACCTTTGTACATACTACCTCCGCCTCAGCCCAAAGCCCAGCAGCGCACAGCAATGCAGTTATAAGAATCTTTTTCATAGACTTCATCTTTTATCAATTATCATGGCATAGAAATTTTCCGATGGCAAATATACAGATAAAATTTCACATAATCCTCCACTCATCTACATTCCACTAAAAAACCATTCCGTTTTTAACCTATTTGAATGGATTTCCAATACCACTTTTGCTTTAATGAGTGTCTAATGAGCAAACTCTATAGTATGAACGTAATCAAGAAAAGACTCATTGTAAAACCAATTGAGTCTTTGGAGCAGATTGAAACTCTCCAAAGCCATCCCATTGCTTTTGCCAATTGGGTTGAATATCCTACTGGGCCAGCCACAAAATTCCAAATCGGTCTATTAGACAAAGCCATTGTGGTACGATACACCGTAAGAGAGAAGAATCCACGCGCTGTCAACACAAAAGACTTAGAGCCAGTATGGGAAGATAGTTGTGTAGAATTTTTTTGCCAAAGACCTAACGACAGGCATTACTACAACTTTGAGTTCAACTCAAATGGTGTATGTGTGGCATCCTCCCGCCTTGGTCAGAACGAAGGTGTGGAATTTTTATCTCCGGAACAATTGGCCTCAATAGAACGCGTAGTTAAAAAGGCGGATAACTCCTGGAGCCTGACTGCTGTGATTCCATTATCTATTATGGGTGTCAGTGTGGCAGAAACCCCCATTTTAATGGGTAATTTCTATAAGTGCGGAGATAAGACTGACAAGCCCCATTTCTTATCATGGAGCCCAATAGTCTCCCCCACTCCTCGGTTCCACTGTCCTGAATACTTTGGGAAAATAAAACTTGTTTGACCTTAAATCCAAAAAACTACATATCACTTTGTGACACTTAAGTGTCTTTGTTGTATCATCCCATAAACTAATCATTTTTACATTTCAAATGCAAAAATCATTTCTCACCTTAATGGTTTTCGCGTTGGTCGGGGGTTTCCAAGTTATCTTCGGCCAAAAGGTCACTCTGAATGAGCGTCATGTACCGCTCGAGCAAGTACTGTCGAAAATCACTGATCAAACGGGTTACAATTTCAATTATAGTCAACCCGGCATTAATCCTGACAAGATAGTCAGCCTCGAGGTCAAAGATGCAGAGCTCACCAAAGCTCTCGACAAACTGTTTGCCGGCGAGCCAATTGACTATGCTATTAGGGACAAAAAGATTTTTTTGACTCCTAAACCCCAGACTCCTCAGAAAGAAGAGAGCACAATGGTTGTAACTGGTCGAGTGCTTGACGAAGAAAGAGAACCATTGATCGGCGCATCTGTCATACTCAAAGGCCACAAAACAGGTGTTAGCACCGATCTCGATGGCAATTACACTCTCCCTGGAGTTCCAAAGAATGGAAAAATCATCGTATCTTATGTTGGTTATGATCCCAAGGAAATTACTGCCAATTCAGATCACATTGACATCAGAATGTCAGAGAATTCCAAACTCCTGGATGAAGTAGTGATTGTTGGTTATGGTGTCCAGAAGAAAAGCGACATCACTGGATCTGTATCCTCGGTTAAGGCGAGCGAACTGCAATCTATGCCCTCGGCAAGTGCCATGGAAGCTCTACAAGGACGCGTAGCAGGTGTGGTAGTGCAAAATGCAAGTGGCGATCCTGCTGGTAATACCTTTATACGTATTCGCGGCTCCAACTCGCTCACTTATGGCAACGATCCTCTGGTCATCGTCGATGGCGTGCAGGATGCCAGTATAGGCAGCCTCAATCCAAATCAAATCGAATCAATGGAGGTACTTAAGGATGCGGCAGCCCTCTCGATTTATGGTGCGCGTGGCGCTAATGGAGTAATCATTGTGACCACCAAGGCTGGCAAATCTGAACGAGCCCAGGTACAGTACAATGGTTATGTGTCGTTTGACCGTGTGAGCAAGACCCTCGAGTCGCTTTCTGCTTATGACTATGCTACTTTGATGAATGAGGCTCAAATTGAGAACGGCCTCAATCCTCTGTTTACTTCTTCCGAAATAGCACAGTTGGGCCAAGGCACCAATTGGCAAGATGAAATTTTCCGACATGCCTTTTCACAAGTGCACAATCTCAGCATCAGCAGCTCGAAAAAGGGTGTTTCCTATTTCATTGCTGGAGGTGTGACAGATAAGCAAGGCGTAATCATCAACTCTGACTTCAAAGAGTACACTATGCGCGCTAACCTCCATGCTGAGGCAATGAAGGGGCTTACCATTTCGCTCAACTCTTTCGCCTTCTACAGCAAATCCCACAAGGGTGACACTGAGGGTGCGCTGGTATCTGCTCTTCAATGGTCCCCCACAAAGACCGTGTATGATGCTGATGGCCTATATGTACAGCCTGGTGGAGGCATCGGTCCCGTATCAGAGTACAATCCCGTAGGTTTGGCTCGAGAAATCGTTTCAGACCAGAACAAGTCAGTATTCAATATCGCTTTAAACCTTGAATACAAATTTACTGATTGGTTGAGATTCTCCACCCTTTTGGCCTATAAGTCGCAAAGTGTCATGAGTGGCTGGTTTGATAACCAAGTTTACAACAATGGCGCTGAAGAAGATATTGCTGGCAGTAAGACTCAAAGCTTGTATTGGTCTCTTCAAAACACCAATATGCTTACATTTGACAAAGACTTTTCTGGCCATCACGTCCAAGCCACTGCTGTATACGAACTATGGAAAGACAAATATGACAGTACGCAAGCTGCAGCAAAAGGCATACCAGTAGGCATGGGTTATCAAGGAGTACATTTTGGCACAGTACTCCAAAAACCTTGGTGTGAATACTCATCATCATCTATGATGTCATTTATGGGGCGATTGAATTATGCCTATAAGAATAGGTATCTTGCCTCCGCTTCTATTCGCTATGACGGCGCAAGCCAATTGGCAGATGGCAACAAATGGGATCATTTCACAGCCTTCTCAGCTGGCTGGAATATCGCTTCTGAGGAATTTATGAATCCCTACCGAAGAGTGATTAATGAGTTGAAGCTAAGAGGCAGCTATGGTACTGTTGGTAACTCAGCAGTTCCAGCCTACTCATCTCAAATGAAATTCACCCCCGGCACTGATGCCAATGGCGACCCCACTCTTACCATATCGCAATTAGCCAACAACAATCTCAAATGGGAACGCACCAAAGAGATAAACGTTGGCATTGACACTCGTTTCTTCAACAGTCGCATTACTTTCACGGCTGAATATTATTATAAGAAAACGACCGACTTGCTGATGTGGCGTGCTGTGCCTACTGCACTTGGTGTAGAATCAGTTTTGACCAATGTGGGGTCTGTACAAAACAAAGGTTGGGAATTTGCCCTTGGTGGAATCCCTGTAGATACAAGAGATTTTACTTGGAGCATCAATTATTCAATGGATATCAATCGCAACAAAATCCTTGAACTTGATGGCATTAGCGATACCCTGATCAATTCTGGCACAGTCGACATGCCTGGTTTGGTAGGTTCTTATGTGCAAATGGTAGGTCAACCAATGGGTACCTTCCTTGGCTATACTTATGCAGGAGTATGGCAACAAGACGAGGTATCCATGGCAGCTCTCTACGGAGCAGTACCTGGCGATGCAAAATATGTAGACCTCAACAATGACGGCGTTATCGACAGCAATGATATTGGCATCATAGGAAATGCTCAACCCAAGTTCACCTATGGCATCAACAACACCATTCGTTTCAAATGTCTGGATTTGAATGTCTTCTTCCAGGGTGTCTACGGTAATGATGTGTATAATCAGAATCGCGTAAAACGTGAATCCTACACTGGAGGCTCTACTTTCCCTACCAGTCCTGAGATTGCAAACCATTGGACAAGCACCAACCCCTCCAACATTCCGGCTTTTAGCTCGATCGAGTATGTCAACTCTTCTCGCTGGGTTGAAGACGGCTCGTATCTTCGTCTTAAGAGCTTGACCCTTGGCTTTACCTTCCCCGAGAAGATTCTGAAAAAGATTAAGTTTAACAAAATCCGTGTGTACGGCAGCGCGACTAATCTTTTCACAATCACCAATTATAAAGGTTACGACCCTGAAGCCAGCATGGGCTCTGATGCCTATGGTGCAGGCATTGACCGTGGCATTTACCCCTCTAACAAGAGCTGGGTGGTTGGCCTTGATGTAATTTTCTAACTCTTTCCAATCCAACAGCATGAAACTCAACACTATAAAGAAAACTGCCTTGTGGCTTGGAGTCGCTCTGGGTTGTGTGGGATGTGTCAGCCTTGACGAAGACCTCACAGGCCAACCAACTCCTGATAAGTTCTTTGGCACCCTTACTGACTTCAACAGCTTTATTACGGGTGCCTATACACCCCTCTACGCCATATATGGGAGCGACGCTCCTTATGTGGCCACAGCAGGAGGGGAAGATGTGAATGTCTACTGCGTAGTGCGTTGGCGTGGCTTTGAATACGCCAATGTACAAACAGTAGCCAATCCCGATGAAATCACCGATGTGCTCTGGAATAATTCTTATACCAGTATATCGTCATGCAACACGCTGATTTCTCTGGTTCGTGACAATGACAAACTTTCAGCCGAAGACCTTGAGCCAATCGCTGGTGAAGCCCGATTCTTAAGAGCTCTCAATTATTTCAACATGGTCAGATGGTTTGGAGAAATCCCAGTTCTCACTGAGGACAATCAGTCAAATGCGGCCGAAGAGAAGCAATCCCCTATTGAGGAGGTGTATGCTCAAATCGTTGAAGACCTTCTGGAAGCTGAGACATTGCTCCCCAATGTACCCTCGCAAAACGGCAAACCTTCAAAATATGCTGCAAAGGCTCTTTTGGCTAAGGTGTACCTGTCAATGGCTGGATACCCTCTGTATCTGACAGAGCATTATGCTGATGCACGTGACAAAGCTTATGAGGTAATGACCGATGGCAAAAGCGCCAATGGCTTCAGCCTTGAGAATACATTCCTCAATCTTTGGCTTTATGATAACAGATACTCCAATTCTGAGTTCATTTTCACTCTCTATTCGAGCAGCGACAATGGCACAGGAGGATACATCAATCGTGCCATACGACCTACTGCCGAAGGCGGATGGGCAGACTGGACTTCTGATCAGCGTTTCTTAAACTCATTCCCACAGGGCGACGGTTCTCGTGTCGAAGGCACTTTCTATCTAACTTTCAATGATGGCACATCGTGGAAAAACGCTGATGTAGCCGAGCCCTATGTTGCAAAACTCAGAGACGGAGGCCCTAAAGCCGGAGGCTTCTATGGCAATAGCGTAGCCAACTTGGCAGATGGTTTCTACTGTCTGTTGAGATATGCAGATGTGCTTTTAGTTTATGCCGAGGCAGCAAACATGGCCGAGGGTTCACCATCTGCCACAGCCTACAGTGCCATCAATGAGGTGCGCAGCCGAGCTGGTCTCGATCCACTCTCTGGTTTGACCAAAGATACCTTTGATTCTGCAGTGCTCGATGAGCGTAATTGGGAACTGGCCTTTGAATGTAACAGATGGTTTGACCTATGCCGTCGCCACAAAGTCGCTGATGTGATAAAGGTTTACTATCCTGACATCACCATAACTGACAACAACTATCTCTTGCCCAAGCCTACTGACCAATTAGCCATCATGCTTGGCGTGTCTCAAAACCCAGGTTACTAACCCTCAAAAACAAAAGAAGAGATGAAACTAAAATATGCAGCATCTTTGTTGGTCGCCAGCTTCACGCTGGCGGCAACAAGCTGTTCTGATCATGATTTCCCTAAGAATCCTACTCTGGTCTCACCAATTTCTGGCTTGATTATTGAGGTCAATGGTGAAGACTACACTGCCCTGCCATCATTGACTGACAATGGGACTTTCTCCGATACCTACCTATTGTCAGTAAAGATCCCAAGCCGTACAGCAACAATCGTTCAACTCAGTTTCTCTGATAATACCCTTACTTCTGACATTCAAGCTGGCGATGAAGTGACATTTGAGGACAATATGTTGGCTATCACGGCCTATCGTAATGGCTCAGTAGTAGATAAATATTGTGTGGAAATGAGTTTTAACCCTCCTCCCTACTATTATTTCATAAAATCGTCAGACAAAGATGCCGACGGCAACCGTTACTATCTCGATTTGGATAATCCCCAAACCATAGCCTCGGGTACTTATGATGAATGGTATGAAGGATATGTCGATTTGACTATGTCTAATTGGGACAATGTGGGCCTTATCACTTCAGATTTGGAAACCTATTATGACTACAACGGCGGTCCTTGGCCAGCCCTCTCTTACTACACTTGGGTAGGCACAGCTAAAAGCACCCCTGGTACTGGATATTATCCCTGTGATGGCCCTTGGAATGACTGGACTGTAACCAATGACAATCCTGACATTGTTTCTCCAGGGGTTTGGCATATCAGCTTTAACAGTTCTACTTTTGAGGTTTATATGACTGAGACTCAATGGTGCGTGTCTGGAAGCGCTGTGGGCTCGCTCACTCCTATGACCTTCTCATCAGATACCCGTACCTGGTCGCTCTCTACTTATCTTTCAGCTGGTTCCTTCCTGTTTGAGACTACTCCAGTTACTTTTGGCAATCCCACCTTCAATCTGGGTCTCTCTTCTGGCATCAGTGACATAGCCAGTGGTGGAGACGAGATTGAAATCGCACAGGCCGGACAATATACAATTGTACTTGATCTTTCCAATCCTCCCTATTATACCTATAGCTTGACTCAGAATTAATGATGAAATCACACATTTATATCAGCTTCATTGCCTTGTCGTCGGTTTTGTTTTCATGCCACGACCACAATGAAAACACACTGCCCCAAGAGCCCGTTATCACTGATGGCGAGCTCCTGGGCTCCTTTGTAGGAAAATTTTCGCGTTTTTCCAAAGGTGAGTCCTATCAAGGCACTGTTACCACCGAGTGGAACGATACTGTTTGGACCAATGAGCGAGTCCATCAGCAAATAATGCTTTGGACAAGCCAAGAAAGCGTGTCAGGCCTCTCATACGAAGTCAGCGATATAACCAATGGAGAAAACATAATCCCATCTGAGAATGTATCTCTGCGCTTTATCGATTACGTGATGGGGGATGCTCAAGCATTGACTTGCGGATACCAAGAAAATCGCAGTGACATTTACATTGGCGATGCCCTCTCTGAAAATGTGGTTTCCTCTGTCTCAACTACTGACCCATTAAAGATATGGATAACTGTCAACATCCCCAAGGGTATCCCTGCCGGACGCTATGCGGGTACCCTCTCTGTTGATCAAGGTGCTAATTGCTTGATGATGTTTGACCTTAGCTTTGTTGTGGTCAATAGGGAATTACCAGATCAATCTGAATGGAAATTCAACCTCGATCTATGGCAATTCCCATTCCAACTGGCCAGTCTTGGAGGTGTCGAGCCTTTTTCTACAGCTTACTACTCAATGGTTAGCCCATTCTATGAATTATTGAGTGAAGCAGGGCAAAAGTCAATCACAACGTACATCAAAGACGGTACTTTCAATAAGGGCCAAACTATGATTGATTGGACTCTTACCAAGGATGGGGAATGGAAATTTGATTACTCCAACTTTGATTCATACGTTGAGTTTATGCAAAGTCTGGGTATCGATCAACAGATCAACTGTTTCTCTTTAGGCGGATGGTACAACTCAATCGGTTATCAAGATGAGAACCGAGGAATTTATACCTATAAGAATATAGCTATTGGGGCCGATGAATATACAGAGATATGGAGTTATTTCCTTGATGACTTTGCTTCACACCTTATACAGAAAGGGTGGATGGATAAGGCCGTCATCTATATGGATGAAAACCTTGAAGAGGATTTAGAGAAAATCGTCAATCTCATCAACTCTAACAACTCCAAATGGAAAATCGGATATGCTGGTCGTGAACTGAATACTGCATTGGAACGCAAATTGTATGACTACAGTACTATCATCGGATACGATAGGACTGCGACCAACAATACAAAAGCCACCTTCTATACCAGTTGTTCTCAAAGTCATCCCAATAATTATGTGACCTTGGAAACCGAAACTGCGGAAATGACGTGGATGGCTTGGCATGCTTTGGCTAAAGGTTTCAATGGTTATACTCGGTGGGCTTTTGATTATTGGACTAAGAGTGATCCGACTGATGTAAGAGATGGGACCAATTCAGCTGGAGATTTCAATATGATTTATCGTACAGGCAATGGAGCAGACGCAAAGCCAGTATCCAGCATACGATTTGAGATGCTCAGAGAGGGTATACAGGATTATGAAAAG
Source organism: Bacteroidales bacterium (assembly GCA_020860445.1). Classification (GTDB taxonomy): domain Bacteria; phylum Bacteroidota; class Bacteroidia; order Bacteroidales; family Muribaculaceae; genus CAG-873. Next base: position 45,032 of record JAJBUH010000107.1, on the reverse strand, counting down.
GCCAAAATCATCGGTACTGTCAAGATGCAAGATGTTATTAGTCTCTTTGCTGATACTAATGGCACCAACGCTAAGGCAAATGTACTCTCAGCCCAAGAAAAGCTAAAGCAATTGTCAGTCAAATAAAGGATGCCTAATATGAAAAGATTGATAAAACGTATAGCCCTCCTGACAATAGGTTTATGGACTCTCCTACCCGCTTCGGCTTCTACAATAGCTGACGATTGGGCACTCCTGCCTACTCCGCAACAAATACAGGCCCAAGGTGGTGCTAAGGTAAACGGCTCTGATTTTAGTTATATCATAGCCAATGACTGTGAGATGCCTATACTTTTTGGCAATCTCGATCGCCTTCCTCGCTCAAAGCGTAAAGGTATTGGTATCTCTCTAAGTATTGATACCCTCTCAACTCCACAATCATCTGAAGGATATATCTTGACAATAAATGGGAAAGGAGCCGATATAAAATCACGCTCTCAAGCTGGCCTTATGTATGGTTGTATCACTCTTGACCAATTGATAACTCAAAGCCAAGAGACCAGTAAGGCTATTCCCCCTATGGTCATCACAGATTACCCCGAGATTGATTTCCGAGCTGTGCATTTTGACACTAAGCATCATCTCGACCGCATGGATGCCTATTACACTCTTATTGACCGCTTGGCTCAATGGAAAATAAATGCAGTGATTTGGGAGGTCGAAGACAAGTTGCAATATGAGCGCAGACCAGAATGCTCGGCTCCAAATGCTATCAGCAAGCAAGAGATGTTGGCTCTTAGCCGTTACGCCAAAGACAGAAACATTGATATCAATCCCTTAGTGCAAGGTTTGGGTCATGCAGGATTTATTCTTAAGCATCATTGGGAACTCAGAGAAAATCCTAAAAGTGATTGGGAATTTTGCCCCAGCGACCCTCGCTATTATGACTTGCAATTTGACTTGTACAAAGATGCGTTAGAGGCTATGCCTTATGGCAAGTACCTCCATATCGGAGGTGATGAAATCTCCGCCATCGGCATTGATGAAAGGTGCAAAGCAACAGGCAAAACACCTTTTGAACTGCAAATGATGTGGCTCGGTCGCATTTGTGATTGGGCTAAGGCTCACGACAGAATTCCAATCTTCTGGGACGATATGCCATTTAAATACGCCGATTTGTGGTGGGTGTTGCATGGCGGTCTCTCTGATCAGGAGGTTGAGCGCTATTGGAGCACCACTAAGCTTGATAAAGCCATCGACCTTTTCCCTAAGGATTGCGTATATATGAGATGGTTATATGACGATCCTGATTACTTAGCACATCGCAAGATTATGGACTGGTATGCCCATAAAGATTTAAAGGTTATGGGTGCTACTGCTGCTTCTGACGGAGGCAGTCCCTTTATGCCTCGCCATGGGTCTAAAACTACCCATATTCGTAACTTCTGCAACATGGCAGTAGAATACGGTCTGGAAGGCATCTTTGCTACAGCTTGGGACGATGGTTCACCTCATACCGAGACTTTCACGCGCGGCTATGCCGCTTTGGGAGAATGGTCCTGGAATCCATCGGTTCGTTCTGAAGAGGATTTCAAAAAGGCACATGCGCAGAGAGAGTATGGGTTAGGGCCTTCTGAGACTGACTTCATAGAAGATCTCGAAGCCTCAGCAAAATTCTTTGATACGGCTCTTATCGTTGAAGGACGCCGCAATCCAGCATGGCAAGTAGTCGACTTCAAGCTTATGGATCTTCCTGACCCCAAGCAGCCTGGCGAATGGTGCAAAAAGTATGCTGCAAAACTCGATTCAGTTAGAATGGAAGAAGTCAGATATCCACTTACTCAATCAAAAATTAAGCATGCTCAAGAAAACGCCTTGCGTAACAGATACACACTTGAAATATATGAGCAAAACAATCAACTATTCCACTATCCTGTTACTCTCCTGGCTGCCTTAGAAAAATATGACTTGTCAACAGATAGAGCTCAACGCCATGAGGCTATCAAAGACATCCAGAATGTGATTGCTCAATTTAAGGATATGAGACAAAATCTTGAAAGCGTCTACTCACGTACTCGCTTTATGGAAAACCCTGCCGGCTATATCGCCGATATGAACCATCACCATCATTTGGCAGCCTTAACCCCAGATAGCAGTTGGATGTATCTATATGAGTTAGCAATGATTAATGCTCTAAATCAATGGTTCGAAACACAAACTAAATAACGTGTCTACAATTCTATAAAGGATAGTTATTTTAGGTGTAACAAGAGGCAGTCTAAAAAGGCTGCCTCTTACTATATCTATCGAAATGGGAGAACCTCCAATCACTCGTTTCTGTACTTTTTGGAGATGTTGGCTATTGCACTCTGCATCTGAGGATATTTGGCTTCCATGTCCTCAAGCAGACGTTCTTGTGCGCGAGTGCGCACCAGGTTATGTTCTGGGTATTTGATTTTGTAGTATTTGTCACCATCGATGTAGTCCATCAAGAAGCGTAATACTTGCTCGTAAGTAATATATAGAGCTGAGAAGGCAAGCCAGTCAAGTTCAGGCTGTATGAGTTGCGTGGCTCGCTCCGATAAATATCCATCAGCATAAGCCTCAAACATGGGCATTGACATAGACACATTCGACAGATTTTGATCATCCTCGTCGCCAGTGTTACAATACGAGCGTATAGCATCTCCAAAGTCATTGAGGCTTGTCGAAGCCATTACAGTATCGAGGTCTATGGCGCATAGCACCTCACCACTCTTATCAAAGAGTATGTTATTAATCTTTGTGTCATTGTGGGTAACACGGGTGGGAATAGTTCCATTCTCGACCAGCTTCCAAAAGTCAAGCATTTTCTCTCGGCGATTCTCTATCCATGAGATTTCCTCACCAAGGTCCTTAACGCGGTTGGCGGCATCTCGCTTTATTGCCTCATCCCATTGTTGGAAACGATAGCGTATGTTGTGGAAACCCTTGATAGTCTCAGCCAATGGCTGGTGAAAATCTGCCAGCTGAGCTTGGAACCGACCTATGCCTTGTCCTCCCTTACGAGCGAGTTCTGGGGTATCCGCCTTGTTATAGGCTATAGTATTTGGTATGAACACAGTCGTTGCCCAAAAGTCGCCATTGGTGTCTTCATAGCACAGTTTGTCGTCTTTTGTGGGTACTACTGTCATTACTTCACGCATCGGGTCTCCTCCAGCCTCCACTATATGGCGGCGAATGTGATTGGTCACTCTGTTGATGTTGTCCATCATTGCTGACACATTCGGGAAGATGGTCTTGTTCTTTCGCTGCAAGATGTAATCTGGGGCATTCCCCAGAGTCTTCACTATGAATGTGTCATTGATGAAGCCATCCCCGAGAGGCTTAACAGAAGTCACCTCTGCTGATAGTTGAAATTTTCCTGCTATTTCATTCAGTTCTTCTTTCATGGCTTTAGGTTTATCATATAACAAAGATTGGGCCAGTAATGACTAACCCAATCTCCTTGCCTATCTTTTTAGCTTTATAGTACAGTCTGATTGTAGGTCAGAACACCACTTTTGATACTTTTGAGCCTTGCTTCTTGATGTAAAGTTGGCCCGATATAGGATTTTCTACCTTTACACCCTGAATAGTATAGTAGGTAGCACCCACTTCGGTGTCGCTTGCTACTCCTACGATACCCGATCCACCCCATGGCGAATTTTCGGATTGGTTAACCACCAATTGAGCCTTTGATACGCAGAACCAGATATGGTCAGCCGCTACGATGGTATTGTCCCACATCCAGCAGCCGTTGGGAGCACCCAGAATCAGGTCAACGGGGGTTCCATCAGTGGTAAGCTCATACCACTCTCCTTCGGGACATCCATATTGGATTGACCAGTCGCGTGTTACCACATAGATACCGGCAGCATCAGTAGCTCCATCGAGAGTGAAACCAGTACCAGTGTAGATGTCGCCATCCGTGGTGGTAAGATCGAAGTAATAATCTTTGTTGTTAGCCCACGCATAAAGGCTAAGTTCGGTGTAGTCTTGAGCCGTCATCGACAAGCCAAGCACAGCAAAAAGAGAAAGTAAAAATCCTTTCATAAGCAATCGCTTTTAGGTTAGTAATGTTTTGTCTTTTGTAGTTGCCTAAGGCATCCAATCAAGAAGACACATAACCATTAAAAAGTGATATGCTAAATTTTTTATTACTTCATAAAAATTTTTACTCTCCCGTTTTCTTCTTTAAACGCTAAAGGCGATATCATCTGCAGATCATTCAGTATAGCCGTCAGCTGTTGATCATTTGAAGAGTAGGTGAATGTCAAAGCCTTGGCTTTTTCATTCTCTATGTCAAAGTCCACCCCATACCAGCGGTTTAGTGTGGTAAGAACCTCAGTCAAAGGGGTACGGTCAAAAGTCAGAACATTATTCTTTCGCATCATTATCTTGTCGAAACCCTTGGGCTCGCCTATTGTCACCCTACCAGAATTACGATTATACACCAATTGCTGGCCCGGTGACAGATGATAGTCCTTATCCTCAACCTGAAAACTTATTGACCCCTCAGATAGAGAAATCAAAGAGAGAGAATCTTCAAGATATGATGACACATTGAATTTAGTACCATACACCTTAATGGCTCCATTTGGAAGGTCTAAAACAAAGCCCCGTTGAGAATCGCTTTTTACATCAAAGAAAGCTTCTCCGCTTAGTTGGGCTCGCCTTTCATTCCATTTAAATTGAGAGGGATACTTTATCTTAGAGCCTCCGCTTAACCACACTCTTGTGCCATCTTGCAGTGCTACTTGCACATGTTCTCCCTTCTCAGCTGCAATCTCAACATACTCTACTGGTGAGAAAATATGGATTTGATGGTCTACCCAAAAAGCTGCATATCCAATCAATAGTATGGGTACAACTACGGCAACAACGCGCTTGGCATATCTAAGCCAACGTTGCGACCTCATGCGAGAAGCTATCTTGCCATAAGCATTTACAACTACCTCCCGAGTTCTGGTCTCGTCAGCACCACTTTCTATCTGGCGCAAATCCTCATCCATCTGTTCGCTGAGCAGACGCTGACCCTCCTCACTATCAAGCAGTGTGGATATCATCTTAAGCTCAGACTCTGTAGCTGTGTTGTCCATTACCTTATCTAAAATACTCCTTAGTTGTCTAATTTCCATCGTACCTTACTTTAATAATGACACCCCACCCAACAAAAATGATATTATGACAAGGACGTATTTCTTGAAATATTCCCTAAAGAACTTCAAGCTCTGAGCATAATATGTCTTCACCGTATTTTCGGGCATATTGAGTTTTTGTGATATTTCTTTGTTTGATAGACCATCGCGCCTCATAGCCACAATGGTCTGTTTTGTTTCTGAAAGTGACAGGGTGGCTAATTCTATATGTTTTTCCCTTTCCATTCTTTCCAAATCATCCTCTGGACTTTGATAATGCCGGCTATGCCTCTCCATAATCTCCATCTGTTTCAAAGAGGCTGTAACCTTGCTGCGTATCCTGTTGAGTAGATAGTTTTTGGCAGATGTATAGAGGTAATCTTTGAGACTTTGCGTAACAGATAAAGTTTCACGTTTCTCCCAAAGTTTCATGAAAATATGCTGCACTGCGTCTTCTGCCTCACTGGCATCCCTAAGGTACCTCATTGAGAAAGCGCTGATTATAGGAGCATATTTTGCGTAGAGATAGGTAAAAGCCGCGTGGTCTCCGTTGCGTATGCACCAGAATAGATGTAGCTCATCCATCTCCTTATATTCCTTATGGGTGTTTAACATCATGCTTTGCGTTTCAATTCAGATGATGTTTGCAAAAGTACAATTTTTTTCTGAATCTACAAGAATCCTCCCCTCAATAAAATTTCTCCTCTCCATTTCTTAGTATCTCTATCCCTTTATTTTCATTAAATTTCTACCTAAGACTATATTAAACAGAATATTTTTTGTAACTTTGCACCAATAAATAATCAAAAACATTTCAACCACTGAAACGACAAATATGAAAAGTAAGCCCGACCTTGGTTTTTGGAAGCTGTGGAATCTCAGCTTCGGATTCTTTGGGGTGCAAATAGCCTACGCGCTGCAGAGCGCCCAGGTGAGCCGCATCTTCTCCACCATCGGAGCCGACCCGCACAGCTTAAGCTACTTCTGGATCCTCCCGCCCCTGATGGGCCTAATCGTGCAACCCATTATTGGCACCCTCAGCGACAAGACTTGGAATCGCTTTGGGCGCCGCCTCCCCTACCTGCTGATTGGCGCCTCAGTCGCAATCATCGTGATGTGCTTCCTGCCTAATGCCGGTTCGCTCGGCCTGTCAGTTTCAGCAGCAATCCTGTTTGGATTGATTATGCTTATGTTCCTCGACACCTCAATCAACATGGCCATGCAGCCATTCAAGATGCTGGTGGGCGACTTTGTAAACGAAAAGCAAAAAGGTCTGGCTTACTCAATACAGAGCTTCCTCTGCAACGCCGGTTCGCTTGTCGGCTATGTTGCTCCTATCATCCTGGCCCTCTTCCTGAGCAACACCGCTCCCGAGGGCGAAGTACCCCCCACGGTTATCTGGTCATTCTACCTCGGCGCCATCATCCTTGTGCTCTGCGTGATCTACACCTTTGCCAAGGTCAAGGAGATGCCGCCGAAGGTTTATGCCGAATACCACGGCTTGGAGCAAAAGATGGAGCCCTCGCCCGAGGATAAGAAAGAAGGCATCATCAAGATTCTGGCCAAGGCACCCAAGGTGTTCTGGACCGTAGGCCTCGTGCAATTCTTCTGCTGGTCGGCATTCCTGTACATGTGGACCTACTCGACTGACGCTATCGCTGGTCGCGCATTCCACACTCCAGCTGTTGACATAGTTGATGCCATCACCGTCAATGGCCAGACCTATCACGAGAAGAACCTCTTCCAAGGCCAAATGCCCATCGTGCTAAACGGCCAAATCCAAGAGGAGAACATCTCGAAGGTTGAGGCCAACACTCCCCTCACCATCGCCCATAGCGCTACCGAGCACGCCGGCACCTGGAATTTCGTGCAGAGCCAAGAGGTGCAAGGCACCGCTTGGGAAGGCATTACCCTCCACAACACCACAGTGCTCAACGCCGCCAGCGCCCAATATCAGGAGGCTGGTAACTGGTACGGCGTACTGCTCGCTATCCAGGCAATCGCCGCTCTGGTTTGGGCTCTCGTGCTCGCCAAGTTCTCAAATCGCCGCATGGGCTACAGCGTCAGCCTCTTGATTGGCGCCGCCGGCTTCATCTCGACCTATTTCTTCACCAACCCCTGGCTGCTGTCAATCAGCTACGCTCTGGTAGGTTGCGCTTGGGCCGCTATGTTGGCTATGCCATTCACCATCCTCACCAATGCTCTGGGTGGCAACCACATCGGCACATACCTGGGCCTCTTCAACTGCACCATCTGCATCCCGCAGATCATCGCTGCCGTATGCGGCGGCGCTATCCTCTCGATATTCCCCTTGGCAGCCAACGGCACCTATCAGACAGTGTGGATGCTCGTAGTGGCAGGCGTGCTCCTCGCCATCGGCGCTTGCGCAGTGTGGAACGTCAAAGAGACTTACGGATCACAAAGCAAGTAATCATAAGTTCACAATTCACGATTCACAATTCAGTGTGGCCAAAAATGCCAATTATGAATTGTGAATCGCGGATTGTGAATTGATATTCCTAACACCTATGGATTCTATAAAGCAAATATACAAGATAGGCTTGGGGCCATCGAGTTCCCACACCATGGGCCCTCGCAAAGCCGCTGAGCATTTCTTAGAGCTCGCTCCCGACGCTGCACGCTACGAAGTCACGCTCTACGGTTCGCTTGCCGCCACCGGCAAGGGCCACCTCACCGACCACGCTATCATCACTGTGCTTCAACCCAAGGCTCCGACCGAAATCGTCTGGAAGCCCGATGTGGTGTTGCCATTCCACACCAACGGCATGCAATTTCGCGCCTTTGACGCCGATGGCAACGAGACGAAGAAATACATAGCTTACTCGGTGGGCGGTGGCGACATCGTGGAGGAGGGCCAAGAGCGTACTGGCGCCAATAAGGTGTACCACCTAAACAAAATCAAAGACATCCTGCGCTGGTGCAACGAGACCGGTCGAGGATTCTGGGAATATGTCGACATGTGCGAGGGCCCGGAGATTTGGGAGCATCTCGACCACGTGTGGCAAGTGATGAAGGCCGCTGTCAAGCGCGGCATCGAGGCCGAGGGCGTATTGCCCGGCGGTCTGTGCGTGAGGCGCAAGGCTTTCAGCTACTACATGCACGCCACCGGATACAATGCCTCGCTCAAGAGCCGTGGCCTGGTCTATGCCTACGCCCTCGCCGTAAGCGAGGAAAACGCCGGAGGCGGCGAAATCGTAACGGCTCCAACCTGCGGCTCGTGCGGCGTACTGCCAGCAGTGCTATACCATCTGCATACCTCCAAGGGGTTCAGTGACGACCGTGTGCTGCGCGCTCTGGCCACTGCCGGACTATTCGGCAATGTGGTCAAATTCAACGCTTCGGTATCTGGCGCTGAGGTGGGTTGCCAAGGCGAGGTAGGCGTGGCTTGCGCCATGGCTGCCGCAGCAGCTTCGCAACTGTTTGGCGGCTCCGTAGCTCAGATAGAATACTCAGCCGAGATGGGCCTTGAGCATCACTTGGGCCTGACCTGCGACCCAGTGTGCGGTCTGGTGCAAATCCCTTGCATTGAGCGCAACGCTTATGCCGCTGCCCGCGCCCTTGATGCCAACCTGTATGCCGCATTCTCTGACGGTCGCCATGCTGTCGATTTCGACCGCGTGGTGCAAGTGATGAAGCAGACTGGCCACGACATCCCATCGCTCTACAAAGAGACTTCGCAAGGCGGCTTGGCAGTTATCCATTAAGACATACGTTTAACTATTAACATTATTGACTGAAACAGACAATGAAAAAGATTCTGACAATCCTAACCTTAGCCCTCATCGGCTGCGGTTTTAACGCCAACGCTCAACTCAGCGACCTGCTCAACAAGGTCAAATCTGCCGCCTCTTCCTCATCGTCATCATCTGACGACAGCTCAAGCTCATCAAGCAGCTCGCTGGGCAACATCCTGAGCGGTGTGCTCAGCAATGTGCTCAGCACCTCAGACATCGAACTCTCTGACCTGGTAGGCACCTGGAACTATTCAGCACCCGCCGTGACTCTCGAGAGCGAGAACGCCCTGCAGAAGATTGGCGGCTCGGCTGCTACTGCCGTAATCGAGGAGAAACTTGAACCCTATTACAAGAAAGCCGGTGCTGAGAAGCTGGTACTCACCGTAGCTGATGACTACTCGTTCACTATGAAACTGGCTGTCGGTTCGCTCTCTGGCACCATCGAGAAGGAAGACACTCAGTTGATTTTCAACTTTAAGGCTCTCAGCAAAATCTCTATTGGCAAGATGGAGCCTATGGCAAGCATCTCGGGCAGCACTCTCACCTTGACCTTTGATGCAAGCCAGCTCCAAAAGCTCCTGACTACGATTGCAAGCGTCAGCGGCAACTCAACAATCTCGACAGTGAGCTCACTGCTCAACAGCTATGATGGCCTCTATGCCGGATTCAAGATGACCAAGCAATGAGATGTTAGCAATATCACGCCCACTCGGAGCAGCAGCCTCAGTGCTGGAATCCTTGGCTGTAGTGGCCTCGGCCGCTTGCCTTGTAGCCCTCACCGTGTATGTGGGCTACAACTTGGAGCCAGCCGACCAGCGCCGGCTCTGGGGAGTGCTCCGAGCCATCCAGGCGTTTTATTGCATCAACATCATTTACAACCTTTTCTTCCGCTTCAGACACACGCTGCGCCAAAGCCGCATCATCAAGTGGATTGTCGACACACTGGTGTTGATATCCCTGTTGGCATGGATTTATCCCAACCCGCACCACCCTTGGATACCATGGCTTAAGGCGATACTTTACTCCAAGAAATTTCTATTCTTTACCCTGGGCGCCTACTCGACGGTGACGCTCTGCTATGCCCTGTCGCGCATCCCCAACCGGCGCACTAACCCATCGCTGATAATGGGTGGCAGTTTCTTGCTATTCATTATCCTGGGCTCGATGGTACTGATGTTGCCGAGGTGCACACTCCATGGCATATCATATTTCGACTCTCTGTTTGTGGCCTCGAGCGCGGTGTGCATCACTGGCTTGTCGCCAGTCGATATCCCCACTACTTTCACGCCGTTTGGCATTTTGGTGCTATCGGTACTGGTGCAACTCGGCAGCTTGGGCGTAATCACGTTCACCAGCTTCTTTGCCATGTTCTTTACTGGCGGAACGTCCATATACAATCAGCTGCTCTTGCGCGATATCATCTACTCAAAGAGCATGAACTCGCTGATGCCTACCCTGCTGTATGTGTTGGGATTCACCGCTTCGGTCGAGATAATCGGAGCCGTAGCGGTATACCTTACCATTCCAGCCGAGTTGGAGATGGACACAACTCAGAGGCTTATCTTCGCGGGCTTCCACTCGATGTCATCGTTCTGCAACGCCGGATTCTCAATCCTGCCCGACGGCATGGCCAACAAGGCGCTGATGGCCTCGAATCAGTGGATTTACATCGTCACCTCATGCCTAATCTTTGCCGGGGCCATAGGATTTCCGATTCTGGTGAATTTCAAGGAGATATTGCGCCAATGGATTATTAAAGGCTGGGCAAGGCTGCGCCGCAAGCGTCCGCCGCTGATGCCGCTGCACATCTTTGACCTCAACACCAAGATAGTGCTGTGGACCACTTGCATTATTCTGGCAGTCAGCTCGGTGGCGTTTTTCCTGCTTGAGAGCGGCAATACCCTCAAAGGCATGGACTTTTGGCAAAAGGCAGTGCAATCGGTCTTCAATTCCCTCATACCCCGCAGTGCCGGGTTCGCCTCGGTCAACCCGGCTCATTTCTTAGATGTAACCTTGCTGCTTGTGATGGTGCAAATGGTAATTGGCGGCTCATCGCAGTCGATGGCCGGCGGCATCAAGGTCAACACCCTCGGCGCTGTGCTTCTCAATCTGAGATCGGTGTTGTTTGGCCACGAAGGCACCACGGCTTTCAACCGCACCATATCTTTCCACTCGATGCGGCGCGCACACGCCGTGGTCTGCTTGGCTGCCATTTCTCTGGCAGCCTATGCAACCCTTGAGCTATGTCTTGAGCCTCGGCTTGATGCCAAGGCTGTAATCTTTGAGGTAGTGTCAGCACTGTTTACCGTAGGTTCGTCACTGGGCATCACGGCCGAACTGTGCGACACATCCAAGGTGGTGCTGTGTACGGCCATGTTCTTCGGCCGCGTGGGCTTGATATCGCTGCTGTGCGGCTTTATGGCCAAGCCTCGCGACCTGTCGGCTCACTTCCCCACCGACAATATCATTATCAACTAAATTCCCGATTCAATTCTTCAAATCGTCTTAGGCTCTCGGGCCCGAACTTAGCCATTGATGCGCGCACACGCTCAAGTGGCTTCTCTTTCATGTCGCCGCTTTTCGAAAAGAACTTGTCGGCATAGCAGATCAGTCGCTCAAGCAGGGTCTCAGGCACCAAGTCGCGATCGGTGGGCAATGGCAAGCCCTGGCGTTTGATTTCCTCAGCGGTCAGACCAGCGCCGGTGTGGCGCTCTGCCACTCGGGCTATCCAGGCGGGTGCACCCTCGCGACGCAGCAATTCAGCCCCAAGCACACCATGGCGCAGGTAGGGCTCTTTGCCAAAGCATTGTATGCCTGGCGCATCGGTTTGATAAATGCCGATGTCATGGAGCATGGCTGCCGTCTCCACATCGCGGTAGTCGAGATTGAGATGCTTTGCTCGGGCAATTGCGAGAGCCTTGTCAGCCACCGAGCGTGAATGACGAATCAGGATCTCCCGGAGGGGAGACCCTGATTCGTAATATTTGTCAATGATGTCTTGATATTTCATTTGATGATATAGTGTAAGCCATAGCAGCCCCAAAGTTGGGCGCTATGGCTTTTTAGATGACCGGGAATTATTCAACAAAGGTGATCCAGCCGTGACGATCCTCGATGTCGCCGTATTGGATGCCGCGCAGCTCGTTGTAGAGAGCTGTGGTGATAGGACCGGGCTTGCCATCCTTGGCTATGACATACTTCTTGCCTGTGTCGAGGTCGTGGATTTCGCCTACGGGCGATGCCACTGCTGCGGTGCCGCAAGCAGCTGCCTCGACTGCATCGTCGAGTTCGTCGACTGTGATGTGGCGAGCGTCAACCTCGATGCCCATATCGCGAGCGAGCTGTTGGAAACTCTTGTTGGTGATTGACGGCAGGATAGAATCGCTGGCCGGAGTGGTGTACTTGCCATCCTTGATCATGAAGAAGTTGGCCGGACCGCACTCGTCGAGATATTTCTTCTCCTTGGGGTCGAGATAGAGCACTGCTGAATAGCCGAGCTCGTGAGCCTTCTCGCCAGCCTCAAGCGATGCAGCATAGTTGCCGCCAACCTTCCAGCGGCCTGTACCCTGGGGAGCCACGCGGTCATACTTGCGCATGATACAGATGTTCGAGGGATTGAAGCCAGTCTTGAAGTACGGGCCCACGGGGGTCACGAATATAATGAAGATGTATTCCTTAGCGGGTTTTACGCCTACCTGAGCGCTGATGCCGAACTCAACGGGACGGATATAGAGCGATGCGCCAGTGCCGTAAGGGGGTACGAAACGCTCGTTGAGCTTGACCACCTTGAGCACCATCTCCTTGAAGAGTTCTTCGGGCACGGGCTCCATCAGGAGACCCTTGGCTGATTCGCGCAGACGCTTGGCGTTCTCATCGAGGCGGAACACTCTCACCTTGCCGTCCTTGCCTCGGAAGGCCTTGAGGCCCTCGAAGATTTCCTGGCCATAGTGGAGGCCGGTAGCGGCCATGTGTACCTCGACATAAGGCGACTGAGATACCTCGATTTCGCCCCACTTGCCGTCGCGGTAGGTGCAACGCACGTTGTAGTCGGTAGGCATGTAGCCGAACGACAGGTTTTTCCAATCAATTTCTTTTTCCATAGTTGGTCTTTTAGTTGGTATTATATTTAGGTTAATTGGTCTTTAGTTTTTAGTTTTTGGAAATAATACTATTACTTTTGCCTTTTGACTTGATACTTTTGACTTAAATAATCAGCATTGCGTCGCCGTAGGCGCCAAAGCGATAGCCCTCGGCCACGGCGCGCTTGTAAGCCTCCATCACTAAGTCATAGCCGCCAAAGGCTGCCACTGTCATCAGCATTGTCGAGTAAGGCAAGTGGAAATTGCTCACCAGCGAGGTAGCAACCGAGAAATCATACGGCGGGAAGATAAACTTGTTGGTCCAACCGTCGTAAGTCTTCATGTGGCCATTCATGCTGGTGGCGCTCTCTATGCCGCGCAGCACCGAGGTGCCTACGGCGCATACCTGCTTGTCTTCATCCTTGGCAGCGTTGACTGTATCGACCAGCTGCTGGCTGATGAAGATTTGCTCTGAATCCATGCGGTGCTTGGTGAGATCCTCGACATCGATTTCGCGGAAATTGCCCAAGCCGCAGTGCACAGTCATGAAGCACTGATGCACACCGCGAATCTCCAAGCGCTTGAGCAGCTCGCGGGTGAAATGCATACCTGCTGCCGGGGCCATGACAGCGCCCTCCTTGGTAGCAAAGATTGTCTGATACATCTCAGCATCCTCGGCATCAGCCTCGCGCTTGATATAGTCGGGTAGCGGCGTAGCACCCAGGGCGTAGAGGTCGCGCTTGAAATCGTCGTGATTGCCATCATAGAGGAATCTGAGGGTGCGGCCGCGCGATGTGGTGTTGTCTATCACCTCGGCCACCATCGATTCGTCTTCTCCAAAATAGAGTTTGTTGCCAATGCGGATTTTGCGCGCCGGCTCTACCAGCACATCCCAGAGTTTGTTGTTTTCATTGAGTTCGCGCAGCAAAAACACCTCAATGCGCGCGCCAGTCTTTTCCTTGTTGCCGTAGAGGCGAGCCGGAAATACCTTGGTGTCGTTGAAAATCATTACGTCACCGTCGCCGAAAAAGCCCAGGATGTTCTTAAACACCATGTCCTCAATATCACCGGTCTTGCGGTGCACGACCATTAGCCGGCATTCATCGCGGTGAGCCATGGGCTCTTGCGCGATGAGGTCTTCGGGTAGGCGGAATTTGAATTGCGATAACTTCATTATTGCAGTGGGATTTTAGTGTTGTGGCGGCCTCGCCGCCGTGTATCCTTAATCACGAGAATACCACTCTGGGTACTCTATGTCGACTTTTGCTATTAGCTCCTCGGCCTGGGCTATGGTCAGGCATTGGTCAAGCCCGACTGCGCCTACCCGAGTGCGCCTCAACTCTACGAGATGTCCCCCGCTCCCCAACGCCTGGCCTATGTCGCGTGCCAATGCGCGTATGTAGGTGCCTTTGCTGCACACCACTCTGATTTTGATCAGTTGCTGGCTGTATTCGAGCAGTTCGATCTCATCTATCACCAAGGTCTTGGGCTTCAGCTCAATGTCTCGACCCTTGCGAGCCGCATGGTAGGCCCTCTGCCCATCGACCTTGCACGCCGAAAATGCCGGTGGCACTTGCTGGATCTCGCCCTTGAATCCCTCTAATGCCTCCTCGACCATCTGGCGTGTGATGTGCGAGGTAGGATAGTAGGCATCAATTTGGGTCTCAAGGTCATAAGATGGCGTAGTAGCCCCCAACGCTATGGTGGCCACATACTCCTTGACGCCGCTCTGCAACTCCTCGATGCGCTTGGTGGCGCGGCCCGTGCACACGATCATGACCCCAGTGGCTAAGGGGTCGAGCGTGCCGGCATGCCCCACCTTGATCTTGCGGATGCCCGTGCGGCGCGTCAGAGCTCCGCGCAGTCGCTTGACAGCGTCAAACGATGTCCAGCGCAGCGGCTTGTCAATATATAATATTTCGCCTTCGAGAAAGTTCACTATAAGTATAAGGTATAAGTGTTAAGTGATAAAGTACCAGATGGGCACTTTTCATTTTTCACTTTTCATTTTTAATTATTAGTTGAGTACGATACAGAGCACACCCACGATTACGCAATAGATTGCAAACCATACGAGCTTGCCCTTCTTGACTATCTCAAGCATCCATTTGCAAGCTAAGCAGCCCACGATGAACGATGCGATAAAGCCAACCAATATCGGCAGGAAACCTACGCCAACGCCCGAAGTGTTGGCTGCCAGGTCAGTTGCGGGAGAGAAGAGGTCCTTGAGGTCGAGCAACGCTTCACCCAGGATGGGGATAATCACCATGAAGAAAGAGAAGCGAGCCACCTCTTCGCGCTTATCCCCCAGCATAATGCCCGTGGCGATGGTCGAGCCCGAGCGGCTGAGACCGGGGAGTACGGCTACTGCCTGAGCGCAGCCTATGATGATGGCGTCGAGCCAAGAGATGTTGCGTGGTTTGTATTTGCGAGCAGTTTCGGGGCTGGTGCGGAAGAAATAGGTGAATGCCAGCAAGGCGGCAGTGATGCACAGGCAGATGCCGACTACCAGCAGGTTGCCACCGAAGAATGATTCGACAAAGTCTTTAAAGCAGAAACCCACGATTGCGACCGGGATGCAAGATACCAATATCTTGAGCACGTAGATGGTGTTGGAATCCCACTTGAGGGTAAAGAATGAGGTGCAAAGGGGCATGAACTCTTTCCAGAGGATTACTATAGTGCTGAGTACAGTGGCTACATGTAACATAAGGTCAAATTCCAGGCTTTCGGCCCCAGAGAGGTCTAAGCCAAGCAGGTCGTGGAAGATTTCGAGGTGGCCCGAACTGCTTATAGGCAGATATTCTGCCAGTCCCTGCACCACTCCGAGAATCAAGGCGTTGAGTATATCCATTTGTTGTGTGTCAATGAGGGGGAGCCAAGCGCGGATCCCCGTTTGATTATTTTCTTAAGTCTCTATTTTACAGTTTTTTGACTAATCCTTAGGCTTGACAATGATCGCAATGGCCATAAGCACAAATCCCAAGAAACTGATGGTTGGGCCCACCACAATGCGGCGAGCGCTGAAGATGTCGGGATTGAACGAATCAAGGCCTGATGCGCTACCGGCCATTAGGGCAAATCCTAAAATAATCATTACGCCCGAAATAGCCATCAACAAGAAGTTGTTGGCCAGCAGGGGCATCTGTTCGCGCGTTTCCCTCTGGATGGGCGATTTCTTCGATGCCGAGGCATCCTTGGTGCTTCTTTGCATTTCTGTTATATAATCTTTTTTATCCTTCGTTCATACTTTTAAATTCCAATTCTCTCCAAGCTACTTATACTCATTCTTCATTTTTCATTCTTCATTTTTCATTTTTCATTACTCATGAATATAAGGCATCGTAGCTTGCCCGCAAATAGCGGTTGGTGGCGCACATTGCAGCTATCCCGCAGATTGCCAAGCCCAGTAGGCATAGGCAACCGCAAATAGCAGCCATCGTCAGCGGCGGCAAGTCGAGGTATAGCTCTACATTTAGCTGCCCGACATAAGCTTGGGCCGCTATCAGCAATCCCGAGGCGAGCAGAGCCGCCAAGAATCCTGACCAGAGGCCAGCCACTATGAATGGGCGCCTGATGAAGCCGCCGGTGGCCCCCACCAACTGCATGGCGCGAATCACAAATCGCCTGCCATAGACACCGATGCTCACAGTATTGAATATGAGCACTATCGATATCAACAGCAGCACTCCGGCCACGCAGCCAAGCACCACCGAGATGCGCCGTGTTGCACTCACCACTGACTTGACCATGTCAATCTGAGTGACCACCTCATCGACGCCCGGCAAGAGCATCACCGCAGCCGACAGAGCCGCAATGCTGTCAGGTTCGACATAGGCCGCTTTGAGCTTTACCTCGTATTCGGCCGAATAGGGATTCTCCCCAATCAGATCGAGCACCTCGGCATTGTACTCCATTTCCTGCTGCAGCACCTCGTCGGCCGACGTATATTCCAGCTCGGCAGTAAACGGAGCCTCAATCAGATAAGCGCCCACTTGCTGCACCTGGGCCTCGGTGGCTCCGAGGTCGAGCTTGACGATAGCCGAAATCTCTCCCATAATGGTGGTCGACACCCGGCCAGCGGCGAGGAATATAACAGCCAGGATACCAAGAATAAACAACACTAAGGCCACACTCACCACTGTGGTGATCTGCGACCCAAGCGTAGATATTTTGCTTGTCCTGCTCTTTGACATAAGCTTGGCTTACGCCCCTCTATGGGGACGCTTTGCGGAAATTTCTTGCAAAGTTAGTGCTTTTAAGAGCCGAAAACAAATTTTAACCAATTATTTATCCTATTTTCGCAATTCGAGGACTTTATCCCCTCCTTTGCGACCCTTTTTGAGGCCCTCCCTTACCATGCGTCAGCCTACTTTTGACCTATTTGAAAGAACCCCTAACGGGGTACTTTTGAGTTAGCCTACTTTTGACCTTTGACTTGTTTATGTCATTGGGAAGCCTATGAAGGCAGCCACATCGGTATCGCCCCAGAAGTCGGCTACCGTGAGCCACAGGAGCAACAATACTATCAGCACTATGGCTCCCACCAGAAGCCACGGGTTCACTTTGTTTTTGCGTCGTCTATCAGCGTCTGACATAATTGGAATCCTTTCTACATCTTTATTAGGTATGTTTAATTTCTCTCTGTACCCTTCAGGGCCTTTTTTCAGTGGTTTTTCACCTGTTTTGGCCCTTTTGGAATCTCAAATTTATAACAATAGCAAATTTCATTTTGTTTACCACAAAAAAAAGAGTTAACTTTGCAACTGATATGAAAACATCTGCCATCATACGATTCCTGATCCTGGGCGTCCTTTGGCTCGCCCTGGTGCTGATGATCGTGCTGCGCACCGAGCGCTTCACCCTCTACACTCTTTTCGTTATCGTGGCCTCTGCCATTATCATATTCGTTCCCGTATATAAAAAGTACGTCAAAAATGACCGAGCCTGAAAATAAATATCCACTTTTGAGCAAAATTGACTCTCCGGCCGACCTGCGTAAGCTCGAGCTCGAGGAGCTCCCAGCTCTGTGCCAGGAAATCAGGCAATTTCTGATTGACGAGCTGTCGGTGCACCCCGGGCATTTCGCCTCGAGCATGGGAGCGGTTGAGCTCACAGTGGCCCTGCATTATGTATTCGATACCCCTTACGACCGCATTGTCTGGGACGTGGGCCATCAAGCCTACGGCCACAAACTGCTGACAGGTCGCCGAGACGCATTCCATACCAATCGCACTCGCGGCGGCTTGAGCGGTTTTCCCAACCCCGACGAGAGCGAATATGACACGTTCACTGCCGGCCACGCCTCCAATTCAATCTCTGCCGCCCTCGGCATGGCTGTTGCCAGCAAGCTGCAAGGCGACAATCCGCGCCGCAATGTGATAGCCGTGATTGGCGACGCCTCGATCAGCGGCGGCTTGGCCTTTGAGGGCCTCAACAATGCCGCCAATATGCCCAACAACCTGCTGGTGATACTCAACGACAACGACATGTCAATAGATGCCAATGTCGGTTCGCTCAACTCATACTTGGGCCATTTCAACACCTCGCCCACCTACAACCGCATGCGCTATCGCACCTTCAACTTCCTGAAGAAGATGCGACTGATATCCGACAAGAACCGAGGCCGAATCCTGCGATTCAACAACAGTATCAAGTCGGTCCTGAGCAACGAGCAGAATATCTTTGAGGGCCTCAACCTCAGATACTTCGGGCCTTTTGACGGCCACGACATATTCCGCATCGTCAGGGTGCTCACCGACATTAAGAATATGGATGGGCCCCGCCTGCTGCACCTGCGCACTGTCAAGGGCAAGGGCTATGCCCCGGCCGAGGAGAACCCCGCCGAATGGCACGCTCCCGGTAAGTTCGACCCCAAGACCGGTGTGCGTCAAGAGCAATTGATAGGCCCGCAGCCTGACAAACCGCTCAAGTATCAAGATGTGTTTGGCCAGACCCTGTTGCAACTCGCCGAGGCTGACCCCAAGATTGTGGCAATCACTGCCGCTATGCTCTCTGGCACATCGATCTCGATAATGCAAAAGGCTATGCCTCAGCGAGTTTTCGATGTAGGTATCTCTGAGGGCCACGCAGTGACATTTGCCGGAGGCCTTGCCAAAGACGGCATGAAACCGGTGGTTGGAATATATTCCAGCTTTTTGCAGCGCGCTTTTGACAACATTGTCCACGATGTGGCAATCCAGAATCTGCATGTCACTTTCTGCATTGACCGTGCCGGCCTGGTAGGCGAGGACGGAGTGACCCACCACGGGGCGCTCGACCTGGCTTACATGCGCACAGTCCCCAACATGGTAGTCTCGGCGGCATCCGACGAAGCAATCCTGCGCGATCTGATGTACACTGCCCTTGAGGCCCAAAATGGCCCATTCTCAATCCGCTATCCACGCGGAGCTGGGCAAAATCCCAACTGGGACACCCCTATGAAGGCTCTGCCCATAGGCAAGGGTCGCAAGCTGAGAGAGGGCAACCAAGTGGCCCTGCTATCAATAGGCACCATTGCCGTGGAGTGCGAGAAGGCTGCCAAGCTGGCTTTTATCGAGGGCGTAAGCGCCGCCCATTACGACATGATATTCCTCAAGCCCATCGACACCGAGATCCTCGATGAGATAGGCGCAAAGGGCATGCCAGTAGTGACTGTCGAGGATGGCACCGTCAAGGGCGGCTTGGGCAGCGCAGTGTTGGAATACTTCGCCGAAAAGGGATACATCAACCATGTCACCATCCTTGGCCTACCCGACCGCTTTGTCAAGCACGGCACAGTGGCCGAACAGAAAGCCGAAGTGGGCCTCGACCCGGAATCAATCTCTAAAGCTATCACAGCCGCTGCCAAATGAGAATCGTCATCGCCGGAGCCGGCGAAGTGGGCTCGCATTTGGCCAAACTCCTATCAAATGAGGAGCAAGACATCCTCATCATCGATGAGAATCCCGAGCGCCTGTTCGTACTCGATTCGGAATATAATCTGATGACGGTCACTGGCAATCCAGCCTCAATCCAGGGGCTGAAGGATGCCAACGTGGGTCGCGCCGACCTATTCATAGCCGTTACGCCACACGAGGACTCGAATATGTTGGCTTGCTCTCTGGCTAAGGCCATGGGAGCCAAGCGCACTGTAGCTCGAATCGAGACCTACGGGTTTATGGAGGCTGACAACCGCCCGCTGGTGCGCGGCATGGGGGTTGACCATGTGATTTATCCTGAATATCTGGCTGCCCAGCAGATAATTACGGCTCTGCGTCGCCCCTGGGTGAGGCAATGGTTTGAGATTCTCAACGGCGAAATCATAGTGGTGGGCGTGCGCATTGGCGACAACGCCAAGCTATGCGGCATGCAGCTCAAGGATTTTGCTTACACTCACCATAACTTCCACGTCTCGGCCATCAAGCGCGGCCATGAGACCCTGATTCCTCGCGGCGATGACCGCATCCAGGCTGGCGACGTGCTGTATTTCACTACCCGGCGCGAGCATGTCGAAGACCTGATCGAACTGACTGGCAAGACCGAATACCGCATACGCCGAGTGCTGGTGATGGGCGCCAGCAAAATCGCGGTGCGTACTGTAGCCCTCAACAAGGGAGAGTTCAAGTTCACCATAATGGACAGGGACCGCGAGGTTTGCGACCGCTTGCCCATGCGATGTCCCGAAGTCAACGACATATACTGCGGCGATGCCCGCGACCCAGACACGCTGGTCGATGTAGGCCTTGACACCTACGATGCCTTTATCGCACTGAGCGACAGCAGCGAAGCCAATATCCTGGCTTGCCTTACTGCCAAAGAGGCTGACGTCAAAAAGACTATAGCCGAGGTTGAGGACCTACAGTTTATCAACCAAGCCGAGGGCCTTAACATCGGCACTGTCATCAACAAGAAACTCTTGGCCTCGTCGACCATCTTCCAATTGCTGCTCGACAATGATGCCTCAACCTCAAAGTGCCTCGCTATGACCGATGCCGAGGTAGCAGAACTCGAGGTAAAACCCGACTCAAAGATTACCCAAGCCCCGGTCAAGGACCTGCGCCTATCGCGCGACATGACCCTATCCGGTCTGGTGCGCAACGGCCACGGCATGCTCGTGACTGGCAACACCCACATCCAGGCTGGCGACCATGTGGTGGTCTTCTGCCTCTCTGGCGCCCTCCACAAAGTCGAGCGCCTATTCAGTTAGTTATGAGTGATGAGTGATGAGTAGAGAATAAATGATAAAAAAGGAACATAGGCAAATCAATATCACCATGGTGCTAAAGGTGATGGGCTGGCTCTTGATGATCGAGAGCGGCTTTATGGCCATACCCGCCGTGGTCAGCCTATGCTACTATGAGCGCGACTGCGTACCCATCTTCACCTCTGCTCTAATCACCCTAATAGCCGGATTCGCTCTCAACAAGGGCCTCCATCCTGCTCGCACCAACATGGCCAAGCGCGAGGGTTTCTTGCTGACAGCAATGGTATGGGTGGTCTTCTCTGTCTTCGGGATGCTGCCATTCCTCTTCTGCTCTACTCCTCTTCCACTGACAGATGCCTTCTACGAGGCTATGGGCGGTTTCACCACCACCGGAGCCACGATATTTGACGATGTCGAGGGGCTGAGCCATGGCATCAACCTATGGCGAGCCCTTATGCAATGGCTCGGAGGCATGGGAATCATCCTGTTCACCCTGGCTGTGCTGCCTATGCTCAACTCCTCGGGCGGTATGCAAATGTTCAACGCCGAGGTCACTGGCATAACCCACGACAAGATACGTCCGCGCATCAGCCAGACAGCCAAGGGGCTGTGGGGCGTGTATTTCTCTCTTACTGCTCTCTGCGCATTCCTGCTTTGGATTGGGCCTATGGATCTGTTTGAGAGCATCTGCCATGCCTTTGGCACAGTATCCACTGGAGGCTTCTCGACACGCGCCGCAGGTGTGTGCGACTGGGATTCAATATATATCTATGCTGTAATCGGGGTGTTCATGCTGCTTGGCGGCGTGAATTTCTCTCTTATATACTTTGCGGCCCATTGGCGCTTCGGGCCGCTAAAACGCAACGCCACGCTGCGAGCCTACCTCAAGATTATCCTGCTGATGTGGGTAATCTACGCTGTGGCTATCTTAATCGATGGCTTTGCCGACTTGCGCAATCTCACGGTCTATCCCCTATTTCAGGTGCTGGCCACTATGACCTCGACCGGCTATGCCATACCTGATTTGAAGATGTGGGGGCCTCTGGGCTTGGCCCTGATGGTGCCGATGATGTTTTTCGGCGCATGCGCCGGTAGTACCTCGGGTGGTGCCAAGATCGACCGTCTGATGGTGATGGTCAGATATTTGCGCAACTCAGTCAAGACTGCCCTGCAGCCCAACAGCGTGGCCGTGGTCAAGATTGACGGGCGTGTGCTTACTCCCGACCTAGTATCCAAGACGGTGGCATTCCTATGTCTCTACGTCATAGTCAGCGCTACGGGAGGCGTAGTGCTGGCGGCTATGGGCGTGCCGGTGCTCGACAGTTTCTTTTTCGCCCTCTCATGCACCACCAACCTCGGCGTCGGCCCTGATGCCGCTGGTGTGGGGCCGGGCTTGGCGGCCGTGCCCGACTGCGGCAAATGGGTGCTGTGCGCCTTGATGCTCATCGGTCGTCTTGAGATTTTCACCATACTTATCCTGTTTACTCCAAGCTTCTGGCATAAATAATTGTCAATCAAGTTTAATTATTGTTAAAGGTTTATGGAGTTCCCTTTTATTCCAAATTTTTGGACTAAATGGAGACAACCCATAAGCATTTTTTTGTAATTTTGCAAACGGAAAAATAAGTATTTAACAAGAGATAAATTTATGAAAGCTATCCCCTTGAAAACCAGCATCTTCGCCGCTTCTATCGGCGTAGTTGGCCTGTTCAGCGCCTGCTCAGGCTCTTCACAAGGCCAAATGCAACAGCAAGCCCCCCAGATCGCCGTCGTGACGGTCGAGCCTTCAAATTCTGAACTGCAAACAACTTATCCGGCTATCATCAAGGGCAAAACCGACATCGACATCCGTCCGCAAGTGACCGGCTTCATCACAAAAGTACATGTCGACGAAGGCGACTATGTGCACCAGGGGCAAGTGCTCTTCACCCTCGACCAAGTGCAGTACCAAGCAGCTGTCGACCAGGCCCAAGCCGCCGTCAACTCTGCTCGCGTTGCCGTTGAGAATGCCCAAATCCAGGCCGACAACCAAAAGCGCCTCTACGAAAAGAACATCATCAGCGAATCTCAATACACCACCACCGCCAATCAGCTCGCCCAAGCTAAGGCTCAACTCGCCCAAGCCCAGGCTCAGCTCGAAAGCGCCAAGAAGAATCTGAGCTACACCGTAGTGACCTCTCCGTCGAACGGCATCGTAGGTTCTATTCCAAACCGCGAAGGTTCGCTTGCTTCTCCCTCATCAGCCCAGGCTCTGACCACCGTCAGCGAGAACAAGCAGATGTACGCTTATTTCTCACTCAACGAAAAGGACCTGCTCAAACTCACCAACAATGGCCAGTATTCGCTCGAATCTCAGCTTGAGAAGCTCCCCCGCGTGAAGTTGCAGCTCGCCAATGGCACCGTCTATCCCATTGAGGGCAAAATTGCTACCGTAAGCGGCGTAATCAACAACACAACCGGAGCCGCATCTGTGCGCGCTCTCTTTGACAATGAGAATGGTGTGCTACGCAGCGGCTCTACCGGCCAAATCATTATCCCCGAAATCACCGAAGAAGCCATCGTGATTCCCCAAAAAGCTTCGTTTGAGCTCCAAGACCGCCGCTTTGTCTATGTAGTCAATGACAGCAACAAGGTCACAACCGTGCCTATCACAGTGCTCGCAGCCAACGATGGCAAGAATTTCGTTGTCACCTCGGGCCTCAATCCTGGCGACCGCGTAGTAACTGAGGGAGTAGGCACCAAGGTAAAAGACGGCATGACCATCACTCCTATCGAGGCAGGGGCTCAAGCAGCTCAATGACAGACTGTTAGTCAACTCATTGACTTAGGAGTTATAAGCCAAAACTAATTAACCATTTATTGCAATGAAATTAGACCGCTTTATAAATCGCCCAGTGCTCTCGACGGTGATTTCGATTTTCATCGTCTTGCTGGGTATAATCGGATTGGTGTCAATGCCAGTGACCCAATTCCCCGATATCGCACCTCCTACTATCAGCGTTACCACCACATACACCGGCGCTAACGCTCAGGCTGTGCTCAACTCTGTGATTGCTCCTCTTGAGGAATCTATCAACGGTGCCGAAGGCATGACTTACATGGCCTCGACCGCTACAAATACTGGTTCGGCTACTATCAACGTTTACTTCGAGCAGGGCTTCGACCCCGACATGGCTGCCGTAGACGTGCAAAACCGTGTGGCCAAGGCTCAGAACCTGCTCCCTGCCGAGGTTACCCAGGTGGGTGTGCTTACCCAGAAACGCCAATCGTCAATGCTCGTTGGTATCGCCCTGTATGACCCGACTGGCGTGTACAACGAGGAGTTTATCGAAAACTACATGAAGATCAACGTCGTGCCTGAGTTGCAACGTATCTCGGGCGTAGGCGATGTGATGGTGATGGGTGCCGACTACTCGATGCGTATTTGGCTCAAGCCCGATGTGATGGCTCAGTACAACCTGATGCCGTCGGATGTCACCGCTGCCCTGTCAGAGCAAAACGTCGAGGCATCGCCTGGCGCATTCGGCAAGCAGGGCGACCAGACCTTTGAATACACCCTTACCTACAAAGGCCGCTTGACCACCCCCGAGGAGTTTGGCGACATCGTGGTGCGAGCCAATACTAATGGCGATGTGCTTCTGCTCAAAGACGTTGCTGAGATTGAGTTGGGTCGTGTCGACTATGGTTTCCACGGCGCTCTCAACGGATACCCATCTACAGTGTGTATGGTGTTCCAGACCGCCGGCTCCAATGCTACCGCCATCATCAACAACTGCTTGGCTTTTGTTGACAACCTCAAAAAAGACCTTCCCAAGGGTCTCGAGGTGGCTGTGCCTCTCAACAACAACGACTTCCTCTATGCTTCTATTCACCATGTGATCAAGACCCTGATCGAGGCCTTCATCCTGGTGTTCTTCGTGGTGTATGTGTTCCTCCAGGACCTCCGCTCCACTATCATCCCGGCCATCGCCATCCCTGTGGCCTTGATCGGTACATTCTTCGTGCTCAAGCTGATCGGTTTCTCGGTCAACCTCATCACCCTGTCGGCTCTCGTGCTCGCAATCGCAACTGTGGTCGACGATGCCATTGTGGTGGTCGAGGCGGTACATGCCAAGCTCGATGTCGGTTACAAGAGCGCTCGCCGAGCCTCAATCGACGCCATGGGTGAAATCGCTGGCGCTCTCGTCTCGATTACCCTCGTCATGATGCTCGTGTTCATCCCCGTGTCGTTCATGTCGGGCACCTCGGGTGTGTTCTACCGCCAGTTCGGTCTCACCATCGCTATCGCCGTGGGCTTCTCGGCTGTCAACGCCTTGACCCTGTCGCCGGCACTTTGCGCCGTGTTCCTCAAGCCTCACAAGACTGATGAGGAAGAAGAGCAATCCCTCAAGGAGCGCATGGGCACAGCCTATAAGGCAGCGGGCGAAGCTATGAAGCAGCGCTACAAGAAAATCTTCGGCATTCCCCCGACGATTACCTTCATCGCCCTGGTGGCCACAATCGTATTCCTGGTGATGAGCTGGTTTCAGTTCGAGTGCGCTTGGAAACTCGTCATCGCTTGCGTCTGCGCCGTCATTGCAGTGGCTGGCTTGTTCAACCCGCAATTCCACGTGTCGTTCAATAAGAACTACGACAAGGTGCTCAAGGGCTACGCCAAATGGGCTAAGTTCTTTGCTCGCCACAAAATCACCTCTTTCGGCGTGGTGGCCGCTTCAATCGCCGGCTTGGTGCTCCTGATGACCCATACCGCCACTTCACTGGTGCCCAACGAGGACACTGGCGTGCTCTTCGTGATGCTTAACATGCCTCCGGGAACATCGCAAGAGCGCACTGGCCAAGAGCTCGACAAGCTCAACAATATGATTATGGATTTGCCGGGTGTGAAACTGACTCAGATGATCAACGGTTACTCGTTTATCGCTGGTCAAGGCCCTACCTACGGTACATTCATCGTCAAGCTGAAAGATTGGGATGAGCGCACAGATGCCGAGAGCGCCGAAAATCTGATCAAGCAGGTCTACATCCGCTCGGCCTCGCTTGTCAAGGACGGTACGGTGGCAGCATTCGCACCGCCTATGATTACCGGTTACTCGGCCACCAATGGTTTTGAAATCAAGATGCAGGACAAGACCGGCGGCGACATCAACGAGTTCTTCACCATCGTGCAAGGATTCCTCGCCGAACTCAACCAGCAGCCCGAAATCCAGATGGCCTATACCACCTTCGACCCCACCTTCCCTATGTATATGGTGGATATCGATGCTGCCAAGGCTAAGCAGGCCGGCATCAGCCCCTCTACCCTGCTCTCTACCCTCCAGGGATACTACGGTGGTATCTACGCCTCCAACTTCAACCGCTTCGGCAAGATCTACCGTGTGATGATGCAAGCCACCCCCGAGGCTCGCGTATCCCCTGAGACCCTCAACTCAATCAAGGTGCGCAATGGTAACGAGATGGCTCCTATCACCAACTTCGTATCGCTGCGCAAGGTCTACGGCCCTGACCTTCTCAACCGCTTCAACATGTTTACCGCTATCAGTGTCAACGGCCAGCCTAACCCCGGATTCTCATCTGGCGACGCTATCGCAGCCATCCAACGCGTTGCTGCTCAGTCGCTGCCTGCCGGCTACGGCTATGAGTTCTCGGGTATGACCCGTGAGGAAGCCCAGCAAGACTCAAGCTCTACGGCTGTCATCTTCGGCCTCTGCTTGCTATTCGTCTACCTGTTGCTTTCGGCTCAGTATGAGAGTTACATTCTGCCCTGGGCTGTAATCCTCTCGGTGCCTTTCGGTCTGATGGGTTCGTTTGTCTTCGCTAAGATGTTTGGCATCGACAACAACATCTACCTGCAGATTGCGCTGATCATGCTTATCGGTCTTCTTGCCAAGAATGCAATTCTTATCGTTGAGTTCGCCCTTGAGCGTCGCCAGACTGGTATGTCAATCTTCAATGCGGCAATCGCCGGTGCTGAGGCTCGTCTGCGTCCTATCTTGATGACCTCGCTCACCATGGTAATCGGTCTGTTGCCTCTGCTATTCGCTACTGGCGTAGGCGCTAACGGCAACCGTTCACTTGGCGCAGGCTCTGTAGGTGGCATGTTCATTGGCATGGTGCTGCAGATATTCATTGTTCCAGCTATGTTCATCACCTTCCAAATCATCCAGGAGAAGATCTCTCCGATCAAGCTCCACGACGAGGAAGAAGGCGGCAACATCGAAAACGAAATCGAGCAATACGTAAAATAAATGAAAACGAAGAATATCATATTAGCTGCCGTGGCCATGCCCATGATGCTCTCGCTCGGAAGCTGCGGCATCTACAACAAATATCATACGCCCGACAATACGCCCCTCACGGCCTCCTACAAGGAGGCCCGCGAGGCTGGGCCCGACTCCACCCAGATGGGCAATCTGCTGTGGGAACAGGTCTTCACCGACCCCGTCCTTGTCGACCTTATCAACCAAGCCCTGGTCAACAACACCTCGCTGCGCAATGCACAATGCAATGTCGAAATAGCCCAGGCCAACCTGCTTGGCGCCAAGCTGGCATACCTGCCCTCGATAGCTCTCAACCCCAACGGTGCTGGAGCTTCCTACGCTGGCAGCGACCTCACTTGGACCTACACCATCCCCGCTGCTGCAAGCTGGGAGGTTGACATCTTCGGCAAACTGCTCAACAGCAAGCGCGGCGCTCAGGCTGCCGTGCTGCAGAGCGAGGCTTACGCTCAGGCTGTGCGCTCTCAGCTCATCGCCTCAGTGGCCAACACCTACTACAGCATCTCGCTGGCTGAGAAGCAGCTCCAGCTCTATCGCAACACAGCAGTGCTATGGGGCGAGACCGTACAGACTATGAAGGACCTCAAGGAGGCTGGCCGCACCACCGAGGCTGCTGTTGTGCAACAGACTGCCAACTACTACAGCATCCTCGCTGGCATCACCGACATCGAGGTGACCCTCACCAAGCTCAACAACACTATGAGCCTCTTGCTCAATGTGATGCCTCAGAAGTGGGACATCCCCATGGAGGCCAACCTCGACCTGCCCACCACTCTGGTCAATGGCGTGCCAATGTCGGTACTGGCTTTCCGCCCCGATGTGGCATCGGCTGAACAGACCCTGGCTCAGGCCTTCTACACCACCAACTCGGCTCGCGCAGCTTTCTACCCCGGCGTGACAATCTCGGCTCAGGGCGGTTTCACCAACCTGCTCGGCTCGGTGATTAAGAATCCGGGCGAATGGTTCTACAACCTGGCTGGTTCGGTCACCGCTCCTATCTTCTCGCGCGGTCAAAACCTGGCTCGCCTCAAGGCTGCCAAGCAGCAACAGCAACAAGCTCTCTACAACTTTGAGTATGCTCTGCTCTCTGCCGCATCCGAGGTCGAGAATGGCTTAATCACATACGACAAGTCGGTCGAGAAGTCAAAGTTTATCGAAGAGCAAGTTGCCAACCTGGAGAAGTCGGTCGATTACACCAACGATCTGCTTATCTACTCAGATGGCACCTACCTTGAGGTAATCACTGCTCAACAGAGCCTGCTCAGCGCTCAGATTTCGCAAATCAGCAACGAGCTTACACGCATTCAGAGCATCGTCAACCTATACCAGTCAATGGGTGGCGGACGATAAGGCCTGGGCGTAATTCTCCAAAAGCTAAAAACCAAAAGCTAAAGACACAAAATACCATACCTCTATGATCAGCGAACTTGCTTTTGTCAATCCTGGCGCAAAACTGGGCCAGAATGTCAAAATCCATCCTTTCGCCTATATCGATGACAACGTAGAGATAGGCGACAATTGCGAAATCATGCCCTATGCCAGCATTATCAATGGCACTCGCATGGGCAAGAACAACAAGGTGTTCCAGGGAGCCATCATCGGCGCTGACCCTCAGGACTTCCGCTGGAAAGGCGAACAGACCTACTGCTTTATCGGCGACAACAATATGATCCGCGAGCAGGTAATCATCAACCGAGGCATCTATTCCGAGGGCGGTACCCGCATCGGCAACGAGTGCTTCATCATGGCTGAGACTCACATCGGGCACGATTCAGTAATCGAGGGTCCTGCTGTCATCGGCAATGGCGTGACCATCGCTGGCGATGTAATCATCGAATCTTGCTGCGTGCTGTCGTCCAACGCTATCGTGCACGAGAAATCGCGCATCGGCCAATGGTCGCTCATCAAGGGCGGGTGCCGCATCAGCAGCAATGTGCCCCATATACCATCATGGCTCATAATCCCGCTGGCTACTACGGTGTCAACTCCTTCATTATGAAGAAGAAAGGCTTCACCGATAATCAGATTGAAGATGCCGCCAAAGCTTATCGCCACATCTATCAGACCCAGACCTCGGTATTCAACGCCCTCAAGCGCATCGAGGCCGACATCGACGACAATGAGATACGTCGCAACATCCTCAACTTCATCCGCGATAACAATCTGCGCATCGTCGGCATCAAGGTAAAGACCCAGGACTAAGCTCCAGCTTTTAAGGTGATTTGCAAAGAGCCCTCTGAGTCACCTAATTAAAAGGATACAGTCAACATTATTTTTTGTCGAGTGTTTCATAATAAAAACGAATATTATGAAACACTCGATTTTTATGTCCATAGCCGCAGCTATAGTATGCTGCATTTCGGCCTCGGCGCAAGATTATTCGTATGATGTGCATTGGCGCTGGGGACTTGTCGATCTCAACATTGGCGAGGCTCATGTAGGAATCAGCCAGAGCGGCGATGACTTCTCGGGCACCATCACAGGCCATAGCATCCCGTGGGAAGGCCGCGTATACAGTATTGCTGACACGCTCCGCGCAACCGTTACCCCATCGGCCGAATCCATCTCTTATGTCAACGGTTGGTACCGCAAGCCTCGCGAGGGGCAGACTGTCGACCTCAACTCGCCAGCCAATTACAAGAATATACTTGGGCAAGGCAGCCTTGATGCCGATGATGCCACTATGGAGGCTGTAACTATCACGGCCAACATGATCTCGATGTTCTATTACGCCTCGGCTATCGACTGGAACAGCCTCTCAGATGGCCAGACCGTGACGATACCTATCAGCGGAGCTGATGGCAGCAACGAGCTGAAAATCACCTACAATGGCACTTCGACCAGCTCGGTTGATGGCTCTACGCCCGTCTACTCAATCACTTTCCAATACAGCTATCACGGACGCATGCTCGACTATCCCGTGCAGTGTGAGATATCCCAATCCACCCACCTGCCCATCCTCTTCGCTGCAGACATCAAAATCGGCCACGTCGACATGGCCCTCCACTAACCTCCCCCTCAAATAAAAATCTAAA
The DNA here is from genome assembly GCA_020860445.1 of Bacteroidales bacterium. Lineage (GTDB taxonomy): Bacteria > Bacteroidota > Bacteroidia > Bacteroidales > Muribaculaceae > CAG-873. Next base: position 14,565 of record JAJBUH010000107.1, on the reverse strand, counting down.
AATCCTCGAATATTCGAGGATTTTTTGTATTTTTGCGTGCAAATAAAATAGCATGATAACACGACTACTATATCTTTTCCTTATTTCCACCATCGCCCTCGCTGCCTCGGCCGACCGCCCACGCATCGACCTCAGCGGCGAATGGAAGGTGCGCCTCGGTAGCAAAAACGCTGAATCACACTCCATTACCCTCCCTGGTACCCTCGACGAGGCCATGATTGGAGCCCCCAACCAAGATTACTCTGAGACCACTCAACTGTCACGCAAGGTCACCTATACGGGCCCAGCCTTCTACACCCGTTCATTCTTCGTCCCAGAGTCTTGGGCTGGCCACCATACCCTGCTCACCCTCGAACGTACTCGCCCCACTACCGTATGGATTGACGACCAAGAGATTGGCTCAAGTACCCTTATCTCTTCGGCACAGAGATACGAACTTGGCCAACTCTCCCCGGGCCAACATCATATCACTGTGATGGTCGACAATGGCGAACGCATCCCAGCCCAAGTAAAAAGCAACTCTCATGCCTGCTGCGAATCCACCCAAACCAATTGGAACGGCATTCTCGGCCGCATCGACTTCCAAGCCGTAAAGCCCACCCATATTTCTTCGCTTACCTGCCGACCGCTGCCTGGCCACTGCATCGAGGTCACTGCTCGCGTGGCCCACCCTGCCGATGGCCTAAAGATGACTATCTCATCAGGCCTTAACTCCTCGACCCTTAAGCTAAAGCATGGCACCTCGATATACACTGCTATTCTCCAGCTCGGTGACACCGCTCGCACCTGGAGCGAATGGCAACCGGCGCGACATCGCGTCACTGCAAAAATACCTGGCCAAGACGAACTTAGCACCTACGCGGCTCTGCGCGACTTCAAGGCAAAGAATCGACATTTCTACATTAATGATACTCTGACCTTCCTGCGTGGGCGCCATGATGCTTGCGTATTTCCCCTTACGGGCTACCCGCCAATGGATGTCGATGGGTGGCGCCAGTACTTCCAGACCATCAAGTCGTATGGTCTCAACCATGTGCGCTTCCACTCCTGGTGTCCACCCGAAGCTTGCTTTGAGGCTGCGGACATTGAGGGTGTATACCTGCAGCCCGAGCTCACCATCTGGGGAACATTCAATCGCTCTGAGGATTTCCTGATGGATTTTCTTCGCACCGATGGCCAGCAAATCCTTAAGGCTTACCGTAACCATCCCTCATTTGTGATGTTCTCGCTCGGCAATGAGCTATGGGGCGAGGAAGACCTGATGGACGAATTTGTAACCGACCTGCGCACTATCGCGCCCGAGACGCTCTATGCTTATGGGTCAAATGCTTACCTTGGATACAAAGGCGCGCAACCGGGCGAAGACTTCTTTGTGACTTGCCGCGTAGGGGCTGGCGAGGGGTATGATGGATATAGTTCTCATGCCCGCGCCTCGTTCTCATTTGCCGATGCTGCCGATGGGGGCATCCTCAATCACGAGTACCCCAATTCTGTCACTACTTTTGAGAAAGCCATCCTCCAAGCACATATTCCAGTCCTTGGCCATGAGACTGGCCAATACCAGTCGATGCCAGATTTCCGGGAGATAGATAAGTACACCGGCGTGCTTGAGCCCCGAAATCTCAACATCTTCAAATCTCGCATGGATTCAGCCAACCTGCTTGACCAAGCCGAGGATTTCTTCAACGCCTCAAGCCACTGGGCTGCCAGGCTATACAAGGCTGATATGGAGATGAATCTGCGCACGCCCCAGATGGCTGGTTTCCAATTGCTTGACCTGCAGGACTATCCCGGCCAAGGCACTGCTTTGGTAGGCGTACTCGATGCATTTATGGATAGCAAGGGGGCTATCTCGCCCAAGGAGTGGCGCCAATCGTGCGACAAGGTGGTGCTGATGGGGGAGTTTCCGCAATTCTGCTACCAAGGCGGTCAAAATATCCAAGGGCGCATCTCTGTGGCCAATTACAGCGGCAAAGACTTGGCTGGGAGAGCCCTACGTTGGCGATTCATAGATGACGAAGGCATCCCGGTCTACGGCGACACCCACCGCATACCCACTGGCCAGGGCTATGCGCTCGTCGACACTATCTCGATGCGCGCGCCCCAGATGGCATACCCATACAAAATAAGGCTCCAGCTAGAACTGCTCGGTATGCCAGTCGATAATATCTATGATTTCTGGGTTTATCCTGAGCACCAAGCATTTACTGACTCAATCCAAGGCATCCTAATCACCGAGACGATTAATGATGCCATCGCCGCCCTTAGCCAGGGCCAGAAAGTACTCCTATTACCTCAACAAGAAGAGGTAGAGAGCGCTACCGTAGGTGGCCTATTCACTACCGATTACTGGAACTATCGCATGTTCAGCACCATCAGCCACAATGCTAATAAGCCTGTCTCACCTGGCACAATGGGACTTCTGATACAAGCAGAGCACCCTGCCTTGAGCCAATTCCCAACCGATTTCCACTCCGACTGGCAATGGTTCATCCCGGCCAAGATGGGCTACCCCTTGGTGCTTGACGCTCTCAATCCCGAGGGCCACATCCCAATCGTGCAAGCTATCGACAATGTTGAGCGTAATCACAGGCTGGGCCTTGTGATGGAGTTTGGCGTGGGCCCAGGCAAGCTGATGCTGCTGATGACCCCGCTCTCTGCCCTCAATGAAAAACCCGAGGGACGACAGCTTCTGGCCTCGCTCATCGACTACATGGCCGGGCCTGGTTTTGCCCCAGCCACCGCCCTCTCGCCCGATGCTCTGCGCTCGTTGCTCACCGGCCAAGCCAGCGCAACAGCCGTCAAAGAATTACGTAACATTAGCTATGATTGAACCTCTACTCCCGGCTCTAATCACAACCCCCTCAACCTCTGCCAATGGTACGGATTGAGGGGTTTGTGATGAAAAAATCATCTATGACCGATTTTTTATGTCAATAAATGGATAATTTTGGTGTAGATATAGACAATTGTAACAAAATTCAACCGTTTTTGGTGCTTTTGTCGTGAAAAAAATCATTATATTTGCAGTCAGAAAATTACTTTAAATTTATACCTTCTCATCGATGAAAGCAATTAAGCTAAATTCCTTGGCCGCTTCTGCCATCATTGCTTTGCTTGGCGTATCCTGCTCGAGCAATCCCGAGAAGCAGCTGACGCGCTCAGGCCTCGACCCTGACAACTTCGTTGCTCAGGTCAACGGCAAGACCACTGGTCTCTACAAGCTCACTAATCCTTCTGGCATGGAAGTTTGCGTCACCAACTTTGGCGGACGCCTCGTCTCGATCATGGTGCCCGACAAAAACGGCGACTTCAAGGATGTGGTCCTCGGCTTTGACAGCATTGCCGACTACATCAACATCCCCAGCGACTTTGGCGCAGCCATCGGACGCTATGCCAACCGCATCAACCAGGGACGTCTTGTAATCGACGGCGACAGCATCAAGCTCCCCCAAAACAATTTCGGACACTGCTTGCACGGAGGCCCCACTGGCTGGCAATACCAGGTCTACGACGTGAAGCAAGTCTCTGACAATTCCATCACATTGGTAATGAACTCGCCCGACGGCGACAACAACTTCCCCGGCAATGTCACCGCCGAAGTCACCTACACTCTCACCGATGACAACGCTATCGACATCGACTACACCGCTACCACCGACAAGACTACGGTCATCAACATGACCAACCACTCATATTTCAACCTCAATGGCGATCCCAACATCCCCGTCACCAACTGCGTGATGCAGGTCAACGCTTCGCTCTTCACCCCCGTCGACAGCACCTATATGACCACTGGCGAAATTGCCAGCGTCAAGGAGACTCCCTTCGACTTCACCGAGGCTAAGGCCGTGGGCGAAGAAATCACCGTCGACTGCGAGCAGCTGCGCAATGGCAACGGCTATGACCACAACTGGGTGCTCGACACCGCTGGCGATGACCAGAAGGTAGCTGTTACCCTCTCATCGCCCATCACCGGCATCACCCTCGAGGTCTACACCAACGAGCCCGGTATCCAAATCTATTCAGGCAACTTCCTCGACGGCACAGTCAGCGGCAAGGGCGGAAACGTCTACAACCAGCGCGCTGGCATCTGCCTTGAATCGCAGAAATACCCCGACACCCCTAACAAACCCACTTGGCCAAGCGCCACTCTCGAGCCGGGACAAACATACCACAGCCACTGTATATTTAAATTTGGTGTACAGAAATAATACCTAACCACGATAAACTAATCAACTATTTATCACACTCAGAATATGGGAACTCTAGACTGGATTGTCATCGGGTTATTCTTCATAGCCCTGATTGGCATCATCGTATGGGTCACTCGGCAGAAGCAGGGCAATGCCGAAGACTACTTCCTCGGGGGCAAGGATGCTACTTGGATAGCTATTGGTGCCTCAATCTTCGCTTCTAACATTGGTTCAGAGCACCTCATCGGCCTCGCCGGCTCTGGCGCTTCATCTGGTATGGCAATGGCCCACTGGGAGATTCAGGGTTGGATGATCCTGATCCTCGGCTGGGTATTTGTGCCGTTCTACACTCGCTCCATGGTAATCACCATGCCTGAATTCCTCGAGCGCCGCTACAATGGCGCATCGCGCACCATCCTCTCGCTTATCTCTCTGATCAGCTACGTGCTCACCAAGGTGGCTGTGACTGTCTATGCTGGCGGCCTCGTGTTCCAGCAGGTGTTCGGCATCGAGAGCCTCTGGGGCATTGACTTCTTCTGGATTGCCGCTATCGGCCTCGTGGTGCTCACCGCTCTCTACACTATCTTCGGCGGCATGAAATCTGTGTTGTACACCTCAGTGCTGCAGACCCCGATCTTGCTGCTTGGTTCGTTCATCATCCTCTGGCTCGGCCTCAAGGCCCTGGGCGGATGGGATGAGATGATGCGCATCTGCGGCGACCAAATCATCACTTGGCGCGATTCCGTCACTGGCGAAGAGGTGACCCGTGGCGACACAATGGTCAACCTTATGCGCTCAAACGACGACCCGCAGTATCCTTGGCTGGGCGCCCTTATTGGTTCGGCAGTTATCGGTTTCTGGTACTGGTGTACCGACCAGTTCATCGTACAGCGCGTCCTCTCTGGTAAGAACGAAAAGGAAAGCCGCCGAGGCACCATCTTTGGCGCTTACCTCAAGCTGCTCCCCGTGTTCTTGTTCCTCATTCCCGGCATGATTGCTTTCGCTCTGCATCAGAAGACTGGCAACTTCCTGCCCTTCCTCGCAAATGGTAACCTCAACACCGACGCCGCTTTCCCGACCCTGGTAGCCAAACTGCTCCCGGCCGGCGTAAAAGGCCTAATCGTCTGCGGTATCCTCGCGGCCCTTATGTCTTCGCTTGCTTCACTCTTCAACTCGAGTGCCGCCCTGTTCACGGTCGACTTCTACCAGCGCTATCACCCCGAAGCTAATCCTAAGAAGGTGGTTCGCATCGGTCAGGCCGCTACCGTGGTGATCGTGTTGCTCGGTATCCTCTGGATTCCTGTGATGCGTTCGGTGGGCGATGTGCTTTACCTATATCTACAGGATGTGCAGTCAGTGCTTGCTCCGGGTATCGCTTCGGCGTTCTTGCTCGGTGTCTGCTGGAAGAGGGCAACAGCCCAAGGCGGTATGTGGGGCCTTATTGCCGGTCTCGCCATCGGTCTTACCCGCCTCAGCGCCAAGATTGCTTACACAGGCGGCGAGGGAGCAGACAACTGGTTCAAATACATCTTCTACGATGTCAACTGGCTCTTCTTCAGCGGTTGGATGCTTGTATTCTGTCTCTTGGTAGTAGTTGTGGTGTCGCTGTGCACCAAGGCTCCCGACCCGGCCAAGATCAAGGGCTTGGTATTCGGTACCTCTACTCCTGAGCAGCGCGCTGCAACCCGCGCCAGCTGGAATGGTTGGGATATCCTCAACTCAATCATCATCCTCTGCATCACCGCAGCCTTCTACTGGTACTTCTGGTAAAAATTAAATGAATAATGAAAAATGAAAAGTGAAAAATAAACAGTACCTTCTGAGGTAAACTATTTCCTTTTCACTCGAATCAAAGGATATTGTGACATCGTTTGAAGGTCTCCTTTTCATTCTTCATTTTTCATTATTCACTTTTCATTTTTCATTTTATAACTATGCTCGAAGAATTAAAAGAAAAAGTGTTTCAGGCCAACCTTGACCTGGTAAAACACGGACTTGTGATATTCACCTGGGGCAACGTCTCAGGCATCGACCGCGAAAAGGGCCTCGTCGTTATCAAGCCCAGCGGCGTAGACTATGATACAATGAAAGCCAGCGACATGGTGGTCGTTGACCTTGATGGCAATGTGGTCGAGGGCGACCTGCGTCCATCCTCCGACACCCCTACCCACTTGGCTCTCTACAAAGCATTCCCCGAAATCGGTGGCGTGGTGCACACCCACTCGACCTACGCTACCGCTTGGGCCCAGGCTGGCAAGGACATCCCCAACATCGGCACTACCCACGCCGACTATTTCCACGATGCTATCCCCTGCACCGCTGATATGACCGAGGCCGAAGTCAAGGGCCAGTACGAGCTTGAGACTGGCAATGTCATCATCAAGCGCTTTGAGGGCATCAACCCAGTGCACACTCCCGGCGTCCTCGTCAAGAACCATGGCCCGTTTGCTTGGGGCAAGGATGCTCACGACGCAGTGCACAACGCCGTGGTGATGGAACAAGTGGCCAAGATGGCATTTGTAGCCTTTATGGTCAATCCCGAGCTCACTATGAATCCCCTGCTTGTCGAGAAGCATTTCAACCGCAAGCACGGCCCCGGCGCCTACTACGGCCAAGCAAAGAAATAGGGCCGCTAAACGGCCCAGCACAGTGGCGCCCTGCTCCCATCGGCTGCGCCTACGGCCGCTAAACGGCCCAGCACAGTGGCGCCATGCTCCTATCGGCTGCTCCCGTAGCGCCACGGTGCCTCGCGCTTTAGGCGCGAGTTTAAAATTAGTATTCAACCAAAATCAATAACATATATTACACAATGGCAAAATTTGAAGATCTCGAGATTTGGTGGGTCACTGGTGCCCAACTCCTCTATGGCGGCGATGCCGTCGTGGCTGTTGATTCTCACTCTAAAGAGATGGTCGACGGCCTGAACAACTCTGGCAATCTCCCTATCAAGATTGTCTACAAAGGCACTGCCAACTCAAGCAAGGAAGTTGATGACATCATGAAAGCCGCCAGCAACGACTGTCGCTGCGTGGGCCTCATCACTTGGATGCACACTTTCTCGCCCGCCAAAATGTGGATCCACGGCTTGCAACATCTCCACAAGCCCCTGCTCCACCTCCACACTCAATACAATGCCGAAATTCCATGGAAGACCATGGACATGGACTTCATGAACCTCAACCAGTCGGCTCATGGCGACCGCGAGTTTGGCCATATCTGCTCGCGCATGCGCATCCCTCGCAAGGTGGTTGTCGGTTACTGGAAGGAAAAAGACACCCAGGAGCGTATCGCCGTATGGAGCCGCGTTGCCGCTGCTTGGGCCGACGCTCAGGACATGCTCATCATCCGCTTTGGCGACCAGATGAACAATGTAGCCGTTACCGATGGCGACAAGGTTGATGCCGAACTCCGTCTTGGCTACCATGTTGACTACTGCCCGGTGAGCGAACTCATGGAATATTTCAAGAAGGTTGAAGACGGCGCCGTCAAGGCTCTTGTTGACGAATACTTCGCTATCTACGCTGTCGACGACGATGTGAAGGATCCCAATGGGGACAAATATCGTGTGGTCTGGAATGCCGCCAAGGCTGAGCTCGCTATCCGCGCTTGCTTGGTATCTAAGGGTGCCAAGGGCTTTACCACCAACTTTGACGATCTCGGCACCGACGACATCAACGATCCCAACTTCGTTGGCTTTGACCAAATCCCGGGCCTTGCCTCACAGCGCTTGATGGCTGAGGGTTATGGCTTCGGCGCCGAAGGCGACTGGAAATCAGCTGCCCTCTATCGTACCGTATGGTACATGACTCAGGGCCTCGACGGCGGTTGCTCGTTCCTTGAGGACTACACCCTCAACTTCGACGGCAAGAAGAGCTCAATCCTCCAAGCTCACATGCTCGAGGTTTGCCCCCTCATCGCCGAAGAGAAGCCTCGCCTGGAGGTGCACTTCCTCGGAATCGGTATCCGCAAGGCTCAGACCGCTCGCTTGGTATTCACCAGCAAGCCGGGCGACGGCGTGACTGCTACCGTTGTCGACATGGGCAACCGCTTCCGCCTCATCGTAAACGATGTAGAGTGCATCAAGAGCAAACCGCTGCCTAAGCTGCCCGTGGCTTCGGCTCTCTGGATCCCGATGCCCAACTTCGAGGTTGGCGCTGGCGCTTGGATTCTGGCTGGCGGTACACACCACTCATGCTTCAGCTACTCGATCACTCCCGAGTACTGGATGGACTATGCCGAAATCGCTGGCATCGAGATGCTCCACATCGACAAGAACACCACTATCGAGGGCTTCCAGCGCGAAATGCGTTACAACGAGGTCTACTACATGCTAAACAAAGCTTTAAAATAACAAAATCAAGGCAAAAGTCAAAAGTCAAAAGTCAAGAGTGGAAATTACCCTTGTTTTTGACTTTTGACCTTTTCCTTTACTCTGGACTTTTGACTTTTGACTTTTGACTTTTGACTTAAATTATGGATACCAAATACGTAATAGGATTAGACTATGGCAGCGACTCAGCTCGCGCTCTGGTCGTCAACGCCGCCAACGGCGAGGTACTCGCCTCGTCGGTGAAATATTATCCCCGCTGGAAGGAAGGCAAATATTGCAATCCCCGCATCAACCAATATCGCCAGCATCCCCAGGACTATATCGATGTGCTGATCGCATCAGTGCGCGAGGCCCTGTCAAAATGCCCCGAGGGCACTGCCGAGCGTGTAGTCGGCATCGCCTTCGACACCACCGGCTCGACTCCGGCATTTACCGATGAGACTGGCACTCCTCTGGCTCTGCTCCCCGAGTTCGCCGAGAACCCCAACGCCATGTTTGTGCTCTGGAAGGACCACACCGCTGTAAAGGAAGCAGCCGAAATCAACGACCTGTGCAAGCGCTGGCCGATCGACTACACCAGCTATGAGGGTGGCATCTACTCGTCTGAGTGGTTCTGGGCTAAGGCTCTGCATGTGCTGCGCGAGGATGAGAAGGTGCGCGAAAAGGCTTACTCGCTCATCGAATATTGCGAGTGGCTCCCTGCTTTGCTCACTGGCGTGAAGTCGTCAAAGGATGTGGTGCGCAGCCGTTGCGCTTGCGGCCACAAGGCTATGTGGCATCCCAAATGGGGCGGTCTGCCACCCGAGGAGTTCTTTGTTGAGCTTGACCCGCTCTTGGCTGGTTTCCGCGAGCGTCTGTTTGTTGAGACCGAGACAGCCGACAAGCCTGTTGGCCATCTCACCCAGGAGTGGGCCGACCGTCTTGGCCTCACCACCAAGGTTGTGGTTGCTGGCGGCGCTTACGACTGCCACATGGGAGCAGTCGGTGCTGGCGTTGAGCCTCACACCTTTGTGCGCGTGATTGGCACCAGCACTTGCGATGTGATGGTTGCTGAGAAGGAAGAGATTGGCGACAACCTCATCAAGGGTATCTGCGGCCAGGTTGACGGTTCTGTCATCCCCGGCATGATCGGCCTCGAGGCTGGTCAGTCAGCTTTTGGCGACATCTATGCTTGGTTCAAGCGCGTACTTGAGTTCCCGCTCACCCACATCGTGATGGAGAGCAACCTGCTCAGCGAGGAGACCAAGGCCGAACTCGTGGCCGAGGCTTCTGCCAAGATTATCCCAGCTCTCACCGCCGAGGCCGAGCGCATCCACCCGTCGGAGAGCGCTGTCGTCGCTACCGACTGGATGAATGGTCGCCGCACACCCGATGCCAACCAGCTGCTCAAGGGCACTATCACTGGCATCACTCTCGGCACCACCGCTCCTATGATTTTCCGCGCCCTCATCGAGGCTACCGCCTTTGGCAGCCGCGCTATCGTTGAGCGTTTCCGCCGTGAGGGTGTCAAGATTGACACTGTGATCGGCATTGGCGGTATCGCCCTAAAGTCGCCCTTCGTTATGCAGACCCTCAGCGACGTGCTCAACATGCCTATCAAGGTGTGCAACACCGACCAGGCTTGCGCTCTCGGCGCATCGATGTTCGCCGCTGTCGCCGCTGGCATCTACCCCAATGTCGAGGCAGCCATCAAGGCTATGAACTCAGGCTTTGCCAAGGAATACCACCCCATCGAAGCCAACGTCGAGGTCTACGACCACCTCTACAAGGAATACCTCAAGATCGGCCACTTCACCGAAACCGAGCTCTACAACAAGTAATCTACCCCCCTCCGGGCTGCGCCTCCTGTCTCTCCCCTCCTTGCAGCCCCATTACCCTCCTTGCTGACCCCCTAAGAAATGTCAGCATAAATATACCTACCGTAAGGCGCGACCCCTCCCCGAGGCCGCGCCTTTTTGTTTATCCAAGTTGTAGTTCTCAGTTATTTTCCTTAAATTTGCATGTAATTTTTAATAATATGGACATGGCAATGAAACAGCTTCCCTACGGTATCTCAGATTTCAAGCAATTGCGGAGGAAGAATATGTATTATGTTGACAAGACTATGTTCTTGCCAATGATGGAAAATGAAAATAGTTATCTATTTCTTATACGCCCGCGCAGATTCGGAAAGAGCTTATTCATCAGCATGCTTGAGGCTTATTATGATATCAATGCCAAAGGCCAATTCCAAGAATTGTTCGGTGATCTCTATATCGGCAAGAATCCTACTGAAGAGGCCAATTCTTATCAGGTGCTGAGATTCGACTTCTCAAAAGCTGGAGGGTCAATTGAAGTTCTTGAGAAGAATTTTAATAGTTACTGTTGTGGAGTATTGGATGATTTCATTGACAAGTATAAGAGATTTTATGAAGATGATTTGATTGGAAGAATCAAAAAATCAGACTCTGCTCAAAGCAAACTAAACCTCATAACAATATCAGCCCGGCGCCTCGACCTTCGGCTCTATCTCATCATCGATGAATATGACAACTTCACCAATGATGTTCTCAGCAGTAAGGGAAAAGAGGTGTTCCATTCGCTCACTCATGCCGACGGCTTCTATCGTCGATTCTTCAAGCTGTTCAAGGACAGTTTTGAACGCATTTTCATGATAGGCATCTCGCCCGTGACTCTCGATGACCTCACCAGCGGCTACAACATCGATTGGAATATCTCTGACAAGCCAAAATTCAACACTATTCTGGGCTTCGAGGAAAGTGAGGTGCGTGAAATGCTTGAATACTATCATGAAAATGCCAATGTTCCAGCCGACATCGATGCGATCATCTGTGACATGAAACCTTGGTATGACAACTATTGCTTCGCTCTCCGCAGTTATGGTAAAGAAACTGTGTACAATTGTGACATGGCTCTTCATTATATGAAGCCAATGATTGATCAGGGGCTTCCCCCAATCGATATGGTGGATAAGAATATTCGCACAGACTTTACAAAGCTTCGTCAATTAATTAACCTAGACCGAGGGATGCAGCGCGCCGATCGCCTATCTGACATTGAGCGCATTGCAAATGACGGCTATATATACATGCGCCTTAAGACCTCTTTTCCAGCAGCCGAGCTTCTCGACCGGGACAATTTCCGTTCTCTCATATACTATTATGGTATGCTCACTATCGGTGATGATGAACCCGCAATCCAGAAAATGGTAATTCCTAACCAATGCATAAAACAGTTGTTGTGGGGATTTATGGCCAACATGTATAGAGAAGAAACCCCTATAGATGTGGATGCTTTGGGATATGACTACATTGAAATGATTTATAACGGGATTTGGCAGCCAGCCATAGAGAGAATCGGTAAGATGTATCACGACTTGTCCTCGGCACGGGATTCTCGTGGAGGTGAGTTCAATCAGCATGGTTTCTTCAAGGCTATGCTGGGCCTGTGCAATCTCACAGTGCTATGTCCTGAAATGGAACTTAATTATGGCTATAGCGACTTTGTCCTGGTCCCCTTACTGACTCATTATCCTAAAGCAAAGCATTGCTATATCATAGAGATGAAATATGTTGAGACCAAGGCTCCGGATTCAGAAATTCAGCGTCAATATACTGAAGCTGAGCGCCAAATACGCCAATATGCTGTCGCCAATCGCTTATTAAAATCTATCCCTGGCTGCACCCTCCATGGAATCACTCTCATGTTTCGCGGCCAGGATATGCTTCCCCCACTCCCCGTGCTCGAAAAGCATATCCCTCCCCTCACTTTGAGGTGACATAATCCTTCATCTAAGGCATTTTTTCCCAAAATGCTCCGTATCCTTGTATTAATCCATCTGGAGGATAGAGGGAAAAATGACCTTTATCATATATAGTATATGAGGCATCGTTAACAATCAACCATTCCTCAGGATCTCCTTTAAACCATACCCTCCATTGAGGAAATCGAAACCAAATTGGAGCAGTTGTCAGACAAAGATGATCCTCGGATTGATTAATAATGGAGGATTTTCTTCCCACCTTGGATATAAATGCCAGGGTGGGTAATTTCTTTGAGGGGATGCCCCTGGAGATTGTAGATGAGGGTATCCTTAGGGTATCGGTCTATAACCGCAGAAGATATGCCGGCTCCAGGGCATCCCTCGGGTCCATAGTAGGCTTTGGTGAGGATATCTATCATCTCCAGATCGCTTTCTGACCATTCGGTGGTGCCATCCATCAATGTCATCCACCAAAATGCGGACACTCCAGCCTTACGGCACTGCTCCATCATCTCCCGAGCTACCTCCAGTTTCAATGGAAGCATATTGTCGGTCTGCGTACCAAACTCGCCAAGAATCACTGGAGCGCCCTTGCTCATCAGATGGGTTTGCCATTTTGAAATCATGTCGGATATCACTGATGGCAAATCTTCAGCTTTCGACACCTCAGGATAGGCATGTACCTCTATGGCTATGCGATTCGGCTCGCTATCGATGGGAAGCACCAGTTCTTCCAACGGGTCTGTGAGGTGGCTACTCCAGTTGCCCTCGCCCGAGGCAGCGCAGTAAGTTGACACTATCAGGTTGCGCTGAGCATTGTTGCCGCCAGTGGCCCTCACTGCATCGACAAAGCTTTGGGCATACTTGTTAACAGCGCTGTAGACCGATGCTGCTACCCCTGCATTGTAACCGCCTGAGGTTGCCAACGATGCGTAGCACCAAGACCCATAAGAGTCAAGCATCTCATTGTATCCCTCGAATAGCAGACGCTCGCCATAGTCCTTGAATTCCTCGGCAATCTGCGTCCACAGGGATTCATATCGTTCTCTTTGCTCAGCATAGTTATCCTCATCTGCCACAAGCCACGCCGTTGAGGCCGCTCCTGTGTCATGGTGCACATTCAGGATGCAGTACATGCCCTCCTCGATCACATAATCCACGACCTCGCGGATGCGTGCCATCCATACTGGGTCTACTTCATAGCCAGTCCACGTCGTTTTGTCCCAGATGGGCTGCCAATTGTTTGAAGCTAAATCCTTGATTTCGACATTGCCTACGTGGGGATACCAAGTCACTGGGATGCGTATTGCCTGAAATCCTGCTTCCTTGAATTGGTGTATCATCTCGCGAGTTGTCACTGCCTGTCCCCACGCAGTCTCGTAGTCGTCCGGGGTCCGGTCAGTCCATGCTTCTATCCACATATTCTCAGTGTCTCCGCTATTGCTGTCGAAATGATTGCCCAGACTCCACCCGAGCCCCATCTTCTCCACCGCCGCATACACATCCTCAAACTGCTCAGCCCTCACCTCAGCCAAGCCCACAGCCATTAAAAGCAAAACGCCAATCACTTTTCTCATAATCCAAGTCTGTTTAGAACATCTTATATTATCCACCCAAGTATTTGGGTACTTCGATTCTTCGGCTAACATCACAATTAGTCCTCTCGACTGATAAGTCCTATTCCTTGATTATTCTCTTAAATAAATCCGCTCTATACTTCTCAGTTCAAAAGGTTTGGTTAACATATCAAGCTCAATCTTTTCATAAAGATAGAAAACAAGGTTCCAATTGAGTCACTTTATTGAGAATATCTGTTATACCTATCTAAACCGAATCAATGAGTGGGAATAAAAAATTATAAGACTGTTAGAATAGACTTTGCAATCAATTCTGCCAGTTTTACTGGTACAGCATTTCCCAATTGACGCATAGCTTCTGTCCATGATCCTGTGATAATATAATCGTCTGGGAATGTCTGTATTCTCTTAGCTTCCGCAATTGACATATACCTAACTGTACCATTCTCAAATTTAATCATATTTTCTCCTCCAGGGACTCCATGACTACTTGCCTTTATGGTCTTTGAAGGAGAATCTATGTCGCTTCCAGTATGACCAGGATATTCTTTTGCACCTCCTCTCAACAAAAGATCTTTCTCTATGGGAAATTCCGAAGTAGAAATATCAGCAATTGAATCTCTTATTGTCACCCAAGGTAGAGTCTCCGGAGGAAAAAGCCCATATTTAAAATTCAATCTTTCTATTTCTTCTTTAGAT
>JAJBUH010000122.1 GCA_020860445.1 Bacteroidales bacterium | reverse complement strand
CAGATTTACACAGATTTACACAGATTCAGTCATGGGAATCGCTGAATCTGTGTAAATCTGTGTAAATCTGTGGTTAGTTTCTTACTTTAAAATTAAGATGCAAGTTACCTATGTGCTTACGTAAAATTTATGTGCTTACGTTTTTAATAGTCTCTCTGTGGGGCTGGGCGCAGATTGACACGAGGGTGGGTACGGCCCACAGCGTGACAAAGGCGGCTGGAATGTTCGGCAAGGGCACCGAGGAGTTGGGCCAGACCCTCCCGGCAGTGCTCAAGCCCCATGGCATGAATTTCTGGACCCCCCAGACACGCGACACAGAAATCAAATGCATAGCCCCATACTACTATGCCGATTCTTTGCTGCAGGGTTTTCGCGGTTCGCATTGGATAGTCGGCGGTTGCACCCAGGATTACGGGTCGTTTACCCTCATGCCCCTATCTCACCTCTCCTCCCTCACCCCCGAGCGACGCGCCACACCCTTCAGCCATGATGCCGAGACCGCTCTGCCTCACTATTACAGCGTGGAGCTGCCAGAGCAGGCCGTAACGGCCGAAATGACTGGCGATTCCCGTTCTGCTATCTTTCGCTTCACCTATGACAATGCTGGCAAGGGCTACCTCGTGGTCAACCCCAACAATGATGAAGAGGAAGGATTCATCGCTATCGACCCCCAGGCGCGCATGATCTACGGCTACAACCCGGTGCACCGCATATACCAAAGCAAAGGCGAACCAGCCGGATTCTCTGGCCATTTCGTGGTGATGCTTGACCGACCCATCACTGCCTACGGCGTGTATGAGGGCGAGACCCAGATGCCGGGCGTGGCCAGCATTGGTCATCGCAACGACATCGGCGCTTATGTAGAGTTTGAAGTCAATCCCGACTCGCCGGTGCTTGTCAAGGCTGCCTCATCATTTACCAGCCACCACGCTGCATTACAAAATCTGCTCTCCGAGATACCGACTTGGGATTTCGATGGCCAGAAAGACAAACTGGCTCAGGTGTGGCAGCAGTGGCTTGGAACAATCGAGGCCGAAGGCGACCCAGAGGTGTTGCAAAAATTCTACACTGCCATGTACCATGCCTCATTCCTTCCCCACGAGGTGAGCGATGTCGATGGCTCTTATGTGCCATTTGCTTCGGGCTATCCCATCAAGAATCTGCCTATGGGTCAGCGTTATTTTGACGATTACAGCGCATGGGACACCTATCGCGCTCTGCATCCGCTAATCCATCTGCTTCACCCCGAGATGGGCGGAGAGATGGTGCAATCGTTGGTGCGCAAGTATGACGAGGGTGGCTGGATGCCTATCTTCCCATGTTGGAACAGTTACACCTGCGCCATGATTGGCGACCACTGCTCGGCTATTATCGCTGATGCTTATGTCAAGGGCATTCGCAATTTCGATGCCGAAAAGGCATACCAGGGCATACGCCGCAACGCCTTTGAGATCCCCTCGGCGCAAGAATACGCCGCCGGCAAGGGTCGACGCGCCATCGATTCATACCTCTCGATGGGCTATGTGCCAGTCGAGGACTCTGTGCCTATGGCTTTCCATAAGCGCGAACAGACTTCACGCACTCTCGAATATGCTTACGACGACTTTGCGGCTGCCCAACTGGCTCGCGCCTTGGGACATTACCAAGACGCCGACCAACTGCTCGACCGCTCACGCAACTACCACAATGTCATCAACCCCGCCACCGGTTATGCCGATGGACGTCACGCAGACGGCTCATGGGCAGGCTCCAATCCGGTAAATTTCAGCAAGCACATCACCGAGGGTGCCCCCTGCCACTACACCTGGTATGTGCCCCACGACCCCGAGGGACTGATGATTGCCATGGGAGGCAAGAAGGCATTTACCGCGAGGTTGGATTCTATGTTCAGCGAGCACCGCTATTGGCACGGCAATGAGCCATGCCATCAGGTGGCGTTCATGTACGCCTTTACTGACCAACCCTGGAAAGCGTCACGCGAGGTGAGGCATATCATGGACACCGAGTATCTAAATTGTCCCGGCGGTCTGTCGGGCAACGATGATGCCGGACAGATGTCGGCCTGGCTGGTATTCGCCACCTTGGGATTCTATCCGGTATGCCCAGGTACCGAGACCTACGCTGTCTCTGGCCCAGCGCTGACCAAAGCGGTAATCCATCTTGAGAATGGCAACACCCTCACCATCTCAGCCCCCAAGGCCTCAGCCAAAAACATATATGTAAAATCGCTCAAATTCAATGGCCAGAAAATCGACCACCGCTTCCTGAATCACAGCGACCTGCTGCAGGGTGGCACCCTTGAGTTTGAGATGAGTCCCAAGCCCTAATACCTTAGGAATCCTAGGATGCCGAGGATTCCTACCCAGCCAATAATATAGGTCTCCTATGATGCCTAGGATACCTACCCTGTAATCAACAACCCCAATACTCCAATGAAACAGATATTATATTACCTCACCACAGCGCTGCTGCTATCGAGCTGCACATCTCGCCGAGATGGCCACACCTTCCTGATCACCGACTACAATGTGGTGCTAAACGACAGCGCCGACAATTCGGCCTCAATCCAAAAAGCCATCAACGATTGCTCTGCCTCGGGCGGCGGCGTGGTGGTTTTCCCAGCTGGCGATACCATCATGACCGGCCCGTTTGAGTTGAAGTCAAACGTAGAGCTCCATCTACAGGCTGGCGCAGTGCTGCTCGCCAATCCCGATGAATCGCTGTATAAAAAGAGCGCCTTTCTGGCCAACGAGGGCGAAGGCATGATGTGGATTTCTGGCACCGACCTCAGCAATGTAGCCATCTCCGGTACTGGCCGCATCGACGGCAATGGCATTGAGTTTATGGGAGCCGAACTCGAAGACAGCTACGAACTGAAGCCTGTCACCACATTTGACCCCCGGCCCCATGTGCTGACCCTCATCAATGTCGACAAACTCACCATCCGCGATGTCACTATCGGCAACAGCGCTTACTGGACAATCCACCTCATTGGTTGCAACGATGCCTCAATAATCGGGGTGAGCGTCCTCAACAGCCTGAAGGTGCGCAACAGCGATGGCATCGACATCGACCACTCAACCAATGTGCGCATTTCTGACTGCCACATTCAGTCGGGCGACGACTGCATCTGCCTGAAAAATCGCCGCGAATTTGAGGCCTACGGCCCCTGCTGCAACATCGTGGTCAACAACTGTACCATGACCTCGCGATCGTGCGCCATAAAGATTGGATCAGAAAATATGGATAGCATAGATACTGTTTTGTTCAATAATTGCGTTATTACTGGTAGCAACCGTGGCATCGGTATCCAAAATCGCGACGAAGGCACAGTATCGAATGTATTTTTCACCAATATGATAGTCGATTGCCGCCTGTGGAGCGATGTGTGGTGGGGCAAGTCAGAACCCATCTACGTCACCTCCTACCCCCGCGCCGTGGGCAACCACAAGGATGCCGGCTGGCGCTTCCCCAAGGGCGCTACCGAGGGCCGCTGCGGCGAAGTCAGCAATGTATGGTTCCGCAATGTCAAGTGCCTCACTGAGAATGGCGTATTCGTTGGCGGCGACACTCCGCAGAAGGTCAATCATATCTATTTTGACAATGTGGATATCGAGTTCCGCAAGGTGTCGGAATATCCCGGTGGCACCTACGACAAGCGCCCATGTGTAGGCGAGGGATTTGTCAATGATGCCCCTTATGCTTTCTACATTGATTGCGCCAACGACATCACCATCCGCGACTGCTCGATGATTGTCTCTCCCGACATGACTGTGGCTGGATTCATCAAGAAAATTGATGCTCAGGGCGTGACGGTGAGAAATTAAACCGGGTAGATATTAAGCCAAGAAATTGGTCTAAAATTAAGCCAAAACAGAGAGTTTTTGTTATTATTGCATGAAGCGCACCGTATCAAAACTTGTATCTATCATAATACTATGCTTGGCCGCAATGGCGAATGCCTTAGCCGCCACTTACACTGTCGACCAGATTCCCAATGTGCATCTGGAGGACAGCACTAAGTTCGTGTCCAACCCCGATGGCATCCTCACCCCGGCTGCCGTAGCGCAGATCAACAGCGAAATTCTGCGTATGTGGCGCCAGACTACTACCGAATTTGTGGTAGTCGCGGTCGATGACATCGACCCACAGGATATAGATGGCTTTGCCACCGACCTGTTCACCCATTGGGGGATTGGCAAACGCGACAAGGATAATGGTGTGCTGATGCTCGTAGTCAAGGATATGCGCCGTGCGGTGATCCGCACTGGTTATGGCGCAGAGGGCGCGCTGCCCGACATCATCTGCGGCCGGATATTGCGCGACTATATGTTTCCCGACTTCAAGGAGGGCAACTACAGCGCTGGCGTGATGGCCGGCGTGGCTCAAGTCGACTCAGTGCTTACTAATCCCGAATACGCCGACGAACTGCGCTCGAAATATTCCAACAATGCTCGCGAACAGGAAGACGAAGATTTCTGGGGCTTTTTCTTCGGTTATCTTGGTCTGTTTCTGATAGTAGGTCTGGTGTTGTTGGCAGTAGAATACAGCATCTATGGCCAGCGCAAAAACTCACCCACCCAGGCTTATGCAAGCCTAAAGAAGCTGAAGATGCCCGTTGGGATTGTTTCGGCTCTTGGCTTGGGCATTCCGCTGATAGCCTACTTCCCACTCCTCAGCTTGATGAACAAGATACGCAATGCGCCTCGCCGCTGTCCCAATTGCGGCGAGGAGATGCACAAGCTCGACGAGGAAACTGACAACAAATACCTCAACACTGCCCAGGATATGGAGGAACAGCTCAACTCGGTCGATTATGACGTGTGGCTGTGCCCCAAATGCGGCGAGACCGATGTGATACCCTTTGTCAACGACGAATCGCAATACGAGCAGTGTCCTAAGTGCGGAGCTCGCGCCTGCCAGCCAGTGTCTGACCGCATCGTGGTGCGACCTACTGCCACTCGTCCTGGCAAGGGAGTGGTCACATATCAGTGCCAGCACTGCAAGAGCGTATATAATAAGGAATACGAGGTGCCTCCAACGGGAGGCGGCAACAGCGCAGCGGCTGCAGCAGCAGCCGGAGCCATCCTTGGCAGCGCCCTCGGGCGCCGAGGCGGAGGCTTCGGAGGCGGTTTTGGCGGTGGCGGCTTCGGTGGCGGCAGCTTTGGCGGCGGTTCCACCGGCGGCGGTGGCGCCTCAGGCGGCTGGTAAATTCTACAATTCAAATCAATATGGTAATATTTCCAAAAACCAAAGACTAAAAACCAAAAACCTACTTATGAAAAAAGGATTAATCATTCTTGGAATAATCGTTGCCGTGGTGATTTTCGTCATCATCTGGTGCGTGAATGTGCGCAACGGCATCGTAGCTTATGATCAAAATGTCGACGAGGCCTGGGGCAACGTCGAGAACCAATACCAGCGTCGTCTCGACCTGATTCCCAACCTGGTGAATGCTGTCAAGGGTTATGCCCAGCACGAATCCTCGACATTTGAGAAGGTCACTGAGGCCCGCGCCGGACTCAAGCAGGCTTACGATGCCGCCAAGACAGCGACCACCGACCAGACCCCTGAGGACCTCCAGAAATTTCAACAGACCCAAGCCAATCTGAATCGCCAGCTCGGCATCTACATCAACGCCGTGCATGAGGCATACCCAGATCTGAAGGCTAACCAGAATTTTATGGACCTGCAGGTGCAGCTCGAAGGTACAGAGAATCGCATCGCCACCGAGCGCACGCGCTACAATGCCGCTGTCAAGGAATACAATACCAAGATTTTGCAATTCCCCGGATCAATGTTCTCGTGGGGCTATTCCAAAAAGCAGATGTTCAGCGCCGATCCCGAGGCCTCACGTGCCCCCAAAGTCGATTTCGGCACCGATTCCTCCTCATCATCGACCACGACCTCAGATGATGATTTTTAGGGTAAATACCAACGCCAAAGGCGTTGGCTCTTAAAATAATATAGGGTCCTCAAAAGGCTATATGAAACAACCCCTACGGGGTAGCAAGGTTGGTGTCAACCCAGTTACCCCATAGGGGTTGTTTCATATAGCCTATTAGTTTCCCCATGGTTGCTACCCCGTAGGGGTTGTTTCATCTAGCCTTAATGGTTGTGATATTCTTTAAGAGACCCTCGGTTTTGCCGAGGGGTTTATTCATATTGATGGCACCATTAACACCTCACAATCGGGGAAATGGTGGGCGCAATAGCGGGTGATGAATCCCTGGGTGTCGGCCGCTATGGTGGCATCGCTATCAAAATATTGATTGTACAATACTGCGCGGAGCTCAATGCCCCGCGCTTTTATTGCCTCAAGCGATAGTATGGTGTGATTGATCGATCCTAACACGCCGTTGGTGACGAGCGCCATGGGCAACCCACGCGTGGCGGCATAGTCGATCGAAAAGAAATCATCGGTGATTGGCACCATCAAGCCACCAGCTCCCTCGACCAGCACTATGTCGTAGCGGCGCTCGAGTTCCTCGCGAGCGCGGTCGATGACGCTGAGGTCAATCTCGCGTCCATCGATGCGGGCGGCGAGCTGGGCCGAAGCCGGATAACTGAATATCACAGGCGCTGTGAGTCCCTCGGCATCCTCGGGCAATGGCCCAGTGCCCATGATGCGCCGATGCGCATCGATATCCTCGGAATGGCCAACGTTGCCAGTCTGTATGAATTTCATGGTCACCACTCGATGACCCTGTTGCTGCAGCCGCATGGCCAACCAGGCGGTGCAGTAGGTCTTGCCGGCATCGGTGTCGATGCCGCTTATGAATATGCTTTTCATTTCTGAAACATTCTCGACATCGAGCGCTTGTCTTCGCGCTCCTTGATTGATTGTCGCTTGTCGTATTCTTTCTTGCCTCGGCCCAGTCCGATTACTAGTTTTGCCAGTCCGCGCTCGTTGATAAACAGACGCAGGGGCACAATGGTGAATCCAGCCTCCTTGCCATCCTTCTCAAGCCTGCGTATCTCTTTGCGGTTGAGCAACAGCTTGCGGTCGCGCTTGGCTGCGTGGTTGTTGTAGGAGCCATAGAAATACTCCGAGATGTGCATATTCTTGACCCACACCTCGCCATTGGTAACATAGCAATAGGTATCGACCAAGCTGGCCTTGCCCTGGCGTATCGACTTTATCTCGGTGCCGGTCAACACCAGCCCAGCGGTATAGGTGTCAATAATCTCGTAATCAAACCTCGCCTTCTTATTCTTTATATTTATATCCTTTGCGTCCATACAGATAGTTATGAGTTGTGAGTTATGAGTTGTGAGTGCAAAGTTACAAATAAATTCCTAATTAATGGTCCTATGGCTTAAGTAAAATGACACCCCATCTCCTGACCAGCAGGAAATGGGGACATTCTACTTTAATTATAACCCAATATAATTGAAACCGTGATTACTTGAGGATTTTCTTGCCATTGACAATATAGATGCCACGGGCCAAGCCGTCAAGGGCATTCTCTATGTTGACTTGCGACTTGACTCGCATACCCATTATGTTGTAGACATCTACGATCTTGTTATCCTGAGCATAAATTGTAGCAATGCCGCTGTCGCTATCAACATACAATTGGAGCTGGCCCAGCACGCTGCGCTCGGTAAGATCGCTGTACCACAAGAAATAGTAGGCTCCATCAGCCGGACAAATAAATTTGACTGAGAGATCGGTTGTCTCTGAGTACCTGCCAACCACATCGGTCACAGCGCATATCTCTTCGCCTGTGCCATCAGCCTTGGTGTTGATGGATATCGTCTGGTTTGATGTGCCATTCATGCCGCTCACTACTGCCGACAGCGCGTAGGTCACGCCGGCCTCCAATTCAAGAGTTGGATAGGCAAACAAGCCCTCTGACTGTGGATGAATCAACGCGCGGCCCAAGGTAAGATTGTCGCGATAGTGGGCATAGTCATAATTGGCCGAATTGATAGGAGTGCTCCATACTATTGACTCGTCAGTAGTAGTCCAGCCAGCATCGGCAGGACTGACTTCCTCGCCAAGGCCATCCCAACCATAGAGCTTATTCTGCGACCAATGGGCATAGAGCGTCATATCCTCGCCAATGGGGTCGTTGAAATCAAACAGGGTTGTCAACTCAGCATCGGTGCACCAGCCCTCAAACAGATAGTCTTCTCTTTCGGTCTCAGGAGCAGAGATACGACCGCCAGCCATCAGATTGATAGGCTCAACGGCGCTGCCGCCATTAGTCTCAAAGGTCACGACTATGGGGCGAGTGCCACCAGCCATATAGAGATCCCAAATCAGAGGCCTATCCAAGGCATCGCTTTGCCATGTGAAATAGTATAGACCATCAGTATCGACAGAAAAACCTTCCATTGAGAACGAATCAATAGCTGACCACTTAGGGGCATTGGCTGTGGCCGATGCCACCATTGTGCCAGTGTTGTCTGAGGCGCTGTTGATGCCATAGTTCATGTCAGCGGCATAATTTATAGCCGAGTGCATCAGGCTGAGCTTGTAGGTCTGGCCAGTGTATAGCATCACCGGATAGGCAAAGACAGCCGAATTAGAGCCATGGATAAAGGCGCGATCCACACCATCGAGATTATCACGGTAGCCAGTGGCTGAGGAAACGCCGGTAATCAGAGCAGTCCAGTTGACTGACTCGTCGTCAGAACAAATCCATCCTGCATCTTTAGGGGTCTTGGTGGTGTCGCCGCCAGCGTCCCAACCAGTGAGCAAGTTGACCTCGCAGACAGCATAGAGGGTGAAGTCCTTGGTGACCGGTGTCGAGAAGTCATATTTGTTGATGCCTTCTTGCTCGTAAGCCCACAGGATAATGCCCTCGATGTCATAATCCTCGCTAGGAGCCGAGACTGTTTCTCCATTGGCAACCATTACTGTGCGCACTATAGTAGCGCCATTGACAAAGGTCACTTTGTGATAGCCGTCAATGTCGCGGAAAGCATCACAAGCTACTGTGGCCGACAGATGCTCTTCTCCATCAAATTCCTTGGTATGAATGCGGAAAAGGAAAGAGGTGGGAACAAAGTCTTCTGCCAACTGGTAGACATAGGTGAAGTCGGAATTTGCGTCAAGTTCTTCCTGACTAAAGCTTGCGATTACCTGCCATTCGCCATCATTGGCCTTCATCTCGACAAGCATCTCATCTGTAAGGTCACGGTTTTTGTTGACCCAGTTGAGCACCACTTGATAGTTGTCTTCATCAAAGTAGGCAGTCAAATCCTTGGGCGCACGTGCCACAGGGATTGGTATAAACTCTGATTCCTTGTTATAAGCGAGGCCAGTATCCATATCGCGATAGAATTCGCCAAGCAGCGTGGGCTCTTCGTTTACGATAAGCTTTGAGCAGGTAGCCTCATGGTTCCAGAAGAAATAGCGCTCAATATAAGGAGCGGCGTTCCAATTCTCAAACACTGCGCTCATGCAGCGCAGATTTTCCTCTTGCACATCCTCGGCATTGGTGTCGGTAGTGCCGTATTTATTGTAAGCGTAAGAAAAGATACCGCTGCGGCCGCTCCATGATGCGCCATACACAAATTCTGATATCCAGATGGGACGTCCGTATCGCTCATGATAGGTATTGAGGCTGTTGTTGAGGTTCCATTCTGCCCAATAGCAGTGCATATCCACGATGTCGCAGCGCCATCCGCGTGCATCAATCGAATCGATAAATGCATTCATCCAGCTGATCGATCCATCATGGCTTGAAGGTGAGAGGAGGCGCTTGCCAGTGCGCATCATGTCTTCCCAGGTGTCAAGCACCGATTCAAGAGGCTCGTATCCGCCATCGTCGGCCGAGTTGCCGGGCTCGTTGTTGGTCTTGAGGTAGCATGATGTCATCATGGTGCCGCAGTTGCCGGGCCATCCCAGCTTGATATTGTGAGGCACGCTCTCGATATCCTCGCTGATGTATCTGCCAGCACCCCAGCCGTAGGTCGATGAGGCGTTCATCATGTTTAGGTGCTCCTCAGAATCGGCAGCAAGCGCTTTCTTCTGTATATCGTTCCATACAAATATGCGATACGACGAGATGCGGTTGTTGAGTTCTACAGGGAGCTCGGCCACCTCGAGATCCTCATCAGCTGCGATGAAGCAGCGGCTGTAGCCCCAGCCCTCATTGCCAACGGCAAATGTCACCATATAGCCACGCTTGAGCTTGAACGAACTGATGCGGTTGTTGAGCTGCTCATCGGTGAGGGTGGCCATGTAGGTGTTTTCTGAAACTCGACTTTCGTTGAAGGTTTCAATTGGCAAATTGCTGGTTGATTCGCCACCAAAGTTAGGCTCGCTATATACAGTGAGCGGATTGCAGTCGGCCTTATAGGGAAGGATGATTGAGCCAAGATTGTACATCTTGACCTGGCAGTTCTCGCCGTTGACAGCTGCCATGCCGTTGATCTTGACATTGCCAAGCAGGGAGGCGGCAGCCGATGGTTTTACACTCTTCAGTATCAGGGTAGCATGCTCAGTATTAGCTATATTGACGCTTGCACCCTCGCCAAAGGGTATATCTGATGTGATGACAAAGTCCTCATCTCCGGTGACGGTAACTGCAGAGGTCAGCTGCTCTACCGTGGTCATAATATTGGCAGCCATTGCTCCTGTTGCCAGGAGCAATGATGTTGCCAACAAAATAAAGAAGAATTTAGATCTCATTTCACAACCTTCTTACCACCAACAATATAGACGCCTTGGCTGAGTCCGTCGAGAGCATTAGCCTTGCTCACTTGCGACTTCACTCTTACGCCCATAATATTGTACACATCCACAGCGGCTGAGTCGTTGACAGTGATAGAAGTGATGCCGCCTACGCTGTTGGGATCAGCCTCAAGACAAATGTCCCAGATTACGCTGCGCTCCTCAAGGTCGCTCTGCCATACGAAATAGTAGTTACCATCGGCCGGGCACTCAAATGAGGTCTCGAGATCGGTAAAGCCCGACCATTTTGAGATTTCGTCGCACTCAATGCAGACTTTGCCGGTCAGATCGGGGGTGGTACTGATGCCGATGTACTGGAGGTCCTCCTTGTTCATGCCGCTCAGCGTGGCAGTGAGGATGTAGGTCACCCCTCCCTTGAGTGGTTGGGTGGGGAAGGCGAAGACGGCGGTGTTTTGCGGGTGGATGAATGCACGACCCACGCCGAGGTTGTCGCGATAGTGGGCATAGGTGTAGTTGGCCCCGGTAAGCGGAGTTGACCACTGTACCTCATCATCGGTGCAGAGCCAGCCAGCGTCCTTGGGAGTGTCTTCAGATCCGTAGCCCTGGCCATCCCAGCCAACGAGCAGGTTGTCGTCATCAGCAGCGGCAGCGCTCAGGGGAAGAATTGCTGCTGCAGCAAGAGCCATGATAAAGTTAAGGTGTTTCATATTTTTGTCCTTTTAATAGATGAGAAATTGAGTGATTGATTTGTTGTCCGGACACTGCAAAGATAGTGCACTTTCCTGGACCCGACACTCTACGTTTTATTCATAAATCCCTCATATTTCAACCATTACGTAATTTTCATACACTACAAATTCTTCAGGTCCTACCCTCTTTCACCCAAAATCGCCTCCGAAAACCATAAATTTTCATTCATTCCCTCCCCACATTTCCATCATTCATCCCCACCAATCCTGTCTTCAATGTTGAGCCTCTCCGAGGCTCTTTTGATGGATCTCATTTAACTCCAGGCGGTTATGTCGTTTCACGCCATAAGTAAGGGGCCACTTTAAAGTTAAGCTTAAACACGGAGGTCACGGAGAGACACGAAGGCCACGGAGACTTTCTTTTTTCTGCTTTATTTGCGATTTGGAATCGGTCACGGAGACCGCTGAAGCGGTGCCAGAGGTCACGGAGTGTGGGCGCTGTCCTTTTGATTCCGGGGCCGGCGAGGGCGCCTGGCCCTCCTCCACTACGTATCCACACTCCGTGACCTCTGCTGCGGCTCCGCCGCCTCTGTGACCGAATTGAGAACGCAAGAGACCGAGAATGGCAAAATCTCCGTGGTCTCTGTGGCCCTCCGTGAACTCCGTGTTTTTACTTACTCGTTATAAGTTAAACTTTAAATTGACCACTTACTTAACTGCCTGTCAACATTGTTAAGCCTCTCCGAGGCTATTACTCCTCAGCCGACTGGTAGCCTCGGAGAGGCTCAACAATAGATTTTACTTTTTTTAGCTGAATTTTTATCGATAGTAACTACTCAGCGATTCTAAGGAAACTCAATGATTCCTTACATCCTACAT
>JAJBUH010000161.1 GCA_020860445.1 Bacteroidales bacterium | reverse complement strand
CTGGGGGAGCCCTGCTCCACAACCCCATCAGCAACCCGAATCGACCCGGTGGGGGGCCCAGGCGCCCTCGCGGGCCCGGTCAGGCGATGGTAATTCCCATACGGATCAAACGGATTCCAGCAGATTCCGTTACAATCCGTTCAATCCGAATGGATTATAATCCTAACAGATTCAACAAATTCTGTTTTAATCCGCTAAATCCGCATGGCATTAATTTTCCCTCGCAGATTACACAGATTAAACAGATCTGTTTAAATCCGCTGAATCGGCGAGACAAAAACCACGAAACTCACGAAGATTTTCACGAAGGACTACACACAGATGACACAGATGGCACACAGACATAAGATGGCCATCCATTCCATAGAGCGCAAGCGCGCTGACAGATGGCACAGACCATCCGGATGGCATCTGTGGAATCTGTCGGCGCGACCGCGCCTCTAAGGAATTGATTTCCCAGACTTTGTCTCTGTGTGCCATCTGTGCCATCTGTGTATAGCCCCACCGCCAGCAACCCGAAGCAATAAATTCGGAGATGCCCCCGCTTGCTGGGGCATCAGCAATTTCGTCTGTTGGTGGCCCAGTGGGGCCCCCTCCGAATTTAAGGAGCTCGCCTGACCGGGCCCGCGAGGGCGCCAGGGCCCCACATAGCCTGACCGGGCCCGCGAGGGCGCCTGGGCCCCCACCGGATGGCCTCCGTGATCTCCGTTGTTAAGAATACTTGTATGATTGAAATGTTGAGGTCATGTTATGCGATTGCGATTCCGATTGAGGATTGCAGGATAGAAGAGGGATACGTGGCATTGAATCCGCAAGGAGCCGCTTTGGAAAAGATACAAGCTCCTGACAAAAAGGCGCAAGAGGCGAGCTGCGAGGCAGCGGCCACAGAAATGCTGGTGAAAGCCAAAAATGGGGAAACCATAGAGCTCAAGACCGGGTTGTCGGCCTCATACGTCAGACACCTGATCAAGAGTTTCGAGATAACCAAGCTGCACGTGGAGTGCTCTGAGAATCCGGGGGAATGGTACATCGTGCCTTTCCTGGGCGAGGCGACGGCGCGGCATGACCAGCCGTTTTGCTTGTCCGAGCTCAACAACCTGTTCTTCGGCTCGGTCAGCGGCTTCAAGGACTACAAGCTGCAGATGCTGTTCCTACTCCACGCCAACCCCAGATGGGGCAACGACCCCGGCTCGCCGATGAGAGGAGAGCTGGTCTTTTTCTCCAACGAGGTCCAGGAGAGGGTGAGGAAAGAAGTGTACTCCATCTTCGGTCCACCGGACGCGCAGAAGAAGCTTTCGCCGAGCGTCGGCGACGGCAACGCCTCGTACTGGTTCGACCACAATTTGCCCTTCCTGCGGAAGGTGTACCGGATCACGCCCGAGTTCGAGGAGCTGTCGGGCATCAAGAAGCACTTGGCGGGCTTCGACATCGCCAAGCACGAGGCGTACCTGCTGTGGGAGCAGACGCTGTTCGCCGCCGACCGGGAGCCGAACTGGCGTCCGACGGTGAAGGTCTACGCCGTTGTGCTCAACAATTACATCTACATAGTGCCGATAGCCGACAATATGTCGATGTACGCCTTTGAGTTTGAGGATGGGAGGAAGGACGACTGCCTTTTCTTCCTGCTGCGCTACTTCACCTGCGGCCTGAGGAACAAGCGCACGCTGTTGCCCAAGGCTGATGCCCTGCGCGGCATAGGGATAAAGTCGTATAGGAAGGTCAAAAAGGTCCCATTCGGCCCGGTGTACAAGACTCTGTACAGGGTGCTGATGTAGAGCCCCCAACTCACGCAGCGGGGGAGGCTGCCGCCGAATGGGGGAGCCCCGCTCCACAACCCCAGCGGAAACCCGAATCGACATGCTGCGTCAGCGTGGGGGACCCAGGCGCCCTCGCGAGCCCGGTCAGGCGATGGTAATTCCCATGCGGATCAAACGGATTCCAGCTGATTCCGTTTGATCCGTTCAATCCGAATGGATTATAATCCTAACAGATTCAACAGATTCCGTTTTAATCCGTTGAATCCGTATGGCATTAATTTTCCCTCGCAGATTAAACAGATTAAACAGATCTGCTTAAATCCGCTGAATCTGCGAGACAAAAACCACGAAGTCCACGAAGATTTTCACGAAGGACTCTACACAGATGGCACAGATGGCACACAGACATAAGATGGCAATCCATTCCATAGAGCGCAAGCGCGCTGACAGATGTCACAGACCATCCGGATGGCATCTGTGGAAATCTGTCGGCGCGACCGCGCCTCTAAGGAATTGATTTCGCAGGCGTGGTCTCTGTGTGCCATCTATACCATCTTTGTGTAGACCCACCATCAGCAACCTGGAGCAATAAATTCGGTGATGCCCCCGCTTGCTGGGGCATCAGCAAGGGTACTTCGTATGTTGGTGGCCCACCAAGCGGGGCCACCCCCGAATTAAATGTGGGACAAATGTTGTGCAAATTGAAAAAAACAGAAAGCCCAACCGATTGAAAATCAATCGGTTGGGCTTTCTGTTGGGTGTCCGAGATGAGATTCGAACTCACACAGCCTTTCGGCCACTACCCCCTCAAAGTAGCGTGTCTACCAATTCCACCACCCGGACAGGTGAGCGAAAAACGGGACTCGAACCCGCGACCCCGACCTTGGCAAGGTCGTGCTCTACCAACTGAGCTATTTTCGCAATCACAGTATGTCAAAAGTCTTGGAGCGAAAAACGGGGCTCGAACCCGCGACCTCGACCTTGGCAAGGTCGCGCTCTACCAACTGAGCTATTTTCGCAGTCTTCGTTTTGTCTGTTTCAACGCTCTCTCGCGTTTTGACGTTGCAAAGTTACGACCTTTTTCTGAACTGACCAAATATTTTTCCAACTTTTTTTGAAAAAACTTCAACTTTTCTTCTATCTTATTGCTTTTCAATGGCTTAACAAAAGCGCCCGAAAAGGCCCTGATTTTAGATGTATTTGCCCTTTTATACGGATTTATGCTAATGACGTGATTTTATCGACAAAAAATTTCTCCATCTTAATAAAAAGATGTAATTTTGCGGCACTTATCTTATACCACTTAAATCATAATGCCTCTCCTATACTACACATTACTATTAGCGTAGAATGGACTTAACAAAACTCCTATGCGTAGGCGGCCTGCTGATAGGCGCCGCCTTGCCTGCCTCGGCCGACGATGATGTCGAGTTCAAAGCCCGCTCCTTGAGCGTGGACATCGACATGCGCGGCGACTTTGAGTACACCGACATGGAGCACCAGGACAACACCTCGGGCTTCCACGGCCGATACCTAAACTTCCAGGTCAACGGCCAAATCACTGAGCAACTGTCGTTCAGCTGGCGGCAGCGAATGAACAAGTTCAAAGACGTCGACAACGATGCCTTCACCGCTACCGACTGGGCATACCTCAGCTACCGCCCCATTCAGGCTTTCTCAATCGCCGCCGGCAAGCAGGTCGTCATGATTGGGGGTTATGAGTACGATGCAGCCCCCATCGACATCTTCTTCGCCTCGCGCTTCTGGAACAACATCGCTTGCTACCAGTTCGGCGGTTCGGTCTCCTACCATTCGCCCAACGACAACCACGTGTTCACATTCCAGGTGTGCAACTCGCCCTACCAGGACCTCAGCAGTTCGTGCTACAGCTACAACCTGTTCTGGCAGGGCGACATGGGATGGTTCCACACCCTGTGGTCGGTCAACCTGGTAGAATACGAGCGCAACCACTACGCCAACTTCATCGCACTTGGCAACCGCGCCACACTCGGGCCCCTCGACCTGCAGCTCGACCTTATGAATCGCGCCACATCGCACCACAAATACTGGTTTGCCGACTATTCGATCATCGCCAAGGCTGAGTTCAACGCCACCAAGTGGCTCACCATCATGGCCAAAGGCGGAAAGGACGATTTCCGCGAGCTCCCCGGCGCGCCTGAGCACCTCAACAAGCCCTTTGTCGGCGGTGGCCTTGAGTTCTACCCCTTCAATGGCTCGCGCAACTTGCGCATCCACGCCGTCTACGCTTATTACCATGAAAACGATGGCACCAAGGTCAACCAGGTGCAAGTCGGCCTCAAATGGCGCGTCAATCTGTTCCGCAAAGCATTCCAATAAGCTGCGGCAATGCAATATATTACAGTTTATTACGTTATTATATCTATCCGCCTAATAATCTTCATTCTTATACATACTGACCTCTATAATCATATAGACTATGTCACCATTTAACCATAAGCCTGAATACGGGGACGATTATACGGGCATCCCCACACAGGAGATGACCCCCCAAACCGAAAAAGCGCATAAGAGCCCCAATCCGGCACGCTTTTTCTACCCCGCCAAGCTGCGCCAGCTGCCGCGTCTGCATCTGCGTCGCCACACCAGCCGCGCCACTGTCGAGGCTCTGGTCTTCTTGGCCATTCTGGTAGTATTCTTCGGCTATCTCACTCGCGGATTCATCCCCGATGCTGAGCTCCCCGAGGGCGTATCGCCAACCTTGGCTGGACTCCAGAATATGCTCAACACCCTGATGCACACCAGTTATGACCTGCTCATCACAGTTGTGTTCTTCATCATGGGCATCACCGTGCTGATGGGAGCGCTCTCAAAGCTGTGCACCGAGTTTGGCGTGGTCAACATCCTCGAGAAGATGCTGCGCCCGCTGATGAAGCCGCTGTTCAACCTGCCCGGCATCGCCGCACTCGGCGCCGTGGTAACATTCCTCTCTGACAACCCAGCAATCATCGCCCTCTCTGAGGACAAGCGATTCGCCTCATACTTCAAGACCTACCAGATGGTGTCGCTCACCAACTTCGGCACAGCCTTCGGCATGGGCCTCGTGGTGGTAGCGTTCATGATCGGCCAGGGCTATTTCACCGCTCCTATCGTGGGCCTCTTTGGCGCTTGCGTGGGCTGTTTGATCTCGACCCGCCTGATGCAAAAGTTCACCCTCAAGGCTTATCCCGAGTACGACTGCGAAATCTCCAAGATGCGCAATCTCGAGGAGAAGTCCGAGAAGGTGGTCGTATCGGAAGACCGCCAAGAGAGCATCTTCATGCGCTTCCTCAACGCCATCCTCGACGGTGGCAAGACCGGTGTAGGCCTGGGCATGGCTATTATCCCCGGCGTGCTTATCATCTCGACTGTGGTGATGGTGCTCACATTTGATACCCCAGCTTCTGAGCTCGACGGTTCTGCTTATCAGGGCGTAGGCCTGCTGCCTTGGCTCGCCGACAAGATTGGATTCGTATTTGAGTGGATGTGGGGATTCACCAACACCCAGCTGATCGCCTTCCCGATCACCGCCCTCGGAGCCGTTGGCGCCGCTATCGGCCTGGTGCCGGAGTTCAAGGCGCAAGGAATCCTCGATGCCAATGCTGTGGCAGTGTTCACCGCCATCGGCATGTGCTGGTCGGGTTACCTGAGCACCCACGCTGCCATGCTCGATTCGATGGGATTCCGCAAACTCATCTCCAAGGCCATCAAGGCTCATACCATCGCTGGTATCTGCGCCGGCATCACCGCCCACTGGGCATGGGTATTGGTAGAAAAATTGTTCTTCTGATAAAAAAT
Organism: Bacteroidales bacterium; assembly: GCA_020860445.1. GTDB lineage: Bacteria > Bacteroidota > Bacteroidia > Bacteroidales > Muribaculaceae > CAG-873. The sequence continues at coordinate 6,651 of JAJBUH010000161.1, read as the reverse complement.
CGGCCTCAGCCTCTTGTCTATCTCGAAAATAATTCCTACCTTTGCACCACGCAAACGGAGTGGTGCTCGAGTGGCTGAAGAGGCACGCCTGGAAAGCGTGCATCCCTGCACCCGAGAGCACTGAGCCGAAATGGAGAGTTGCTCGAGTGGCTGAAGAGGCCGATCTGGAAAGTCGGTATAGGTCAAAAGCCTATCCCGGGTTCGAATCCCGGACTCTCCGCCTCATAATCAGAGAGTTAAGTCTGCTTAACTCTCTGATTTTTTCTTTTTATTACGGATTTGCTATCCAATCTGGATACCTCCCAAGGGCTATTAAGTTCACTTTTTATAGTCTAATCCGATGTTAAATAGAGTAAGATAAGGTTCAAGTCAGTCTGTTCACGTTAAGAAATTCGGTAAATTTTCGGTAAAATTCTCCAATCTTTGCCTCGAAAATTCATCCATTCCTCCAAAAATCTATTACCCTCTCACCAAAAAAATTCAAAATCGGTAAATTTTCTGCAAATTTCTAATTACATCCGCCCCCTTGGGATTGGGGAATCTGCAAGAAATCTGCAAATTTTGAATTTTCTACAGACCTTAACCAATCAACCAATCACAAAACATTATCCAGATTTATGGCAGAATGTTATTTTACTTTGGATAAAAGACGTCCTCTTAAAGACGGTACTCATCCCATCAAAGTGGGCATAGGTTACGGACGTGACATGTATATCGCCACTGGCGTTTCCGTCCTTCCCAGCAATTGGAACTCCGAGGCCAGCGTATGCACCGGCCCCAACGCAAAAGAGAAGAACGCTGAGCTTTTGCGAATATACACAAAGATAGCGTCACGAGTAACCCAGCTCCGTCACGACAACCTGTTTGACGCGATGACCAATGCCCAGCTAAGAGCATATATCCAAACAGGCAAAATCGTTGAACCCGAAAAGCCCAAAGGCCCTTCCTTAGGAGATATATACCGACAGGTCATCAGTGTCAAGAAGGGGAGAAACGCAGAAATCCTCAGAGACACCCTTAAGAAACTGGAGAAGTTCAAGGACGTTGACAAAGTTTCATTCGAAGAGATAAACAAGATCTGGCTTGACGCTTTCTGCGCCTCAATGCCCAATCTGGCTCCCAATACCCTGGCCATCCATCTGCGCAACCTGCGCAACGTCTTCAATTACGCCATCGATTGCGGCGTAACGACCAACTATCCTTTCCGACGCTACCGCATACCTCACGCCAAGACCCGCAAGCGTTCCTTCGACGCTGAGGTGCTTCGGAAAATCGCCAATGCGGAGGTCGAAAGCTGGTGCAACAAATATCGAGACTTCTTCATGCTGTCATTCTATCTGATTGGAATTAACGCGATCGACCTATGCCACTTGAAAGAAATCAAGAACGGACGCATCGAATACGTCAGAGCCAAGACCCATAAGCCGTATTCGATCAAGGTGGAACCCGAAGCCCAAGAACTCATCGAGCGTCTCAAAGGAGAGAAGCACCTTCTCTACATAATGGATAAGTATGACGACTACCGGTATTTCTACAACAAGCTGGTTCACGGACTGAAAAGAATTGCCGATCAGTTGGGCCTAGCCGAACTGTCCACCTACTGGGGAAGGCACAGTTGGGCCACCATAGCGTCAGAACTCGACATTCCCAAAGACACCATCGCCCACGGCCTAGGCCATGGCTCAAACTCCGTAACCGACATATACATCGACTTCGACATGAAGAAAGTCGACATGGCAAACCGCAAAATCATAGACTTCGTGCTGTACAACAAGGAATAGTCGAATATCCTTGCAAAGGACAGGATCAGAAAAAAGGAGGGCCCGGGCTCTCCTTTTGATATTTTAGGATATTATGCAGACTTTTTAGCACTTCTCGTTGTTATAGCAATATGGCAAGAGCATATCTAAAATTAAACATCAGAAGGCCTCTCAAAGACGGGTCTTTCCCAATCCAGCTGGCCGTGGGCCATGGCAAGGACTTATACATAGGAACCGGGATTTCATGCGGAATAGAAGACTGGAATCCCGGCGACCAGAAGTGCTGCGGCGAGAACTCTTTTCTCAAGAACCGCATTCTATCCTCCCTGTTGAGCGAGGCAAACTCTTGCATACTCAGGCTAAAGGAGGAAGGCAAGTGGCTCAGGATGTCGAACAAGGAGATAAAAGATGCCTTGAAGTCCATAGAAGCTTTGCCTCAGCGCAAGGATACGAGGAACAGCTTAGGCAGCCTGTTCAAAAAGGCCATTGAGCTCAAGAAAGGGCGCACTGCCTCATTGTATGCCGACACACTAAAGAAAGTGGAAGCGTATTGCGATCCCTACAGCATCGATTTTGACGATATAAACGTGATTTGGCTGGAAGAGTTTTCCAATTCGCTTTCCCAGCTCTGCCCCAATACCCGCAACATCCACCTCCGCAACCTAAGAGCGGTTAACAATCTAGCCATCGACTGCGGACTTACCAAAAATTATCCTTTCCGCCAATTCTCAATATCCTCGGTGCCCACTAAGAAAAAGAACCTGTCCGTTGAGGTGATGAGACAACTGGCACGTGTTGAGCTCTCTCCTGGCTTAAGCCTCTATCGTGACATCTTCCTCCTTTCCTTTTATCTGATGGGCATCAATGTGGTTGACCTTTGCCATCTCAAAGAATTAAAGGACGGAAGAATAGAGTATGAGAGGGCCAAGACGCACAAGCCGTATTCAATCAAGGTGTGGCCGGCAGCCCAAGAGCTGATCACGAAGCACCAAGGTCAGAATCAGCTTTTGAAGATGCTTGACTGCCACAAGGATTACCGATCCTTTTATCAAGGTTACCAAAAAGGGTTGCATAAGATAGCGAAAATCATGGGGTTGCCAAGGCTTACAAGCTATTATTGCCGCCACACTTGGGCAACAATAGCATCAGAGATAGACATACCCAAGGAAACCATCGCTGCCGGATTGGGCCATGGGATGGGCAATCCCATAACCTCAATATACATCAATTTCGACCTGAAGAAAGTGGATGAGGCCAATAGGCAAGTCATCAACCACATCCATAATTTCAGAGACCACCCATCCCCTTCTTGATGGCTTCAATAACGTAGTGACACTTTTGTCATTTTTGACATTATGTCACTTTTCCCTGTGCTTGCTTTTCCACTCCCTCCTGAGGTTCACGTTGGCATCCTTCAAGATTCGGAACACTGAGCTTCTTGAGCGGAAGCCGCTCTTAGCATGTATGTCCTCGATGCTGTATCCTTCGAGATACATGCTCACTATCTTGCGGTTCCTCTCAGCCTTGCTGATCGACTTCGTTGTTGAGCTGGCCATCTTCCTCCTTATCTGGCTCACATGGGATGAGTATTTGCGGATAGCGTTTGCTTCTTTTGGCAACAGTGCTATCGCCGTCAATACATCCGATGTCTTGGCTTCCGGGAAGAGGGCATTGCTGGTGTCTATCTTGTCGTGTATCGATACAAGCCTGATGTTTTGGATGCGGCAGAATTCCAGGAAGAAAACCAACTGCCTCGCTCCATGGAGAGCATTGCTCAGCTTGGGCACCACTATGGTGTCACCGCACTGAAGCTTCTCGGTAAGTTGATCCCACTGAAAACGGTCGCGGTCTCCAGACTTAACCGGTTCAACGATAACGTCCACGCAACCGAAATCTTCCATCCATTTCTTGTCTTCCTCCAGCGTTTCAAGCATTGGAGTCTTTAGTATGTATCCAAACTTTGCCATATCTTTTACTTTTTCTATTCCAACGAAACTTAGTATGATTTTGTTCTTAAAAATCATACTAATAATCAACATATAATCCATTAATTATAAGATAGATGAATCCTTTACGGTCCTCTTGGCATAATGTACATTTTAAAGCATGATTGATAAAGCGTCACCCCTCTCAAACACTCTCCATCCTACATGATTATAATGCCCTCACGCCCCAACCTTCCCAAGATTCAAAGCAAATCGCAGTTGCCTTGATCTTGGCAATGCCTTCTAATCTATCAGGTTTGCGACGGTGAGGGTAGCGGTCTCTATCGCAGTCGGATCGAGGTCCGCGAGATAGATGCGCGTGGTGCGCTCAGAGGTGTGGCCCAGGCTCGCGCTGATTACCGACACGGCGATGCCGCACCAATACGCAGCTGTCGCCCAAGTATGGCGCGCCACATAAGTGGTGAGATTGACAGGAATATCAGCCATCTTGGCTATTCTTTTGAGATTCCTGTTGATGCGCCGATGCACGGCAGTAAGCTGGCGCACCTTCTCTTCCGCGTCGGCTGGATTGTCGAGGATGGGGAGCAGATACGGGCTGTCCTTCACTGACAGCCGCTCTATGATTTCGCGCGCTTGCGGCGGCAGCTTGACATAAATCAGCTGGCCGGTTTTTTGTCGCCTAAAAGTGAAAGATTCGTTGCACACATCGGTTTTGAGCAGATTGGACGCATCTACAAAAGACATGCCTTGGCAATAATACAGAAAAAGGAAAATGTCGCGAGCGAATGCCATGCTCGGATCCTTGAGGGGGATAAGCCGTATACGCTTCATATCCTCGGGAAGCAGGCTGCGCTTGACAGTCGGGGTTGTGGCGGTGTGAATCCTGGCAAACGGACGGGCATCCTTTACGATCTTCTTTTCCACAGCGACGAAGTAAGCGTGGCGCATCTTGCGCATGTAGCAGGCAATGGTGTTGGGATTCAGGCCGTCGGCAGCCATTGCGCTTTGGAGGCTGGCCATAGCGAGGCCGTCCGTATCGGCGAGCGGCAATTCCTCAAATCCGTGCTTCTTCAGCTGCCTGCTGACTGCCATGTAGCCTCTGTAAGAAGATGCTTTCCCTTGGTCGCGGTTTTCCTCGGCGAGGCGCAAGACCATGCTGAGCAGGGTCTTGCCCTTCTTCTTTCTCTTTCTCATGATATGGCGTTTTTAGATATGGCACAAATGCCAGTGGCTCCCAGCCTTGCGGGCTGAGAGACCGAACTTAGTATTTTTCCCAGTAAAAAAACGTTAGACCTCCGCTTTCACAAGCGGAGGATGAATGTGGCTGCGCACTCGGCTCCAGGCATTAGAAACGCGCATTGCGCCTGGACGGTACCGCCGCACAGCGTTGCAGCGTGGGGCCAACGCTACATCAGCACCTTGTACAGGTTCTTGTTGACGGGGCCGAATGGCACCTTCTTGACCTTGCGATAAGATTTGATGCCTATGCCGCGCAGGGCGTCGGCTTTGGGGAGCAGGGTGCGCTTGTTCCTAAGGCCGCAGGTGAAGTACCGCAGCAGGAAGAAAAGGCAGTCGTCCTTCCTCCCATCCTCGTACTCAAAGGCGTACATCGACATCTTGTCGGCGATAGGCACGATGTAGACGTAACTGTTGAGCACAACGGCGTAGACCTTCACAGTCGGGCGCCAGCTCGGCTCCTTGTCCCCGGCGAACAGCGTCTGCTCCCACAGCAGGTACCCCTCGTGACGCGAGATGTCGAAGCCCGCCAGGTGCTTCCCGATGCCCGACAGCTCCTCGAACTCGGGCGTGATCCGGTACACCTTCCGCAGGAAGGGCAAATTGTGGTCGAACCAGTACGAGGCGTTGCCGTCGCCGACGCTCGGCGAAAGCTTCTTCTGCGCGTCCGGTGGACCGAAGATGGAGTACACTTCTTTCCTCACCCTCTCCTGGACCTCGTTGGAGAAAAAGACCAGCTCTCCTCTCATCGGCGAGCCGGGGTCGTTGCCCCATCTGGGGTTGGCGTGGAGTAGGAACAGCATCTGCAGCTTGTAGTCCTTGAAGCCGCTGACCGAGCCGAAGAACAGGTTGTTGAGCTCGGACAAGCAAAACGGCTGGTCATGCCGCGCCGTGGCCTCCCCCAGGAAAGGCACGATGAACCACTCCTTCGGATTCTCCGCGCACTCCACGTGCAGCTTGGTTATCTCGAAGCTCTCGATCAGGTGTCTGACGTACGAGGCCGACAACCCGGTCTTGAGCTCTATGGTTTCCCCATTTTTGGCTTTCACCTGCATTTCTGTGGCCGCTGCCTCGCAGCTCGCCTCCTGCGCCTTATTGTCGGGATCTTGTATCTTTTCCAAAGCGGCTCCTTGCGGATTCAATGCCACGTATCCATCCTCTATCTTGCAATCCTCAATCGGAATTGCAATCGCATAACATGAGCGCATAACCCCCTCTTTAACTTTGTCGACATTTGCCATTTTTCAATGGCAGCTTTTTCCTAACCTATAGTTCATCTTTCATCAGTTGCTCGCAGCGCTGCTTGTAGTATTGCACGATTCGACGCAGCCTCTCTTTCTCCTCCTTTTGGGCTGTCAATCTGGCCTCCATTTCCTCGGTCTCAGCCTTGATGCGCTCTAATTCGGCCTGCATCTTCTTTTGCTCGGCCGCTTTGTCAAGAATCATCTTCGCCAACCTTTCGAGCAATTCTCTTGATTTCGGTTCAATCATGGCTTTTTGCAACGCTTAAAGAAGCTGGGCAAGGCTCCAGCAATTGCCCAGTTCCAGTTAATCAACATTTTTCCTTTTATACCGTTGAAAGGCGACTTGCAGCTTTGCGCCGAGGCAAGGTTGGCCCACTCGGATTTAGCGGGCCACAGCTTTGTCCAACTCTTCATACACCGAGTGCTGGCTTTTGAACTCGGGGACGAGGCGCTTCATCGAGCGCA